>CAMWIH010000085.1 GCA_947174305.1 uncultured Porphyromonadaceae bacterium | reverse complement strand
TCATGTTTTTCATAATTTTGTTTTGGCGGCAAGCTTCATGAAGCGGGCCGTTTTTTTATTATTATAGGCTCGATTTATAGGCGAGATGGGCCGGGTAGGCGAGATGGGCGTGATAGGCTATTATAGGCGATATGGGCGAAACCAATTTCAAATAAATAAGATTATATAAATTATTATGATAATTCATAATGCTACCTTTATGGTGAGGAGGGAGATGGAGGCAGAGGTAATTCTCTGGCTCAAGGGTGAGATTGCGAAATTAGAGGCCGGAGATAAGGCTGGAATGGGCGAGGGCACTAATCCTCGGGTCTCTGCCATGCGTGAGGCAGGGGGCGTCAGCCATGAGCATGCCGATGCGGCGAGCGTGGCTTTCCAAGTGGAGTTCCCTTCGGTTGCCGCCGCTAAGTTGTGGGGAGAAAGAAGTTTCGAAAGGCTGGCTTCCGCTTTCGATTCCAAGTTCGGCCCGGAAGGGATGGTGTTTACTTCCCTTTTTGAAGTGGTTTAGGGTCGGGGTCCGGCTGACAAGATGGGTAATTTAGGCATTTCATTTTATGAGCGATATCAGGGATTACCAGAGGATTATAATGGGCATTGACCCTGGCACGAATGTGATGGGATATGGCGTGTTAGGGATCAACGGGAAGAAACCGGAGGTGATTGTGATGGGCGTGATTGAGCTGAGCAAGTTTGAGAGCCATTACAAGCGCCTTCACCGCATCTATGAACGTGTGTCGGGATTAGTGACGCAATATCTCCCTGATGAGATGGCTATCGAGGCTCCCTTTTACGGAAAGAATGTGCAGTCGATGCTGAAGCTCGGTCGTGCGCAGGGTGTGGCGATGGCTGCGGCTCTTGTAAAGGATATCCCTATCGCCGAATATGCCCCTCTTTCAATAAAGCAGGCGGTGACGGGACGCGGTTCGGCCTCAAAGGAACAGGTGGCGGAGATGCTGAAAAGGATGCTTCATATCCCCGAGGAGAATATGCCGAAACTTCTTGACGCGACAGATGCCTTGGCGGCCGCCCTCACACATTTCTATGAGACAGGGAAGCCGAAGCTCCCCAAGGGGCCGGGAAGCTGGGCGCAATTCATAGCCCAGAATCCGGGACGCGTGGTGTCGGGAGACAAAACACGGCCCGGTGTGAAGAAGTAAGGAGCCTGAAAAGAGAAATGAAGAGATAAAAATTAATATTTTTTAAATTTGATTTTCAATTATTAGAATATTTAGATAAATTTGCAAAAGGGGAATATTGAAAGTGTTCGATCGACTTGAAAAAATAGCTTATCGTGCATTAATACCGGAAAAACAAAATCACATATATATGGACAGATATCAGGAAGCAATCGCGGCAAGCAAGGTCATATCTGATGATGTGGCAGTGGCTGAGGCTGTGAGCAAGATTATGGAGAAGGCCGCGGAGAACGCCACTCCGGAGGTTTATCAATTTTTGTTCAGTTCTATTGATTTGACCACACTCAGCACTGAAGACAGCGTGAAGAGTGTGGCCAGATTCACACAGCGAGTAAATGATTTCGATAACGACTATCCGCAATATAAGAATGTGGCGGCAATCTGCGTGTATAGTAATTTTGCTGAGGTTGTCAAGACCCATCTTGATGTGGAGGGTGTGGATGTGGCAGTGGTTGCCGCCGGTTTCCCCTCCAGTCAAACATTCGAGGCTGTGAAGGTTGCCGATGTGGCACTTGCAGTCGAGGCCGGTGCCGATGAGGTTGACATCGTGCTCAATATGGGATTGTTCCTCGATGAAGATTATGAGGATCTGTGCGATGAGATCATAGAACTCAAGCACACAGCCAAGCACGCGAAACTGAAAGTGATTCTCGAGACAGGTGCTCTCAAGACAGCCGAGAATATCAAGAAGGCGTCGGTTTTGTCAATGTATAGCGGTGCCGACTTCATCAAGACCTCAACGGGCAAGATCTATAGCGGTGCCAGCCTTGAGGCGGCCTACGTGATGTGTCAGTGCATCAAGGAATATTTCGAGACTTCAGGACGCAAGGTAGGCTTCAAGGCCTCGGGCGGTGTGCGCACTGCAGAGGAAGCCGTGGCCTACTACACCATTGTGAAGGAGGTATTGGGTGAAGAATGGCTCAATCACGACCTTTTCCGCATCGGGGCCAGCAGTCTTGCCAATAATCTCCTCGGCGCGATGGAGGGGAAAGAGGTTAAGTATTTCTGATCACGAACAGGGAAAGCAACATTAAGCTTTCAATACTGAAAAATAAAAACTTTCAATACTGAAAAGGAAACCAACCGACAATGAAAATCAAAGATTTACTTAAAGTGTCGTTGGCGCTTCTGATAGGGGCGTCAGCGGCTTTTTGCGCTTATTCCCAGCCCAAGGGGAATAAAGAGGGGAAACGTTATCAGATGTTCGGAGTAGCGTTCTATAACCTTGAGAACCTTTTCGATACCATCAACAATAACGGCAAGTATGACCTTGAGTTCTCACCTGCGGGTAAGAACCGTTGGGACGCAAATAAATATTGGTCGAAGATCAAGAACCTTTCCTACGCCATCTCGCAGATGACCACCAAGACCACCCCCATGGGTCCGGCCATTATCGGAGTGAGCGAGATTGAGAATATCACGGTGCTCGAGGATCTGGTCAAGGCTGATGCCATAAAGAACTGGAACCTTCAGATAGTTCACCATGACAGTCCTGACGCACGCGGAGTAGATGTAGGCTTGCTCTATAACCCGCGCTTCTTCCATCCCATCAATGTCACCAACCATCGTCTGGTGGTTCCCGAACTTCCCAAATTCAAGACCCGCGACCAGATGTGTGTGGTAGGTCTGCTTGGGGGCAGCCGTGTGGCAGTGATTGTGAACCACTGGCCTTCGCGCCGTGGCGGAGAGAAAGAGAGCAGCTGGCTTCGCGAGGCCGCCGCATCGCTGAGCAAGCAGATTGCCGACTCCCTCTATAAGGTGGATCCCAATATGGGCGTGATCGTGATGGGCGACCTTAACGACGACCCGCATAACAAGAGCGTTTCCCAGACATTGGGCGCACAGAAGAGCATCAAGGATGTTCCCGACCGGGGATTCTATAATCCCTTCTGGGAGAAACTCGACAAAGGTATTGGCTCATACATCTATCGCGGAGGCTGGGACCTTTTCGACCAGATAATCATCAACGGAAACCTCGTGAACGACAAGTGTGGCTTGAAATTCCAGGGTGCTGAAGTGCTCAACAAAGGGTTCCTGCTCCAGCAGGATGGCCAGTATAAGGGTTATCCCAAGCGGACCTTTGCCGGAGGTGTATGGACAGACGGATATTCCGACCACCTTCCCACCGAGATCTATCTCGTGAAGGAGATGAAATAAAAGGAGTGCGCAATGTCTGTCATTTGCGTTGCTACATTTAAAATAAAAAAGAAATTATAAAACCAACATAACATCGAAATGCGAGTAAAATTAACCTTACTTATGCTTCTGTGCGCGGTGCTGCCCGGGTTGGCGGCCACCGGAATTAAAGGCACAGTGGTCGATGCGATGAGCGGGAAGGCGATATCGGATGCCAACATCCTGCTGCGCGACCAGGCGATTTTTGTGACCACCACAAGCGACGGAACATTCACCATCTCGAAAGCCGCCCCGGGCCCCGATGTGCTTCAGGTAGTGGCCTTCGGATATGAAGACCTCTACATAGATGTGGAGCTTGTAGATGGCCTTGTAAAGAACATAGGGGAGATACGCATGGCCGAATCGGGCTATGACGGCGCTTTCCTCAACTCAGACGAATTTATCTTCGACGAGGAACAGATTGCCGACGACGAAGGGATGACCCAGAATATCGGTACAATCCAGGGTGCCAACGACGATATCTTCTATCAGATGTCGAACTATAATTTCTCTGCCGTTTATTATAAACAGCGCGGTCTTGACAACACCTGGACCACGAATTACATCAACGGTATAGAATTTAACGACCCGATGCGTGGATCTTTCAGCTACGGAAGCTTGGGTGGACTCACATCTTCGGCTTTCCGTTCAAAAACTGTCAGCCTCGGTAGCGAAGCGGCCGCATACGGTATAGGCACAATCGGTGGTTCGACCAACAACACCACATACGCCAGCGAATATGCTCCCGGCTTCCGTGGAAACCTCAGTTACACCAACTCCAACTACATGCTCCGTGCAATGCTTCAGTACAGCACTGGTCTCACACGCAGCGGCTGGGCATTCTCAGCATCCGTCATCGGACGTTATGCCAATGAGGGTGTGATTGAAGGCACATTCTATAACTCATTCGGTTATGCGATGAGCCTTCAGAAGGTGTTCAACGACAAGCATTCGCTTAACCTCTCCACATGGGGCGCTCCCACCGAGCGTGCAACCGCCGGCACATCCATTCAGGAGGCATACGACCTTGCCGGTTCTAACCTCTACAACCCGAGCTGGGGCTACTTCAACGGCAAGAAGCGCTCCGCACGCGTGGTAAAGACCTTTGATCCCTCAGCTACCCTTAACTGGATTTTCAAACCCAAACAGGGAACAATCCTCAACACTGCTATCGGTTTCCGTCATAACGCATACGCACAGAGCCGTCTGAATTATTACGGACAGAACCCTGCGCCCGACTATTACAGCAAGCTCCCCTCATACTGGTTGCCTACCGCAGATCCCGGCACCGAGGTTTATGATGCACAGCTCGAGCAGTATAATCAGCTCACCGACCTCTGGCGCAACGACGAAAGCATCCGTCAGATCGACTGGGATGCAATCTATCAGTCGAACATGCTGAATCGCGAGAACTTCGACCGCAATCCTGAATATAGGGGACAGTCCACGACAATCCTTGAGTATAACCATACCAATACGATGCAGTGGATGTTCAATTCATATATCAACCACCGTCTCACCGACCGCATGACTCTTCAGGGCGGTTTGACAGTGAACTATACGGATGCCCACTATTTCAAGACCGTGGGAGACCTTCTTGGAGGTGAGTTCTGGCGTGATGTTGACACCTATTCCGAACGTGATTTCGGAGGCTCAACCGACAAGCTTCAGAACGATATGCGTAACCCCAACCGTCTTGTGACCGACGGCGACGTGTTCGGTTATGACTACAACATCCGTCACCTCATGGTTCGCGCATGGCTTCAGAATCAGATTGTCACCACCCACTGGAATGTTAACTATGGTGGTGAAATAAACTACGTTAACTTCATGCGTCACGGCAACATGCAGAATGGACGAGCTCCGGAAAACTCTTACGGTGCCGGTGAACGTCACACGTTCGACAATGCCTCCATCAAGGCAGGTGCAACCTACAAGCTCAACGGACGTAACTACTTCGTGGCTCACGCAACCTACGGAACACGCGCACCGCGTCCTTACGACTCTTATGTTTCCCCTCGCACGAAAGATGATGCCGTTCCGGGTTTGAAATCAGAGCGTTTCCTAAGCGGAGACATTGCATACGTTTGGAACTACAAGAACTTCCGCGGATCGGTAACCGGTTTCTACACACATGTCTGGGATGCCATGAAGCATACCGGTTTTTATGATTACGACCTCAAGAGCTTCATGAACTATAATATTTCAGATGTTGAGACTGAATACAAGGGTATTGAAATCGGTCTGGAATATAAGATCATGACAGGTCTGAGTGTGCGCGGAGCCGCCAACTTCTCGCGTTACCAGTACAAGAACAACCCGATGGGTGTGCGCAACTACGACAACGGCTCGGAAGAGGACGTATATCGCCGTGTTTATCTGAAGAACTACTTCATCGGTTGTGCTCCTCAGCAGGCATATAGCATTGCATTGAACTATAACATCAAGCAATGGTTCTTCGAGATTAACGCCAACTATCTTGCCGACAACTACTATGACCTTTCGTTCGCCCGTCATGAAGAGATGCCCGGTCTTTGGAAGGTTTGCCAGAGTGAAGAGGAATATGATGCCCGCCGTCGTGAAATCATCGCGCAGGACAGACTCAAGGATGCCTTCGTGATGAATCTCTCTATCGGTAAGGTGCTTTACATGAAATGGGGTTCACTCAACTTCAACCTCTCTGTAAATAACCTTCTCAACAACCGCAACATCCAGATGCGCGGGTGGCAGGATGGTAAGTTTGACTTCACCAACTACACCACAACCAAGTTTGCCAATAAGGTGGCTTACGCTCAGGGAATACGCGTATTCTTCAATGTAGGCATAAGATTCTAAGGAGATAAGGGAGTTAATGAGAAACTCTTAAAACTCTAACCCTAAAACTCAAAACATTAAAAAACGAAACCAATGAAATATATTAAGAGCATATTAATGGGTGCGTTGGCTATGGTGAGTCTCTCAGCCTGCACAGGCGACCAGGCCCTTCCGCCCATCAACAAGCCGGAAGCCCTTGGTGAAGCGAGCCTCGGCAATGGCGACTGGGATTCCCCTATGGCGGCCTATCAGGCGGCATTGGGAACTGTGCCTCACGATGAATTCGGTTATGACAAAAGTGAAGCGTGGGTTACCGGTTATATCGTAGGATGGGTAAATGTTGATATAAGCAACTCCAACCTGGCTCTTGCCGCCGACTTCACTGTTCCTGCCGGGGTGAATACAAACATTATGATTGCTTCCGATCCCAATGAGAAGGATCCTGCAAATATCGCCACGGTGCAGCTTCCGAGCGGCGATGTGCGCAAAGCGCTCAACCTTCAGGATCATCCTGAAAACTTGGGTGAACTGGTAACTGTTTATGGAACCGTTGGTATCAAATATTGCGGTCAGTATGGAGTGCGCAGCGTGAGCGATTATGTTTGGGGAGATGAAGGAAAGGAACCGGATCCCAACATGGTGCTTCCTGCCGGAGCACGCGAATTTTTCAGTGTTGACCTCACAAAAGGTATGGAAGGCTTCACATTCGATCAGGGAACACCTTCTCAAGCCGGTTTCGAGACGTGGAAGCACAGCTCTCAATATGGTCTGGTTGCCACCGGAGGAAAGACTCCGGCCGTAGTCACGGACGCTATGGCAATCTCACCGGAGATTGACCTGTCACACTACACGCAGATCCGATTGATGGTGCATCAGGCCGGAAACTACTTCACCAATTCCGACAATTTCTTGCAGATGACCTCGACACTCGTTCGCGAAGTCGGCTCTACTGAATGGCAACAGCTCGAAGTGCCTTATCCGCCGGCAGGAAATTCCTGGACATTCGGCAATTCCGGCTATATGATTCTTGACGACTATGCCGGCAAGAAAGTAGAGATAGGGTTCCGTTACACTTCCATAAGCTCCCTCTCAGGAACTTGGGAGATTGATAAAGTTTCAGTTGCCGGAGTATATTCCAAGTAATCACGGCTTGAGAAAGAATCTGCAATCACAGAAAAATTAATAAGAAAACGAAGATGAAAATCAAATATATATTCCGGGCACTCCTTGCCCTCCTTCCACTGGGGGCGATGACATCGTGCCAGAACAGTTTTGATGATCCGGGTCTTGTGGTGCCGGTGGCCAAGAACACGGCCAACACCACCATAGCCGAGTTCAAGGATAAGTTCGCCGAGGAGAATATGCAGCTCTGCCCCTACAAGGATGAGGATAGCAAGACTCCCTATATAGTCAAAGGCCGCGTCATCTCTTCAGATGCAACTGGCAATATCTATCAGACCCTCTGCATACAGGACGAGACTTCTGCAATGACATTCGCAATTCGTCGCGCAGGCCTGTATGACTACTACCACGTGGGTCAGGAAGTGGTGGTTGACCTCACCGGTCTCTGGGTTGGTAAATATAACTATCTTCTCCAGATCGGCTGGCTCAACGAGGACAATTACGGTGACCCCTCAATGGGACGTGTCGATTTCAATGTGTTCCAGCAGCATGTTGAGCTTAACGGTCTTCCCGAGACGAAGGTTACATATATCACTCCTCAGGAAAGCAAGCCTGCCGACAATATGTATTGCATAGTTGAAAGCATTGATCAGCTGCCATCGAGTCCCGGGGTGGATTTCTATAACCTCCAGGGCCAGCTTGTGGAGTTCCGCAACGTGAAATTCGAAGGTGGCGGTGAACTTCCCTACGCCCCTTATCAGGAATCGGTGAACCGTTTTATAACTCAGGAAGGGAACAGCTCCAAGCTTACGGTACGCACCTCAGGTTATGCCACATTCTATAGCGATATCTTGCCGGAAGGAACAGGAACCATCAGAGGTATCCTATCTTATTACGCCTCCGATCCAAGCTATGCCACAACCGATGGATCTGTGAACGGCTGGCAGCTTCTCATCCGTTCTCTCGACGACGTTGAGTTTGATCAGAAGGGTCAGAAAGATGATCCATTCACTATAGCCGAGGCAACAGAGATTCAGAACCAGAGCCGTCAGGGCTGGGTGAAGGGTTATATCGTGGGTTCGGTTAAGGCCGGTGTGACTGCCGTAACGTCTAACTCGGATATCATCTTCGGCAAGGATGCCGAGATGGATAATAACCTTGTGATTGCAGCCTCAGCCGACGAAACCGACTGGAGCCGATGCATGGCTGTGGCTCTTCCGCAGGGAAGCGCAATCAGGGAGTATGGCAACCTTGCCGACAATCCTGTGGTATATAAGAAATCCATCCTCGTGAGCGGCTCTCTCGACACTTATCTCGGCCTGCCGGGCGTGCAAGGCACGGGCGCATCCGATTCCTTCGAGATCGATGGTGTTGAGATTGGCGGGGGCACTACACCTGTAAACCCAGGCACCGGTGACGGCACGAAGGATAGTCCATATACCGTTGAGCAGATCATGGCCTCCACAGCCGATGCCGCAGACGTATGGGTTGAGGGTTATGTGGTTGGTTATGTTCCTGCCATGACATGGTCGGAAGCAGTGTTCGGAAACACTCCCGACACAAGCTCAACCAACTATACCAACGGTACAAACTTCGTGCTTTCTTCTCAGCCTGTGGGCAGTGCCGTGGCCGACAATTCAATTCCTGTTGGTCTCTCAACAGGTGTGAGGGATAAACTGGCCATTTCCAAGAATCCCTCAATCTATGGAGCCAAGGTGAAAGTTAAGGGTAGCCTTGAGAAATATTTCGGCTTGCGCGGACTTAAGGCCGTTAGCGAGTATGAAATTCTCGAAGGAGGCAACGGCGCTGGTGGCGACACTCCTGTCACTCCTCCGGCAAGCGGACAGGGTGACGGCACCGAGGCCAATCCTTTCGATATCTCCTATATCCAGACTAGCACAGACGATGCTAATGGTGTGTGGGTGGAAGGTTATATAGTAGGTTTCGTGCCCGGTATGACATGGTCTGAGGCTGTGTTCGGCAAAGAGGACACCACCGGTTCCACCAACTTCTTAAACGGCACAAACTGCGTGCTCTCTTCAGCAGGAGTGGGAAGCGCTAACTTAAGCAACTCTATTCCCGTGGCCATCCCTATAGGCGATTTGCGCAGTGTGTTGGGTGTGGGTAAGAACCCTGAAATCTATGGCAAGAAGGTTATGCTGAAAGGAAACATTACCAAATATTTCGGTCAGCGTGGCTTCAAGGAGGTTTCGGAATATAAGATTTTGGACTAAGTTCATAATTTTATGATTATTGATAAAGGGGCGAGGTTAAGGCTTCGCCCCTTGTTTTAAAAGATGGTCTGTGAGGTTTTAAAAAAGATGGTCTGTGAGGTTTTAAAAAGGAAAACTATGAAAAGACAGATACTGACATTGCTCACCCTTCTCCTGTTGTCAGCTTCATCAGGCTTTGCAGGATACAAGGAGAGCTATTACAAGTCGATGGATGGGAAACGTGGGCGCGACCTCAAGATTGCGGCCAAGCAATGCGTGCAGCGACACACCACCCTCGAATATTATGAGCTACCCAACTATTGGCAGTATTCCGATGTCTATCCGGAGCTTTACAATGGTTCCAAACGATGGTGGGATATGTATTCCGACGCAATCTATCTCATCCGCGCCGGTCAGTCGGGAAAAAGCAGTTTCTCGGCCAATAAGATGCAGCGCGAGCACAGCGTGCCCAAGTCGTGGTGGAAACAGGCCGGGAGCGTGGAATATACCCCTGCCTATTCTGACATGTGGAACCTCTATCCCTCCGACGGTGCGGCCAATCAGGCCAAGCTGAACTATCCTATGGGGCCGGTGCAGAGTGCAAGCTACAACAATGGCGTGACAAAGGTTGGCACCACACGTGCCGGATTCGGCGGAGGAAGTGCTTACGTGTTTGAACCGGGCGACCAATATAAGGGCGACTTCGCCCGTGCCTTCTTCTATATGGCCACAGTGTATGATGACATAAACTGGGTGATCAATTATATGTTCCAGAAAAATGATTATCCCACGCTCCGCGACTGGGCCTATAACATGCTTCTCGACTGGGCGCGTCAGGATCCGGTGAGCCAGAAAGAGATTGACCGCAACAATGTGGTTGAACAGTATCAGGGTAACCGAAATCCCTTTGTCGATTTCCCCGAATTGGCGGAGTATATCTGGGGCACGCGCACATCCGAAACGTTCTATCTCTCCGAGCAGGAGGGGAGCGACCCGACACCGCCCATAACGGGAGATCCTGAAATCACTCAGCCGGTGAATGGTGAGAGCCTTGACTTCGGGCAGATAGCCGTTGGAGGAACAATTACACGTGTATTGCAGATTGTGGGTAACAATCTCACCGAACCTCTTTCCGTGCGCATAGTGGCCTCCGGGTCTAACCGAGGGGTATTCACGGCCGAGACCACCTCAATTCCTGCGGCGACGATGAACCAGAACCAGGGTTATCTTCTCAACATAACCTATCATCCCGAGGCGATAGGGACTCACGAGGCCAAGGTTACGCTATACGACGGAGGTATAGATGCCAGCATAGCCGTAACGCTTAAAGGGGAGGCTTTGGCGCGTCCTGAGATGGGAGTGCTGACAGCTTTCGAGCCGACCGACCTCACCGATAACGGTTATACCGCTCATTGGAGCGAGGCACCGGGGATAGCCGACTATTACCTAATCACACGTGTCAGGACAATAGATGGTAATGAGGAGAGCGACAGTTATGAAACGGGGGAGACCTCCTACACCTTCGCCGACCGTGATCCGTCGGTAGGGGAGAGTTATTACGTAAGCTACTCGCGCCTTGGAATAATGTCTGAACAGAGCAACAGCATCTACATTGCTCCCGACAGTGGTGTTGAGGACTTATGGCAGGAGAGTCCCATGCGCATCCTATGGCTGGAAGGCGGTTTCATGGTACGATGCGAAGGAGAGCGCACCGGCCTTGTCATCTCCGACTATGCCGGCCGTGTAATCTCCACTCCCGCCACCGTCACCGACGGCGAGATCTTCCTCCTTCCCCCGGGAGTATATGTAATCTCCGCCCCCGCAATGCGCCCCGTGAAAGTGATAGTGTATTAGACCGGTTGGACAGGAGACTCAATTAATTTGGACAGGAGAAAATATTAATTTAGACAGGAGAAAAAATTAATTAAGACAGGAGAACAGGAGAAACAGGAGCAATGTCATCTCCTGTTTCTCCCGTTCTCCTGTCTGAAAAATAATATCCTGTCAAAAAAATTTTCCTCTTATCAACTAATAAAACAACGTTTTACCAAAGAGTAATTTTTCCTTGTGACCCAAGATCCAAAGATGCAGTCTGGACTCCAAGGGCACGGAAAATCCGGCTAATTGTTGGAAGTGTGATAATGCTGTGCCCCTTTTCCAGTTTTGAAATCTGTGACTTTTGAACGCCGACTCGTTCACCAAGCTGCTCTTGTGTCAGAGCTTGTGACTGTCGGGCTTTCTTGATGGCTTCTCCAATAAGATAGGCTTCAAGATCTTCTTTTAATTGCGCCTCCATTTTGTCACGTTC
>CAMWIH010000084.1 GCA_947174305.1 uncultured Porphyromonadaceae bacterium | reverse complement strand
CTGAGGCTTCTCGCATTGCCTAATCTAAGTCGGACGGCAACGCAGAAGCCCACGCACATATATGTAATTACATTTTTCTACATATCCTTCTCTCGAAGAATACGCAGAAAAAAAGATTATTACATATCCACGGGCATCTACCGTTGCTCAACCCTTGACTTAGATTTGAAAAGTTTGCGAGAAATTTCAGTTCGCCAAGAATCAGCGCGGATAAACGCTTTTAAATCTGTTATTTAAATATGTCTCTACATATTTTTCACAGACCCACACCTCATCACCCCAGACCGGGGTTTCCGTGACACGGCCTGCGGAGGCAAAGATAATCATTTGTTTTGATTCGTGCAAAATCAACGCTAAAATTTTAAGTATCTTTAGAAATTTATCTTCTCCTGAGCGATGCTAACCTCTACGCTCTCTGCGCCTCTGCGTGATTATATATTTTCTCTTCTGAGCATCAATTATCACTCATTGAGAGATTTATTCCCCTCACACACAGCCACCGAGGCTATATATTCCCCATAGTTTTTCTTTTCAGAGAAATATTTTGCTTAAAATTTTTCTTTGTAAAGAAAAATTTTCATATCTTTGCGAAAATTAGTCACTTATGGAACGAATATATGAAATATCACAGCGTCTTATTCAGACAACCAACTTCCCACATCGTCGATATTTATATGATAAGATAGCCTGGTCAGACCCTTTTATTATGCTTAAAGGAGCCAGAGGTGTAGGTAAGACAACGATAATGCTTCAGCGTTGCAAAGAGAGGCCCACTACAAGCCTATATGCCTCCTTAGACCAGTTATGGTTTAACGATCATTCCATAATTGATTTGGCGGAGTATCACTATAAACATGGCGGCACTGATTTATTCCTCGATGAAGTGCACCGCTACCCTCGATCAAATTGGGAACAAGAACTAAAGAATATATTCGATAGCTATCCGGGATTAAATGTAGTTTTTACGGGATCTTCCTTGCTACATCTTAACAGCAAATCGGCGGATCTATCACGAAGAGTGGCAGAATATGAACTCAGAGGGCTATCCTTTCGTGAGTATCTTAATTTTTCAGGAGAAAATGAATTTGAGTCATTCAGTCTGAATGAGATACTTACAAATCATACTGAAATTGCTCCACTTGTAGCGACTAAGGTAAAGGTCATTGCAGAATTTGAAAAGTATCTTGAGAAGGGTTATTATCCCTTTTTTCTTCATACTTCCGAACTAAGTTATTCCCAAAGGGTAGAGAGGCTCGTCAGGGCAGTAATAGATGTAGATATTCCGGCAATAGCAAAAATAGAATATGAGACACAATTGAAGCTAAAGAAGCTTCTTGTGTCACTTGCCGAACACGTTCCGTATGTCCCTAACATCACCTCTTTAAGTCGGGACATTGCAGTGAGTCGAAACCAGTTGATGAAATTTTTCTCCCTATTAAATGATGGTGCGATCCTGCGCTCTTTATCAGATCCAACGAGTCAACCTAAAGCGGCCGCCAAACCTGAGAAAATACTTTTTGACAATCCTTCTGTGCTTCATGCGTTAGGGGTAAGGAATAAGATAGGGACGGTTCGTGAAAGTTTTGCCGCCTCAATGCTCAGTATGCATGGTAAGCTATATGCGCCTAAATACGGAGATTTCCTTCTCGATCATTCACTACTCTTTGAAGTGGGGGGAAAAGGCAAGGGCTTCGCCCAAATAGCCGACCGGCCCGACAGCTTTGTCTTAGCCGATAACCTTGAATATGGCAATGGCAATAAAATACCCTTATGGCTCTTAGGATTCCTATATTAACTTCGCGGTTGTCGCTTTATTATTTCTCCTGAGCGAAGCGAACCTCTGCGCCCTCTGCGCCTCTGCGTGATTATATATTTTCTCTTCTGAGCATCAATTATTACTCATTGAGAGATTTATTCCCCTCACACAGAGCGACAGAGGAGAATAATGTCCCTAAATCGAATCCGTAAGTTTTCTCAATTTTTGTGCATTCTTTGCTTCAAACCGGGCATTAGATTCATAAACTTACCCTCTTCGTCCTAAACCCTTACACTCCATCTTGTGTTTAGTTAATAAAGAAGTTGTTTAAACAACTTCGAAGGATAGTTTTAAACTTTCCCAATCCGCAAGGGTCTTTTCATTATATACGATTATGTCAAACTAATAATTTTCCGCCCGACTGAAGGTTGCGCGGACATTACCTATCCAAATTTGCTTAGTTATGCACAACGAGAAGAGAGAGAAAATTGTAGTCATTGGCGGTGGTTTTGCGGGCATTAACCTCTGCAAGCGCCTCGACAAGAAGAAATATGAAATCGCACTGATCGACAGGAACAATTTCCATTGTTTCCCTCCCCTATTTTATCAGATTGCCTCTTCAGGATTGGTGGAGTCGAATATCTGCTTCCCTTTCCGTCGGGAATTGAAGAGAATGAAGGATGTCTCCTACCACATGGGCCACGTGAAAAACATCGACCTTGAAAAGAAGGAGGTGACCACGAGTTATGAGACTATCCCTTACGACAAACTCGTGATCGCGGCCGGAGCTACCAACAACTATTTCGGCATGGATCATCTTCCCGAGGAAACTTTCGGCATCAAGACTGTGGCCGAAGCGGCTCATACACGCGATGAAATCCTTGACCGCCTCGAACGTGGTGCTCTCTGCAAGGATCCGGAACGACGCAAGCAATTGCTCTCTTTCCTTGTCGTGGGTGGTGGCCCCTCGGGAGTGGAGATTGCCGGTGCCCTCGGCGAAATGAAGAAATATATCCTCAAGAAGGAATATCCCGAGCTATCACCTGATGATGTTACCATCACCCTTGTTGAAGGTGCTCCAACAATATTGGGAGCCATGAGCGAGAAGTCAAGGAACAATGCACTTAAAGGGCTTAAAGAGCTGATGGTAAACGTCCGTCTTAACACAGTGCTGAAGAGCTACGAAGATAAATATGTCACCTTTGCCGACGGCCATAAGGAGTATTACGAGACGCTTATATGGACGGCCGGTGTGAAGGGTGAGCCTATGCCCGGCATCCCTGCGGAATATATCGGACGTGGTAACAGAATCGTGACCGATGGCTTTAACCGCGTCAAAGGACTCGAGGACGTTTTTGCTATCGGCGACATTGCCTTGGTTCAGACGGAGGCCACGCCAAACGGACATCCCCAGATGGCCCAGCCAGCCATTCAGGAGGCACGAAATTTAGCCAAGAACCTGAATGCCGGTGAATTTACATCGGAATTCAAATATAAAGACAAAGGGTCTATGGCCACAATAGGAAAGAACCGGGCTGTTGCTGACCTTCCCGGCTTATCCTTCTCCGGATGGTTCGCATGGATGATTTGGCTCTTCATCCACCTCATCTCAATTCTCGGAATGAGAAACAAGCTGAGCGTGCTGATGAACTGGTTCTGGAATTATCTCTTCTACAGCACTTCGCTCCGACTGCTCCTACGTCCGACAAAGTACCCGCTCAGACGGCACTGGGGCGATTGACACGCTCCTGACATAATTCAACTCCCGAACATCCACAGGTGATTTTAAAAATAAAAACTTAAATCTTATCAAGAAAAAAATGAAAATAAACAATATGATATTAGGTGGTTTGGCCACATCTCTCCTTCTCCTTTCAACGGGTTGCTCTACCTTGGGCGACATCTTCGGACCCAAAAAAGAGAAGGGAAGCAAGTCCTCCTCAAAAACAGAAGCCGTGCTGCCACGCGACCGTGAACAGATTTCCACCACTGAGGATTTGAAAACCTATACCGCGGAGGATATAAAGAAAGGCGTGGTGAAGGGAGACTGGGCCATAGAAACCGTCAACGGTAAACCGGTTGTGGGTGAAAAAGCCCCCTACCTCCGTTTTTCACCGGCTGAAAAGATGGCATACGGGAACAATGGTTGCAACTACCTCCACGGGCCTTATAAATATGATTCGGAAACCAAGACCCTCTCTTTCGGCGACATGGCTTCCACCATGATGTTATGCGGAATGTCGGGACTTACCGACACGGAGATAAACCAGGCGCTCGCAAAAGTGACCACATACGATTGGAAAGCCCTGGATAATGAGTATTATCTCTATTTTTATGACAGCGAAGGCACAGAGGTTATGTCGCTGATGCATCAGAATTTCGACTTCCTTAACGGCACCTGGCTTGTAAAGGATATTGAAGACACTCCCATCAACGATCCTGAGATGAAGATGGTGATAGATGTCGATGAAGGGAAGATCCATGGAAACACAGGATGCAACCTTTACAACGGTTCTCTTGAAATAGATATGGAAGAGGCAAATTCTATCTCATTCAGTTCGATAGCAGTGACAAAAATGGCTTGTCCCGATCCAAACCACGAGACAGCGCTTTTAGTGGCTCTTGAAGAGGCATCGACTGCCAAACCTATTTCAAAGGATGAGGTGGTGCTCTTTAACGCTCAAGGGAAACAGGTTCTCCGTCTTGTAAGAACCACCGATGAGTAAATAGTTACCGAGGGTTTGAATCCCTTCTTATAAATTTAAATTAAGACCGATGAAGAAGAGGATTAAGATTGATGTCAATCTTAATCCTCTTCTTCATCGTCATCTTCCCAATCAAGGAAGAATTCATCAGCCGTATAGCTATCTTCCTTGAAGCGGGAAAGCTCACGGCCTTCACGTTTGGTGGGACGGCCAAGACCCTTCCTGCGGTCAACAAATCCTGAAATCCTTGTCATCTCCAGAAGTTCATACTGTGAAGGGGCAGTGATATTTTCCAGATATTCCGGTACCAGTTTGGCTCCCAGCCGGTTTCCAGTGAGTTGCTTCACCCGGAAGGTATAGGTGATTGGTGGCTTCTTCACATCAATCACATCGCCAACCTTGATTGCCCGGCTCGGCTTTACTGCAACCCCATTCATCATGACGCGGCCTTTCTTGCAGGCATCGGTGGCAATGGTGCGGGTCTTGAACACCCGCATCGCCCATAGCCATTTATCTATCCTTACTTCTTCCATATTTTTCTCTTTATCATGATGCATCATGAATTAAATCATTTATTATAATGTGTCATTGCAAAATCAGGTCCTGAAAGACAATATGCCTTCACCGCATCGCCCACGTGTTTGAGGAGTTCAGGCATTTTCTCCATCTCATCCTTAGGGAAGCGTCCAAGCACATAATCCACCTGGCCTCCACGAGGGAAATCATTACCCACACCCACCCGGAGCCGCGCATACTGTTGGGTGCCGAGTTCGGATGCGATGTTTTTCAATCCATTGTGACCCGCGTCGGAACCCTGCTTGCGGAGACGCACCGCACCGAACGGCAGCGCAATATCATCGACAATCACAAGCAGATTCTCCAATGGCAACTTCTCTTTATTCATCCAGAACCTGACAGCAACTCCGCTAAGGTTCATAAAGGTGGATGGTTTTAGCAACATCAGCTCGCAATTCTTAACCTTCATTATGGCCATGTCGCCGTAACGGCATGATTTGAACTGCACGCCGGCTGACTCTGCCATAGCATCCCCGGCCATAAATCCAATGTTATGGCGTGTATCGACATATTCAGGGCCGATATTCCCCAGACACACTATAAGGAATCTCTTCATATCTATCACACCCTCCTTTTTCTCCCTGCTTTTGCAGGAGAGGCCTAAGAGTTTTCTTATTTTTTCTATCATTTTTAATATAAAAGGACGCACCGTGGGTGCGTCCCTACATTTTTCGAGTCGCGACAATTTGCGACGTTACGTTTTCATTCTCATTCATGCATGGCCACAATTGGATTGCCAGTCATGCACAACGAATAATTGGATTATTCCTGAGCCTTGGCAGCGGCACCACGAGCGGCACGGGTGAGCTGAACAGCGCAAACAACTGCGTTCTTGGCGTTCATGAGCTCAAGGCCTTCGAAGTGGAGATCACCTACAGCCATTGACTTGCCGAGACCGAGATTGTCAACATTAACAACAAGACGCTCGGGGATTTCAGCATAAGTAGCTTTCACTTTAAGCTTACGCATTGAAAGAGTGAGCTTACCACCGGCTTTCACACCCTCTGCGTGACCCTCGATCTGAACAGGAACCTCCATTACGATGGGCTTATCGGGATAAACCTCCTGGAAATCGATGTGAAGAACAGTGTCTTTCACAGGCTGGAACTGAAGTTCCTTCATAACGGCTTTCTTGGTTTCGCCATTAACTGTGAGGTCAATCTCGAAGATATCGGGAGTATAGATAAGTTTACGAACATCCTCACCCTTCACTGTGATGTCGGTAGTGATGATTCCACGCTTAGCATCGATCTCAACGAGCTTCTCACCCGGTTTGAGAGTGCCTGAATAAGGGAGCTCAACAATTGCTCCACCATTGATAACTGCGGGAATCTTACCCTCTTTACGCAAAGCTTTTGTAGCTTTCTTGCCGCAATCCACACGGGGCTCGGCGGTCAATTCATACTTCTTCATTTTCAAAAAGTTTGTGTTACTCAAAATAAGTTATGCTCCGGGCCAACAAATTTCCCATCACACCATTCACGGGTTGCCTCAGCAAACCCGAATTTAACTAAAAGTGAGCCAATGGGCATCCGCTTTTAGAAAATCCTCGCAAAATTACAATATTTTTGCTTATATTCCAAATAATTGAAGGTTTAAGAATCTATTTTCATCTGCTTCTTCCGCATAAATGGGCCAAGTTGCAATATTTGCACTTTTCATCATTATCCACAGCCACAAATGCCACTTCAGGATTAAAGATTTCAGAAAGAATCTCTCCGGTCCTTTCAAGGAACTCCTCATTACGGTCAAGGTGACTTGAAAGACGGTCGTATGTGGTCCTTTTACCCGGTTCTACAGGCCTTCCCATAGAGGGCACGGTCTCGCCGTTCTTGCCGAGCTCTGAAATCTGATAAATAGCCAACCTCACAGGCACATTGAGTTTACGGTCGAAGTTCATCAGGTTGGCATAGAGCATAAGCTGGAAGAAATTACGCGCCTCTTCGTCTCCGTTGAATACGGCTTCCATATCCCGCGCCTTGACGTGTGCATTACCAGTCTTGTAGTCAACAATCCTGTATGATTTCGTGCCATCAGGCAACTTGATGATATCAAGACGGTCAATGGCATATTTCATATTAATTCTCTTCTCCGATTCAGCCAAGGGCCATTCAACCAGTCCGGAAATCTCACCGCCTGCCAACTCAAAGGGGGCAAGCGTAAGGTCATAATTCAGCACATCGCGTATCTGGGAAACGATCTTCTCCCCCACAAGCGAGGCAGCCCCGTCAAGAGGGGTGGCAACATGCTCATCATCAAGATGAAAATGCAACCTATTTATCGATTCCGTCACCAACCGGTGAAGCTTTTCCTCATCGTCGATAAGGCTTTGTATATCTTCCTTCTCCATCCTAATCGGTTCATCAAGATAGATATTTCTTTTCCCCTCAGGGAAATAGAGATGAAACATCACTTCATGAACCACATTTCCAAGCCCTATGGCATCTATATATTCCGATGCTTCATTTTCAGCTCGCAAACCCATCACATTCTCATAATAGAATTTTGCTGGACATATAAAGTAGTTGCGAAGAGCTGAAGCGGAGAAATTGCGACGCGACCCACGAACGGTAAATTCATCCAATTGCGACATCACCAGCTCGGTTTTCTCAACATTTTTGGTCTTTGCCGCCGTTGGAGACAGGAGGAATTTATGATTCTCGAATTTAAGGAGGTCGCGTGCATAAAGATAGCGCAACTGCATCAGATAACGCGACATCCCTCCGCTTCTCATTCCTGACGACGACCTGGCATCATATATCATTGTCACCTCGCGTGCCCGCGAAATCATCCGGTAAAAATAATATGAGAAGAGGTCTTCACGATAGTTTGAGTAAGGAAGTCCGTAACCGTGACGCAGGGAGTCGGGTATGAAAGTGCGGCCCGATGACTTTCGGGGCATCACCCTATCATTCATCGAAAGGATTATCAGATGGTCGAAATCGAGTGCCCTGGTTTCAAGCAATCCCATCACCTGAAGTCCTTCCAGGGGTTCTCCTTCAAAAGTGACCTGCTCACCGGCCAACAGTTTATCCACCATAGTGAACACTCCGGCCATACCCATCTCGATCTTATGTTCGGCACAAGCGTTGTCGAGCCGACGCAGTGCGTCGCGATAAACCTCTATGTGGGAGCGGTCTATCCTGCTCTTAAGCACCCCGGCATCCGCAGAGTCAAGCGCCGCCGACACAATCACCATCACCTCTTCCAGATATGCAATCACCTCAGACACCGATGCCCCATCAGGAAGAGGACGAAGTATCTCGGCGGCCGGTTGGCTGAACCGCTGCAATTCAGAGAGAGTCAGGGTCATCTTATGATGTAAGTTCAGGAAGCCGTTGATTTCGGATATGGTCTTGCTGCCGGCCACAGCGTGCATATACGGGTGAGAGAGGAGCAGCCGCAAATCCTCATGATAGAACGCAATGTCGTCGCCGGCCCTCCTCTGGGTTGTCCTGACACGGCGCAAATGATAAATGAAAGAGATGACGGAGGTCATCCTCAAGGAATAACCCATGGTGAGATTCACAGCCTCCAAGCCTTCGGGCAATGAATAAAGGAACGGCATAAGCATATTTTCGTCGGGCAACACCACCGCCACCTTTGCACTCCTTATCTCCTCCTCACCTTTTTCTTCCAAGAGTTGGTTCACCTTGGCACCGGCCACCTTCCCTTGCGCAGAATTAGATGGAGCACCTATGGCGGTAAGCACTGCAGGCATCCTGTCGCTGGCGCTTTCCCTCATCCAAGGTTCGGCCCAGGCAGGCGAAGGGAAATTCTTTCGGTTATACTTAAGGAACGACGCCGCGTCGTTAACAGCACCCGACAGCACCGGGCCTGTACCATCCCAGAAAAACTCTGCATATTCACCCAAAATTTCTTCATCCGATGACAGCCCTTTTAATTCCTCAAAAATAAGGGCCTCCGTGGTGGAGAGGGCATTGAAGCCTACAAGCACCACCTTTTTCCAAGGTAAAATATTTTTTCCATGAATCTTCAAACGTTGCAGGGCAAGCCTGTAAGCACCACCTGAAGTGCAGAGGCGTTCTGCGTGAAGCGATTTGTTGAGGGCGTGATAAAGAGGAGCCATCTGCTGCCAGAGCAGGAGGAATTTATTCTTTATATCGGATGGAGGTTCCATATTTTTCCAGAACCGCTCCACCTCCCAAAGCCCCGGCGTATAGCCGAAATATCGCTCCATCACCTCAATCTGCTCCTCCGTGAGGAATGAAGAGGCTATCTCACGGTAATCTTTTACATTCTTGAACAATGAATCGGCATCCACATCATACTGATCCACTTCGCTAAAATCGGAAAGCAATGTCTCGCCCCAGTTGCGGAAGGAATCGAAGTCACTGAACAGTTTACCCTTCTTACCCATCTCGCCTACCTCGCCCTTTCCGCTCACATAAATATTATAAAGCCGGAAAAGCAGATCGATGCGAGAAGCCACATCATGATCGGCCAGTTCGGCCACGAAATCAGTGATGGAAGTCACGCGCGGAGCCATAAGCGTGCGATGCTTCGAGGCATCCTGAAGATGTTTAAGGAAGAAGGTTCCGGCACGCTTATTAGGGAAAACGAAACAAAATTCCGACATATCATCGAAATTGGAATGATATGCCAAGGCCACCGACTCAAGGAAGGGGCGGGGACCTGATGTCGGCTCGTCGTCAAACAAAGATGGCTGTAGTTTCATATCCACAAATTTAGTAAGAATTTCAGTCGCAAACAAAAATAGATTGCCATATAATTGGCATTCACGCCAATATTTTATAATTTTGCAGAGATGAAGTTTTCCGACATACCAGGACATATCGCCACTAAACGAGCCCTAATAGAACTTGCCGACACCGACCGGTTGCCTCACGCAATAATGCTTTGCGGGCCATCCGGAATAGGCAAAATGCTATTGGCACGCACCTTTGTGAGTTATGTTCACTGCACCGACCGCCATAACGGCGAACCGTGCGGACATTGCCGGGCATGCCTGCAACACGCTTCGTTCAATAATCCTGATACCCATTTCATCTATCCCATAGTGAAAAGCGAGAAAAGCAAGGTGCTTCTCTCCACCGACCGCATAGAGGAATGGCGAAAGATGCTCACAGAAAACCCAGCTATGCAACCGGAACGGTGGCTCGAGATTCTGGATGCCGGCAATTCGCGCCCGCGCATCTATGTGAACGACGCTGAGTATATAGTCAATGCCGAAGCTATGTCGAACTATGCCTCCAACTATAAATTCTTCGTCATCTGGCTCCCGGAAAAGATGAATATTGAGACGGCCAACAAGCTTCTGAAGGTGATTGAAGAGCCGACGCCGGGCACGGTGTTCCTTCTTGTCTCCAACGAGGAGAATAATGTGCTCCCCACAATCTCTTCGCGCACCCAGCGTTTCAATATGTCACCTCTTACGCGCGAAGAGATAGCGGATTATATGATTTCCCGCTACGGAATGAAAGATTATGAGGCTTTCGAACTCAGCAGACTCGCGGAAGGACGACTTTCCAAAGCCGACGAATTAGCCGGGTTTTCTGAGGAGAAGGAGGAATTTGAATCACTTTTCCGCGACATCATGAGGAATGCATACGCCAAGAAACTTTCCGTTTTGCGCAACCTCAGCGAGCGGACTGCGGCGTTCGGCCGCGAGAAACTGCTCCGATTTCTCGACTATATGGCGCGGATGACACGCGAGAATTTCATCTACAATATGAAGATGCCTCAGCTTTTGGCACTCACCCGCTCGGAAGAGGAGTTTTCCCGACGGTTCTCCCCTTTCATAAATCACGGGAATGTGGAGGACATCATGAATGAGGTAGGCCACGCAGAAAACGACATAGCACGCAATGCCAATGCCAAGATAGTGATGTTCGACCTCTTTCTGCTCATCATCGGCTTCCTGCTGAGAAAAAAGACATAAGTGATTCTAATTATTATTTCCAAGACATAAATCGCCTATAAAGCCTATATAAAGCCTAAATCGCCTACAGCGCCCATAAAGCCTATAATGCCTATAATGCCTACAGCGCCCATAAAGCCTATAAAGCCTATAAAAAATTAAATAAATATGAAACCAACACTATTCATTCTTGCCGCCGGTATGGGAAGCCGTTACGGTGGCCTCAAACAACTTGACGGGGTTGGCCCCAATGGCGAGACCATTATGGATTACTCCGTTTTTGATGCCTTGCGCGCCGGGTTCGGAAAGATTGTGTTTGTAATCCGCAAGGATTTTGAAAATGAGTTTCGCGAGAAGATAATCTCTAAATATGAAGGCCATGTGCCTGTTGAAGTGGTGTTCCAGAGCCTTGACGCCCTCCCTGAAGGATTCACACCCGATACGGAGCGCACAAAACCTTGGGGAACGGGACAAGCCGTACTCATGGGAAAGGATGCCATCAACGAACCCTTCGCTGTGATTAATGCCGACGACTACTATGGTCCCGAAAGCTTCTTGCTTCTTGCCGATGCCCTCAAGGAGATAGAGGGGAAGAGAAATGAATATTGCATGGTTGGCTTCAACATTGGCAATACGCTCAGTGAAAACGGTGGCGTAAGCCGAGGCCTTTGCACGGTGAATGCCGACGGATTCCTTACGGATGTCACAGAATGTCACGGAATCGAAAGGAAGGATGGAAAGATTGTTCATATCCTTGACGGTAAGGAGGAAGCATTCCCTGAAGATGCTTACGTCTCCATGAACCTCTGGGGCTTCACTCCCGACTATTTCGATTATTCAGAGAAAGCATTCGTGGATTTCCTCAACGCCCATTCAAAGGAACTGAAATCGGAATTCTATATCCCCACAGTTGTCAACAACCTTATCAAGGATAACACGATAAGCCTGAAGGTGATTCCGACCCCCTCGAAATGGTTTGGCGTTACCTACGCCGCCGATCGCCAGGCAACAGTCGATATGTTCCGCAAGCTTACCGACGAGGGTGTGTATCCATCTCCATTGTTCAGTTAGCCAATCCATACTGTAGGGACGCACCATGGTGCGTCCGCGAATAATACAGGTTAATGTAATAATCGTAGGGCCGCACCGTGGTGCGGCCCTACGG
>CAMWIH010000083.1 GCA_947174305.1 uncultured Porphyromonadaceae bacterium | reverse complement strand
TTGCTCCTTCTGAAAAAGAATATTTTAGCTCGAAAATCGCCGCCCTGGCATTTTACATATTTTATTGGATGGACTCTTAACCTCCTTGTAAATTTCTGTTATTTTTCTAAAGAAGATGTTGTATGAGAATCTGTCGGAGAAAGTGCGGAATGCCTCCTGACCAATCTTTTCACGAAGCTCTCTGTTGGCAGCCAACTTTCTTATGGCCGAAGCAAGGCTTTCCGGGTCAGAGGGTTGTACGAGAATACCATCTTCCCCATCCGTGATTATCTCCTTTTGTGCGCCATTGTCGGTGGTGACAACCGGGCGTGCCTGCGACATAAACTCAATTATGGTTAGTCCGAAAGGCTCGGCCCATACGGAAGGAGCTACGCAGATATCGGCTTTGACAATCCTTTCATAAACATCTTCTGCAAAGCCTATCCATTCTATGCGGTCCGCAATATGGTGCAGAGTGGCGAGGTCTTGAAGTTGCTTTACATATTCGGGTTTCCCGGTTCCTGCAATTTGCAGACGCAGAGGGATATCTGAAAGCTTACCCATGCTTTCGATAAGAACGTCAATCCCCTTTTCCGGTGATATGCGACCGGTAAATAGGATGTTTAAAGTTTGGGAAGAAGGGGGAGGAATTGGCACGGAATACTTTTTAGGTACCGCCACACTGTTATGCACCACTGTCAGCCGGTCGAGCGCAACAGGGGGATTGCTTTCGAGGAAAGTTTCTTTTGCAAGGTTGGATATAAAAATCAGGGAATCGATGCCGGTGTATATCTTTTTCCATCGGAATGACGATTTCCCCGGTTTAACGAGATGGCGAGTGCAGACCAGCTTCACATTGCCTCTCTTTCCAATAATTTTTTTTGCCTTGGTGACTATCTCTGCATCCTTAAATGTGTGGACGTGAAATATAACCGGCGCCCCTTTCATCTCCCGGACCATTCGGGCTATCCGGATAGGAGAGGTCAAATCGAAGATTCCTCCCAATGGCATTCTCTTTATCGTTGCGGCCGCCCGGGCGAATTTCTCATCTATGAAAGGGACGCCACGAGTAATTACGGTTACGTTATCTCCGGTTTCCACCGACCTTCTGCATAGATCGAGGGCATATCGTTCGCCACCGCCCCATGTGGTTGCTCTTACAAGATGAATAATGTTCATATCAGCTCTCTTTGATGAGACCGTTCTTAATGCGCGTAGCCCGGTTTTCTTTATTGCGGTTGAGAATTGCTTTGTTCTCGGGTGAATCAAGGGGGAGACGTTGATGACATCTGTGAAGCATCAGTGCATATCGAGGCACTGCCAGACAATGCATCCCGGCATTTCTGGCGCGAAGTTCAAGGTCGCTATCCTCACCGGTTCCGGGGTTCACATAATCCTCGTCGAAGCCGTTGAGTTTCACCAAATCAGCCTTATGCATGGCCATGTTGCACCCCAAGAAACCGTGTGGACGTGTTCCTAAGGGAGTGCCACAAATAAAGGGAAACCGGATTGTGCGCCGCAGTTGTGAGAAAGTTGAGGAGGGTAAGGATTTCAATACGTCGTGTAAAATGGCGAGGCGCACACGGGAAAAGTATTTTTTCGGTAATGTGGTCCAGGTTTCCACCATCTTGCTTATCCCTGGCGCCATATCCACCCGCCGCCCACCCACTATCGTGTTGGGACGGCGAAGGCGAAGATGATCTTCCACGAATCTTGGATGAGGCACGCAGTCGCCATCCACGAAAATGAGGTAATCGCTTTCTGCAAGACGCACGGCCTGGTTCAGGGATTTATTCTTACGCCACCCTTCATCTTCCTGCCATGAATGACGTATGCGGAGGTCGGGATGATCGCTTATATATCGGTTGATTTTCTCCACCGTGTCCTTATTCGAGCCATCATCAGCAATAATGACTTCAAAATCTTTCTCTGTCTGCATTCTGAGTGCATCCAGGATAAGGCGAAGCCATTCAAAATGGTTATAGACGGCGATGATAACGGAAGCCGACGGAGGATTATTGGAATCTTTCATAAGGAAATGATAAACTTCCTGCAAAGTTAACCATTTTGTTCAAATGGGGCAAGAGCCTTCTATCTCACGGATGACCGGTTTGTCGAGATGACGGGTTTCTGATGAAAAGTTTGCTCCTATAAGGAATATTTGGCGAGAATCGGAGGAATAGGGATATGCATAGTTTTTATCCTCAATCTGTTCGATACCGGATTCTCCGCTTTTATCAAACTTCAACTCTATGATGTAAATAAACTTATCAGTCTTGATTACAAGGTCAATCCTGCCGTCGGATGTATGCACTTCCGTTTCCGTCTTGATTCCGATAAGAGTCAGGAGGATGTACATGGCATTGTGGAAGTTGTTTTCATCCTCCATCTTCATATCGTAAGGAATACCGGCTAAAAAAATATCAAGGTTTTTCATAAATTCCTTCGGGTTTCCATCGAGGATATCGAGAATCAGGTCGTTAACCACAGATTCCACTAATCCCCTCTTGACCTTGACATAATATGGGAGCAGGACCTCAAAAAGACCTTGTTCAACTTCACGATTCGGTATCCCTAAAGATACCATATCGGAAAGATAATCATATTGCTTGATGGTGAGATATCCGGTCTGATACATCAAGGCTATCGGATTAGGACTGAGGAGATCCATTCCGGAGAGAGTCTGCATCGAACAACGTGTATTCACAACTCTTTTAAGATCGGCATCAATCCGCTTGAGCGATTCGGCAATAATTGTCGGCAAACCGGTCATTGTCCAGTAGTAAGCCATACGTCTCTTCGAGAATGCATTCAAAAGAGACCAAGGATTGTAAATGTCGCTGCCCTCTTCTGCAAAGCAATATCCGTCATAATTTGATTTCAGTAGTTTGCAGGCTTCAGAATATTCAATATTATACCTGCGTGCAAGATCATTGATTCCTTCACTGAAATAATCGAGCATTTCGCTTTCCGTGATTCCGCATACGTCGGCGAAGTCATTATCAAAGGTAATGTCGTTTATGTTGTTCAGATCGGAAAATACACTCAGTTTACTGAATCGGCTCACACCTGTGAGAAATACCAAGCGAATATGCTCTGCGGCGCTCTTGAAGTTGGCGTAGATTGAGGCCAATTGTGAGCGGTAATGTTCAAAAATTTCGGTATCATTTAGATTCCCCACCAATGGTTTGTCGTATTCATCAACCAAGATTACTACGGGAAGCCCGGTTCTTTCGTGAGCGGTCTTTATGATTGTGGAGAATCTTTGTGAATAATCGGAATCCTTAACATCAACATCATACTCCTCTTCCCAATTACGGAAAAGACGATCAAGAACGGGTTCAAGCATCCCGGGCGACTGATAACGGCTCGTGTTAAAATCCAGATGCAAGACAGGATATTTCTCCCACTCCCAATTCATGGAGTCGATAAATAGTCCTTTGAAAAGCTCACGTTCCCCGCGAAAGAAATATTTAAGAGTTGACAGGAAGAGGCTCTTGCCGAAACGGCGCGGACGTGCAAGGAAGTAATACTGTCCTTTCGTCATTATCAATTTTTCAATAAATGAAGTCTTGTCAACATAAATGAGTCCATTGGTCCGCAGCTGTTTAAAATCCTGCTGACCTATGGGATATCCTGACATCTCGGTAGGTATTTCCTTCATGATCGTCTCTTTTCTGCAAATATAATCTTTTTCTCCTCTTACTCCAAATTGAATTTCTTCTCTTACTCCATATCGAATCAACTTAGACCTAACTCAGTAAAATTAACAACTCCGTAACAAGAAGAGGCCGCGAAATGAATCGCGACCACTTAGAAAGATTATTTCGGGAATATATTATTACACTGCCTTGATGAGGTAGTGGTTCTTTTTCCCTTTCTGGATATGGATGTATTTGCCACCGAGGAGGGCGGAGGCATCGATTGTGCCGTTGGGATCGGTGAATTTCTCTTTGTTGATGCTCACACCATTGCCCTGTACCATCTTGCGGGCCTCCCCTTTTGAGGGGAAGACAGGGGTCTTCACGGCAAGGAGTTCGAGAACAGGCACGCCTGCCTCAAGTTCCGATTTTGCCACCTCAAACATGGGAACACCCTCGAATACATCGAGGAGGGTCTTCTCATCAATGTTGCGCAACGCCTCGGCTGCTTGGTTGGAGAAGAGAATCTTGGAAGCCTCAACGGCCGCCTCATAATCCTTCTCACTGTGAACCATTATGGTCACTTCCTTGGCGAGTCGCTTCTGTAGAGGACGGGCACCCGGATCCTGCTTGTGCTCTTCAACAAGTGCCTCGATTTCCTCCTTGGGAAGGGAGGTGAAGATCTTGATATACTTCTCGGCATCCTCGTCAGACACGTTGAGCCAGAACTGGTAGAACTTATAGGGAGAGGTGTATTTGGGGTCAAGCCATACGTTACCGCTCTCAGTCTTACCGAACTTACCGCCATCGGCTTTAGTGATCAGAGGGCAGGTGAGAGCAAACACCTCACCGCCATTCTTGCGTCGGATAAGCTCTGCGCCTGTGGTGATATTGCCCCATTGGTCTGAACCGCCAAGCTGAAGCTTGCAGTTCTTGGCCTCATAAAGATGGAGGAAGTCGAAGCCCTGAAGGAGCTGATAGGTGAACTCTGTGAAGCTAAGTCCATCGCGAGCCTCACCGTTGAGACGCTTCTGAACGCTATCCTTGGCCATCATGTAGTTCACGGTGATATGTTTGCCGATTTCGCGGGCGAAATCGAGGAAAGTCACATCCTTTGTCCAGTCGTAATTGTTGACGAGTTCGGCACGGTTGGGCGCATCGCTTTCAAAATCGAGGAACTTGGAAAGCTGTTTCTTGATACATTCCTGATTGTGGCGAAGGGTCTCCTCGTCGAGAAGGTTGCGCTCGGCCGATTTGCCGGAAGGGTCACCAATCATACCGGTTGCACCCCCCACAAGGGCGAGAGGCTTATGTCCGCAACGCTGGAAATGGCGGAGCATCATCACGCCGCAGAGGTGGCCGATATGAAGGGAATCGGCTGTTGGGTCAATTCCGAGGTAAGCAGTGGTCATCTCTTTCTTCAACTGCTCATCGGTGCCCGGCATCATGGTATGTATCATGCCGCGCCAGGTCAATTCTTCAATGAAATCCATATATTAATAATTTAAATTTTCAATTTACTTATTGCGGCACAGCCGCCGCGGAAACAGCTTCGCGAGGGCGCTTCGGCAAGAATCGAGCTTTGGCTATGGCTCATTGTACCGAGAGAAACTGCATTAGCGATTCTCCCACCACTCCGAGAGTCTCTTTAGATATGTTATCGAGATTATCGGTGGTGGTGTGCCAATTCGGATTGAAGCCGGAAGTGGAATTGTATTCTATTATATCAATTGCCGGTATGCCGGCTTTAAGCAATTCCACGTGATCATCGGTCACGGCGCCACCCATAGAGTTGGGGAAACGGTCGGCGTGGCCGGCTTTGCGGGCGGCCTCCCAGAAAGCATCGTTGAGTGGCCCGGCATTCTGCTGAGAGAAATATTCACGTGGAAAAGTGGCATCCTTTCCTCCCACCATATCCAGAAGTATGGCATAGGTAGGTGTATAACCGGCTACGGGAGGGTTCTGTGCGAAATAACGTGTGCCCATGGCCCATGACTCCTCATCACCATCGGTGCCCCAGTCTTCGGCATCCACGAAAAGGAAGTCAACGCCAAGATTGGAATTGGAAGCCTTAAGCTGACGGGCGGTCTCGAGAATGACGGCCACTCCGCTTGCACCGTCGTTGGCTCCATCCACAGGTTCCTTGCGTTTGGAACGGTCGGCATCCTGATCGGCCCACGGACGGCAGTCGTAGTGAGCCAGGAGCAGGATCCTTTTGGTGGCTCCGGGGTTGATCTGCCCGAATATATTGCGGGCGTGAAGCACCGTGCCGTCAAAAGCCGTAAGATCCACTTTTTGCTCGGTCACTTTTGCTCCGTGGCGTTTAAGTTGCGCAACAAGCCAGTCACCGGCCAGACGGTGAGGCTCAGAATTTGGCACGCGCGGCCCGAATTCCACCTGCTTTGCCAGATAGGAATATGCACTGTCGGCAGAAAAAGTCACCGCCATCGGTGAAGCGTTGTCGGAGGGGAGAGAATCGGACGTGGAACCGGCAGAAGACTTGCCTCCGCACGACATCAGAAGGAGTGACGCTCCCAACAATATATGTTGAATCGACATTTTCAAAATCATTTGAATGCAAAATTAGCTATAATAATCGGTAATTCATAATGACTACCTCTCTTCAGGCTTTGCGTATGCACCTAATGTGGGATTACCGTTGGCGAGGCGGTTCACTCCGTCAATATCAATCAGGCATTCTGAATTGACATAAGCCGGGTCGCCCATGCCGATAACCGGGGAGTCGGGTTGCACGTGATAGTTGAAGTAATATTCAGGACGGTCGGTGAGGAAGAGGGGGTCGGTGTCCCAAAGGCAATTGATGAAATTGGCATCGTCCTCTCCGGCGGATTTAAGCGAAACGAAACGGAAGAAGACGTTAGAGTCTGTCAGGTCTCCTTCGTTTATGTCGGAGGTAAGGCCATAGATTATGGAGTTTTCGAACGAAGCCTTCATCAGTGGCAGATCGTTGTCGTTGGTGTGATCGGGTAGGAGATGATAGAGCGATACTATCGGGTTGGCAATTGCCGAGAATAGATAGTTGTTTGCAAAAGTGCATTGCACGAACCGGAGGTCGCCCCCCGTCAGGCTCACCACAGCATCTCCGGCTTCGGAGAAACAGCATCCGAAGGCCTCAACTTTTGCGTATTTCGCAGAGAGCGCAGAGCCTTGCGAATTGTGAAGCCATGAATTGCGCAGGAGCAACTTGCTTTTAGTGAGGTTTGCGCATGAATCGAGAGAAAGCCCTATGGCGGTGGAACGCATATCCACATATTCCAGACGGTTGTCGAAAGATTCGGCGGAGATGCGCATTCCCCTCCATTGTCCGGCAAGTATATCATATCCCACGTCAGGGAGGACATTGTCGAGTCGGTCACCTCGCATCTGTATCAGTTTCCCCGGTTCGCCGATAGCCTCAATCCTGCCGTGCACTATGAGTTCGGCGCCATCGTGAAAGAGCATCCTTGTGTCGGGCAAGATACGCAGGGTGGCGCCTTTCTCAACCACGAGCGAATCGAACACCACTATGGGGCGGTCGGCACTGAGGGTTAGATCGGAAGTGATGCGTGTGGCCTTGAGACGAGTCACGTTCTGCCCGTAAGCCTCAAGACGCACGGTCTGTGTTATGCCGTTTGTGACAAATTCAAGTTCATCCTCCACCAGATATGGTTCGGCCGAGGTCGTCTCGGGAATGAAACATTCAACGAATACATATATCGAATCCTTTCCCCTGATCTCTACATCATTGAACACCTTGCCGCTGCGCCCGTCAACATTAATGGAGAAGTTGGAATCATCCTTGCGCAGCTTGATGGAGGAGATTTCCACCCCTTTCTTATTACGGTTGAACACGATCAAGCGCGCTGTGGGTGTGCCGAGGTCCGTGAAAACGGTATCGAAATTCACAGTATCGCGTGAAAAAGCAAGGGTATCGGAAGATGAAGTTGACACCGCATCCGAAATACAGGAAGAGAGTATTAAACCAAAGAAGCCTGCAATGGTCAAAAGTAGGGGAAAAAGATTTTTCATATACGAAAAACGCTGTGTTAAGCGTAAATATTATAAAAAGACATATATGAAATATATGATGATAGCCGGCGAGGCGTCGGGTGATTTGCACGCCTCGCAAGTGATAAAGGCATTGAAGGAGGCAGACCCCGATTTCGAATTGCGATATTTCGGCGGGGATCTTATGGAGAAGGAATCACGCCGACGCCCCGACCTCCATTATAAAGAGATGAATGTGATGGGTTTCAGCGAAGTGTTGCGGAAACTCCCCTCGCTATGGCGTAACCTTAAGCAGGCTAAGCTTCTGATAGATGTATATAAGCCAGATGCCCTTATACTCATTGATTATCCCGGGTTCAATCTGAAACTCGCAAAATATGCTTCAAAAAGGGGCATTCCGGTCCATTATTTCATCTCTCCTAAGGTATGGGCTTGGAAGGAATACAGGGTGAAGCGCATAAAGAAATATGTGGATAAGCTTTACTCCATCTTGCCGTTTGAAGTGCCCTTTTATAAGAAGCACGGTTATGAGGTGACCTACGTGGGCAATCCGTCGGTTCAGGAGATAGCCCATTCCATGAAGCATATTCCTCCTCGCCGTCATTTTCTGGAGCGTCAGGGCCTTTCCGACGAGAAACCTATCATCGCACTTCTCCCCGGCTCAAGGAAAGGAGAAATACGTAACAACCTTCCCCTGATGATAGCAGCTGTGAAGCGTTTCCCTGATTTTCAGTATGTGGTGGGAGCTGCACCGTCCATCCCGGAGAAATTTTATAGGGAGGTGGCTCAGGATCCCGGGCTTAAGGTTGTGTTTGGCGTGACTCATACTCTCTTGAAATATTCTCAGGCGGCTGTTGTCACATCGGGCACTGCCACTCTTGAGACAGCCCTCATAGGCACACCGCAGGTGGTGGCATATAGAGCCAACGGCATGAAGTTATCTTATAAGATAATGGAGAAACTTCTGAAGGTTAAATATGTGTCGCTTCCGAATCTGATAGTCAACAACAATGTTGTTCCGGAACTTTTGGTGCATAACTGCACGGCCGATGCCATAGCCCGTGAACTGACTCCCTTGTTGCAACCCTCTCCGCGTAGAGAGTGGCAGATAGCGGGTTACAGGAATATGCAGCGTCGTCTCGGCAATTATATAGCCTCGGAATATGTGGCGGAGCTAATCCTTGATTCTCTCACCGACGGCAAGGAACCTTTGGAAAGGCCACGTGCATCCGCGGTGGAACCTCCTGCCGAAGGAGATTCCCCAGCACCGGCGAGGAAGAAAAAGAAACGCAAAAAGAGGAAAAAGCCGGCAATGACTAACGAGGATGGAACGCCTAATACGTGAGACCTTGAGGAGTCCGGCGAGTTTATATTACTTATGGGTGATGGTTTGACGAAATTGTCCTAAAATTAAGGACGGAAAAAATAAAAGTTGTCCTAAATTTTAGGACAACTTTTATTTTGAGCGGTGCAACGGTGCTACGATTAAAAATGCATATGTCTTAAACCCTATAACCTTACTTGACCGTCACTGTGAGGTTATCGTAATTGTAGGGGAAACGGACATAGAGGGTTTTGGCCTTGGCATCGTAGTGCCAGCCGTAGAGGCGGATGGCCTTTAGCGATGCGTTGGGTCGCATCTCAATGCCGTTAGACATTATCACCTCCTTCGGACTCTTATCCATCGGAATCTCAAAGGTGAGGTTGCGTCCTTCCGGCATTCCCTTGTATTGACCCTTGGCTGAGAGCGAGAGCTCAATCTTTCCGTTGATCTCACGCCCTTTGAAGGTGGTGAGCTGATAGTCATTCTCCTCGAGTGATACAGGCGATGTGCGGTTGTCGTCGAATAGCGTATAACTCGTCTCTTCGGATGAGGGGAAATACTTAACAGTGAGGAAAGCAGGGTTATAATCTCCTACATTCTTCATCGGCAAAACATACTGGGGAATAAAGCTGCCGGCCTTCACGAAGAGCGGAAGCTCGGAAAGGGGAGCCTTGACCGTAGCTGTTGTGCCTCCCTTGTACTTGAGGGCAGGATTATTCCAGTTGATCCATTCACCGGCCGGGAAGAGTACTTTGCGTGAAGTCTGTCCGGCTTTCATCACAGGTGCCACCAAAACGTCATCGCCCCATAGGTATTCATCCTGAACATTTGCATATTCAGCCTTGCGGTTCTCTTCACGGAAATTTAGCGGACGAACCAAAGGAAGCCCCTGTGAAGCATTCTCGTAGGCAAGAGTGTAGTTGTAAGGCAACCACTCGTAACGCATATTGATGAATTTCTTCAGGATCTCCTGCTGAGCTTCATAATGGTACGGTTCGGGCTTTGCCTGGGCGTGAGTGCGGAGAACGGGAGTGAAGGCACCCATCTGCAACCAACGCACATAAAGCTCGGGATTTGTGGGATTCTTCTCATCCACAGCAAAACCACCGATATCCGAACTCATGTAACCGAGCCCCGAAAGGCCTGAGTTGAGCATGATGGGAATCTGTGCCTGAAGACCCTCCCATGAACGGCCTACGTCGCCCGACCAGGGGAATACTGAATAACGCTGAAGGCCAGATGTGCCGCCGCGCATCAGGAGCATCGGACGCATGTCGGGGAAATCTTTACGTAATCCTTCATAAACAAGACGCGACCATTCGTTGCCATACACATTATGATATTCCGAGGCTTTCTCACCATTGTTATGAACGATAGTGAGCGGATGCACTTCAGGTTCGCCGAGGTCGCCCCACCATCCGGCAAGACCCTCTTCGGTGAGACCTTTCAGGCGGTTCCAGAGCCATTCGCGAGTGTCGGGATTGGAGATATCGAACATTCCGGCATCGCCTACCCAAGTGGTGACATCGTTGGTCTTCCCTTCGGCATCCTTTGTGAGGAGGTTGGCTGCATCGAGCGTGTTGTAGTTGTCGATAGCCCCCTTCTTGTTGATGTAGGGCTGATGAATCAGGATGGTGTTCACACCCATGGCATTCAGGGAGTCGAGCATGGCCTTATGATTTGGGAACTTCTCTTTGTTCCATTCGAGGCGACCCATATCGGTTTCCACACCATACCAATAGAGATCGAACACCAGACCATCCACCGGGTAGCCGTTGCGCTTCAAGGAATCTACCACTCCGAGGGCTTCATCCTGCGACTTGTAGCCATACTTTGATGCGATATAACCCAAAGTCCAGAAGGGCGGGAGGTCCTGACGGCCTGTGAGGGTGGCATAGTTGGCCGTGGCACCGGCAAGCGAACCGTCACCATTGATGAAATAGTAGGAGAGCGGTTTTGAAGTCTCCGACTGATATTTGATGGTATCGGTTATCGAGAGGGAAGCCCGGTTGTAATCATCGAAAAGGAGGGCGAATCCGTTTTCGGCGAGAATGACCGGCATGGTGATGTTCATCTGGTTTATGCGGCCGTCGCCTGCACCATATCCGTAGGTAGGGCGGTTCCACATGGTGAGTGAATCGCCGTTCAGACGGAAGGAATGTCCGCGCTCGCCGGCTCCATAGAATGATACGTCTGTGGGAGTGACGAAGGTGACTGTCTTTGTTGCCCCGGAATTATCAACGCCTCCCGCTTCAGTAAGAAGCGTTTTTCCCTCGGCATTCTCAAAGGTTATTTTCCCTGTAAGGCGATCTATGCGAAGAATTGTGGATGGGGTGGAGATTACGAACTCCGAACCGGTAGCAAATGATGATACCGGGAAATCCTGCTCCGGCATTATGGCCGACTGAGATTTCGGAAAATTCATTGCCGCCACTCCTTGGGGAATCTGAGAAACCCGGAAAATGTCGGGAGAAACCGGAGTCACCATAACCGTCCCCTTGGAAGTTGAGATGAGAGTGCTGTTCCCCTCTGTTGACATTGAGCCCGGCATGGGAGCGGTAACGGCAAACGCACCGGCAGCGACGAGCGCCAATGATATCAATGATAACGATTTCATAGAGGCTATTCTACAGTAAATTCAAGATCTTCATTAACAATCACACTCCAGGGGAGTCCCGACACGGCCAATTTCTCAAGGAATGGATCGGGGTCAAACTCTTCAACATTATGCACGCCGGGCATAACCCATTTCCCAGTGAGGAACATGAAGGCTCCAACCATTGCGGGCACACCGGTGGTGTAGCTCACGGCCTGTGCGCCTGTCTCTTTGTAGGCTGCCTCGTGAGAGCAGTTGTTGTAGATGTAATAAGTGGATTCCTTCCCCTCCTTGTCGAAACCGCTGATGCGGCAACCGATGGAAGTCTCGCCTGTGTAGTTCTCTCCGAGCGATCCGGGATCGGGAAGCACAGCTTTCAGGAACTGGATAGGCACAATCTCGCGGCCTTCATACATCACGGGATCGATGCGTGCCATACCTATATCCTGGATAACACGGAGGTGTGTGAGATATTCCTGGCCGAATGTCATCCAGAAACGGGCGCGACGTATCGATGGGAAATTCTGCACAAGCGACTCAAGCTCTTCATGATAGAGCAGATATGATTCGCGTTCACCGATGTTGGGGTATGTGAGGGGCTGGTGAATCTCAAGGTTCTCAGTCTCCACCCATTTGCCATCCTGCCAATATTTACCCTTCTGTGTGATTTCGCGGA
>CAMWIH010000082.1 GCA_947174305.1 uncultured Porphyromonadaceae bacterium | reverse complement strand
TAGCCGATATTATGATAAGTTGCTCCTGCAAGGTGTACTTCAGTTAATGCTTACGTATAAGTTACGGTGTGTCAAATTTTCGCAATTTGACACACCATAATTTTTCCTACAGGGATGCTGATGTCGCTCTATGACATACTACTGATTCAGACTGTGACCATGACAGCTCATGCGGTCAAAATCGCTGAGAAGGTTGGTAGAATTGTTGCGAATACGAGATATGACTGCGCTCGCAACGAGCAACGCGAGTACGAAGATTCCCACCAGGAATACAATTAATAATACTTCCATACTTTCATGAATTAGGTAATAGGGTTAATACTAAATTTCTATTTTGAGGAGTTTGATTTCTTACATGGAGAGATGTTTTGGGGATTAATCAAGGATTGTCGAGAACCTGATACTTTGAATGCTGGCTCTTGAATTCCGGAACAATCTTCTTCATCCTGGCCACAATCTGCATATCGTCCTCTTCAGAGGCCCCGTCAACCAAACTTGATATCTGGGTCTTGATTATTTCAAATTCATATTCCCTCACCTTCGCCACCTTGATTTTGGGATGGAAAGTGGGAAGGGTGATCTCCTTGTCGTTGAGAACTTCTTCATAAAGTTTCTCTCCGTCGCGAAGGCCTGTGAATTTTATCTCTATATCCTTTGCTCCGCTGAATTGAATCATTCGCTTGGCAAGATCTACAATCTTAACGGGTTCTCCCATATCGAACACGTAAATCTCACCCCCTTTTCCCATCGTGCCGGCTTCGATCACAAGTTTGCAGGCTTCGGGAATAAGCATGAAGAAGCGTATGATGTCGGGATGGGTCACCGTGATCGGGCCACCCTTTTTTATCTGTTCCTGGAAGATTGGAATCACTGATCCATTCGAACCGAGCACATTTCCGAAACGGGTTGTCACAAACTGAGTGTCTCCCTTTATCTTCCCTTCCTTGATGGCTTTGTCAAGGCTCTGCACGTATATCTCACAGATTCGCTTCGAGCATCCCATGACATTGGTAGGATTCACCGCCTTATCGGTTGAGACCATCACAAATTTCTTGGTGCCATATTTCACAGCAAGGTCGGCAATGATCCTTGTGCCATCAACATTATTCACCACGGCCTCGTAGGGATTATCCTCCATCATCGGAACGTGCTTGTAAGCCGCCGCATGGAACACATATTCCGGTCGGTATTGTTCGAAAAGACGTTCCATCATCTTTCGGTCGGCAATGTCGGCCACTATTGTCTCGGCCTTAATGTCGGGCCATTGATTCTTCATCATCAGGCGGATATCGTGCATAGGAGTTTCAGCCTGATCCACCAATACCATGTGAGAGGGAGCGTATGTAGCAATCTGCCTCACCATCTCGGAGCCGATGCTTCCCGCGGCACCGGTAATCATCACCACATTGCCGTGGAGCAGCTTGGCAGCCGCTTCCATATCAACGTCAATCTTTTCACGCGGAAGTAGATCTTCCACATTCACCGGGTGAAGGTCGGCAACCTTAAGGTCGGTCTTGCCATCCCATTCACGGGCATGCGGCATCACGAGAATTTTTATCCCCTCCCCTATCAGCTCGTCAACCAAGACACTGTTATCACGCAATTCATCCATCATGAAAGGGGACACAATGAGGGTCGAGACCTTATTATGCTTCATTCTCTCAGGGAGCGACATATCGAAAGGATGAACCTTCACACCCATGAGTATGCGGTGTTCCATATCCTCCTCCGAGCTTACGAAACCATCAAGCACATATGGCGAATCTTCAGCCGACCTGATGTTCTTGGCCAGTGCCACGCCTCCGGTCTTGACACCAAAAATGTATGCCTTTGTAGAGTTGGGACTTTTCACGGATTGCTCATAAATTGTCTTCACCCATACCCTTACGGTCCACATAAATGCGATCACAAACAATCCCATCAATATGATATCCGCATATCCGAACGATACCAACCAGTCCTGATCGCCAATCAGGAGAAGCACTACAGCCCCCAAAACCACAGCCAAAACCACGGCTGAGCCGATGCGCAATAAGTCGGAAAAAGAGGAATACCTGATGATGCCGTTATATGTGTGAAAAAGCCTGAATGAAATCAGGAATGCAATCAAAAACACACACATAGTGATAGAAAGCGAGCCGAGCACGTTGAGAGTCTGCACCGATCCGTGATGCACAGCGTATGCTAACAGACCGGCAAAAACCACAAACATGCAGTCGAGAATCAGAATGCTCCAGTAGGGCAATGCGGCTCTCGAAAAATACCAATTTGCAAGTTTTTTTAAAGAATTCATAAAATCATAAGCTTGGGTCAGTTCAAAACGAAACGCGATCAAGATTCCGAAAAAATAAGCTGACAATTTAGGAGAGTTTTACAAAGATACAACAATTTTTTTATTCCCCACCATAATAACGCATAAAAAGTGAAATAAAACTGAAAGCCGCAAACGGGTTTTCCCATTTGCGGCTTTCAGTTTTATTAGTTTGTGCCTAAACGCCTATTTCGCCTATTAAGCCTATTTCGCCTACAAAATATTCTCCTTGATAGTATCCACGATATATCTCACGTCGTCATCCGAGACGTAAGGCCCCGCCGGCAAGCATAGTCCGACTGCAAAGAGCTCCTCGCTCACTCCGTTAGTATAGGCCGGTGCATCCTTATATACAGGCTGCTTATGCATAGGCTTCCATAGTGGACGAGCCTCAACATTAGCTTTATCGAGTGCCACGCGCATTGCCTCCACGTTGGCATTGGGCTGGCAATCGGTCACAGCCGTTGTGGCAGCATGTGTAACGCCTGCCGCTCCGCCTACAGCTCCCGTGACAACCTGCTTATACGCCTCTTCCTGCCCCTTCACCTTGAGATCCGGAGCGAGCGTGGCGGTGCATAACCAGAAATTGGAATCAAACTCCGGTCCAGGATTGCCATGCATCGTTATACCCTTCACATCTTTAAGCAATTCGCAGTATAGTTCCTGAACGTGCTTATGGTGCGCAATGTGTTCATCTACAACAGTCATCTGCCCACGTCCGATACCGGCACAGATATTGCTCATACGGTAATTATATCCTATGGACTCATGCTGATAATAGGGATAGGATTCGCGTGCCTGAGTGGCATACCACAATATTTCGCGTGCCCTATCGGCATCAGGACATATAAGGGCGCCGCCACCCGAGGTGGTGATCATTTTGTTGCCGTTGAAGGAAAGGACTCCGTATTCACCGAAGGTGCCCAGCGACTGCCCGTTGAACATCGAGCCGAACCCTTCGGCACCATCCTCAATCACCGGGATTCCATAGCGGTCGGCAATCTCCATTATGCGGTCAATCCTGTAAGGCATACCATACAAAGCGACCGGAATGATAGCCTTGGGCTTCTTTCCGGTCTTCTCAATGCGATCTTTGATTGCAAACTCCAGCAAATCGGGATCCATGTTCCACGACTCCCTTTCTGAGTCAATGAAAACGGGAGTAGCGCCGAGGTAAGTGATCGGATGGCTCGACGCGCAGAAAGTGAACGACTGCACCAGCACCTCGTCACCCGCCTTCACGCCACAAGCGATAAGCGCGAGATGCACCGCTGCCGTTCCTGCGCTCAGGCAGACCACCTTTTTATCAAGCGGGGCAATCTCCTTCTCCGGCTTGCCGGTCTCCGGGTTTACCTCCACCCTCTTGTTCACAAAATTCTCAAGATCCTTTTCGAAGGCATTCACATTCGGACCCATCGGCACCACCCAATTGGTATCGAACGCCTCCTTAATATAATCCTGCTCCTTGCCGCTCATGTGAGCAAGGCAAAGATATATTCTATCTCTCATATATATGTTGTGTTGATTTGAGTTTATAAGTTATATCTCACGCAGAGACGCAGAGAGGAAAGAGAAGTTATGATCTAACGCAGAAAAGACATTATTCTATCTTATGCAGAAAGAATATGATTCTATTTATCGCAGAAAGGAGAATCCAACAATTTGATTATCTCCCCTTCAAGTTTAGGTATATGATTGATTACAATGCTCCATAATATTTCATTATCAAGACTATCATAACCATGAATAATATAATTGCGTGTATTTACAATCTTCCGTGCAGAGGTAATAGCAATATCTGGTTTTAATCTTAAAATATAGTTGATTGCCTCACCAATTATAGTAATATGATAGAGGACAGCAGACTTGAACATCTCGTCAGAACAGAACACATCAAATCTCTTAGGCTGTCTAAGTAAGAATCCATTAATGGCATCAATTGAAGACTTAATGTCCTTCAATCGCTTTAGAACCTTAATGCTAACCATATATCAATTTCTTTTTAGCATCAACTTCCCTACGGAAGTACGGGTTTTTAATAGCATCGTCGCAAACTAAATCAACCTTTCGGTTAAAAATATCTTCCAGGGCAAATTGAAAATCGAAATAATTGTCAGCATAGTCATCAAGAGATATTTTTTCCTTATCAAATTTAACCAGAAAATCTACATCGCTATCTTTACGAAAACGCGACGTAAGGATAGACCCAAACACATAAAGAGATTTAACCTTGTAGCATTTACAAAGTTCTAAGATCCGCTGTATGTTCGTTTCAATAATACCCACTTTATTCTTATGTTTCTGCAAATATAGATAAAAACATTGAAAGGAATACAATTTATTGAAAAATTCCGCATTTTGGAATTTCTCAACCTTAGAGCCAACTCCCACTTAGCAACGGCAAAATATTTAATTTGTCGGTAGAATACATTGACACAAATGTTTCAGTGTTTCATGATTAAAAATGTTCAAAAATTGGATGGTTTCCGCAGAGAAAGTGGACTCCCTAAGAACCCTTTACAAGGATAAATTAAAGGACAATCGGAATTGTCATAAATATTAATAGCAACGGCTTTGTCCATCTCCATTATAATCTCTGTATGTACGATATTGAAATTGAGAGCATGAAAAACTTACTTTGCATTTCCATGATAACTGGTGAAATATTTACTATCATTGAATAAATTAAATTGATATTCCACCTCCCCCCAATAGTAAAAATTATTTTTGGAAGTAAAATCTACTTGCCTGCATTTCTTTACGTATTGTTGTTTAATCTTCATGTCCGGCAATTTCTTTTTCTCAAATGCCGTCATACATGCAATGGTACACCCCGGATCCATTCGACAGACTTTCAAAAAATCTTCCGAACTCTCCGAGCCATGGTGTGGCACTTTGATAAATAAAGGTTCCGATAAATAATCTCTATTAAGATTTAAAATGTCAGTATTTAAAATATCGCTTCCAAAGACAAATCGATAATTTCCCATTGTAATGCCCAAAACGATTGCTAATTCATTCTTTGGAATCTGCTTTAATTTTCTAATCTTATGACTCAACACACTGCCATAGGGAGATAAAGCATGAATGTGTACTTCAACTGGAGAATCCCCCACTCCCATTGAAGTTGAAGAAATCAAAAGTGTTTCAATATCATTTTTTTCCTTTGTAACAACAGAAATTGGCACACACGACAAACCATTAACATCATTTATACTCAAAAGTTTTTCTATATATTCCTGGTCGTGAAGATTATGTTTTATTTGCGAGAAAAGAGGATCATGAAGTCCAAAAGGAACTAATATTTTCGTATTCTCGTCGCAAAATCGTTCTAAAAGGAGATCCAGCCCCCTGGAATGGTCAAAGTCAGGATGAGACCAGCACATTAAATCAATCTTGCGATCATCCCCACAGCCATATTCTTTTAATCGCTCAAAAGTACGATTTATTACTTGACCTGTTTTGTCTTTCCTTTCAAAAATATCTATTACCACAACATATAAAGCAACTTTTCTCTTTTTATCCCATAAAATGAAGAGTACACTCTCCCCCATTGTCTTATAACCAAATACATGGATTTTAAAGACTACATCCTCTAAATCTTCAACTAAGACCGACTGCATAAAGAATTAAAAAGCGGGGCACAGGCCTCCAAATTCAAGAGAATCGGCCTCAAAAGCATTACGTGTACCGATTTTAGCAGTCTTGAACATTGAGATCGCAGGAGAGACATCAAAAGAATCTAAGCGTTCTGACAGCTTAAAAGCCGATTCAAATAGTTGATCTGAATGTGAATCGAAACGTTTCTCCTCCCCACTACTTCCACCATTTCCAAAAGCGATAATAAATCTTCCATCACACATACCTATACTTTTTTATGAGTTAAGATGTATTCCTCTGTTATATAATGAAGAAACATCCAGAACAATCTATCGTTCATTTCTGAAGCGATCTCACTCAACTCCACCGTGTTCTTTTGATAAATATCCGCCAGTGTATCTGCAGAGATATTCCCCTGTATGTCAATGACAGCTTGAAAAGCCTTTTTATTTCCGCTTTTCCCTACTCTAAACAAACGAGAACTCCAGATAGCCATTGGTACTTTCCCTTTAATCATAAAATTATCTTCATATTTAGACTCATACAGATCATCTGCCATATGAAGCGCCGAAGAAGAATAAAACATCGATCCTTCTAACCATTTATTAAGATCACCGAGATTAGTTGACATAAATCCATCAAGCTTACGTATGCCAAATCTTCTCAGTCGGAAAGTGCGGAAACTAGTCTTGAGATCGTCTGTTAACTCCATCACCCATTGTAGATACGGCTTAATATTCTTATAATCCTGACAACGAATAAGTAACTGTGCCGACACATTAGTAATCTGAAGTTGCAGCTGGTCGCTCAAATTATTTAAATTGCCATCGTCTAAAATGTGCAGAGGCATTTCACATAATTTTTCTACCGGAATACCTAATAAATCAGACAAAGCTATTAATGATTGCGAATCATAGGTAACGGATTGAGAAGCTTCTATACGATAATCACTGAAAGGTTGGCCTAACTTAGAATTTATAAGATTTGTTATCCAAGGACCTATATCAGGCACACCGGAGAAATCAATACGAATATTCACCGTCTTTAGTGACTCGCTTGATAGGGATTCACGTAATTTCTTAAGCTCCTCTTTATTGTATTTAACCTCTCTCATAAATACATTATTTAAGTTTCGCAAACTTCACTTGAATGGTTATAAGCTGTTTAGGTTATAAGTTAAGAGTAGGAGAAGAGGAAAACATAGATTGATTTCTCTATGGCTAGTCTTACAACTTATAAACTCAATCACTGATAACCTTCAACTTGAGACTTGCGAAAGTTGTGTAAAATAAAGTTTTAACAACTTCACTGCAAAATTAAGCAAAAGCTTTTATTCTACAAACAAAACCACTGTAATAATGGTTCTTATAGGTATTTTGTAAGAGGGCGACAATGCGACAGGGAGAGACTTTCACTCTTAAACAAAATAAAAAATTAATCATGCTTTTCTCCATCAAATAAAAAGAACAGCAAGAACTCACGGAATTATAAATTTGTGGAATTGTAGGATTAGATAAGTTATTGCTGTCCATGACTCTTTTAGGTATTAAATTATTTCCTCGTTATATAATAGCCTCTTCCCTAAAACTGTGTATACTATCATTTTTATGTCTGTAATAAAGGAATAATGGTGCAGGTAGTACCTGTTAATCCTCACTTTATCAGGAAAAATCACCTCATCATTATATCTCTGAGGGTTACCCTGATTTGCCAACAACTCCTCCTCATCACGATACTTCAAGGACGCAGGGCCTGTTATTCCAGGTCGCAACTTTAACACCTCCCTATCTTCCCCCATTAATTGATCGGCATATCCCGGTACATCCGGTCGAGGGCCGACAAAACTCATATCTCCAATAAGAACATTCCAAAGTTCGGGCAATTCATCAAGCTTATACTTTCTCAGTTTCGCTCCTAAAGGAGTAATGCGCTGCTCACCTGCTACAGATACCGACGAGCCGCCATGACCCACCGTCATCGACCGGAATTTATACATAGTGAAAAGTTTTCCGTCTCTACCAACTCTCGTCTGCTTGAAAATCACAGGTCCTCCTGGCATCTTGATTTTAACTAATATTGCCACGATCAAGAGCAATGGCCATAATAAGAGAAGCCCAATGAGAGCCATCATTCTATCAAAAATAAATTTCAGTCTCATTATTATTTATTCTTTCTGAATAATGTTTTAAAGACAAATCCCCTCACGGAATTAGGTATAACCACCTGCACACCAAACCTGACAGCTACGTTAAAGAGATACTGCACTTTACCAATCATTTTCTTTTTTCGCATATAGTCTTGCAGACCCTTTTCACTTTTAAAATATTTCCATCCCCCACGTCGTGCATACATCTCCTTCCCTACGCGTACATTTACCAATGTATCAGGCAGATTGGCAAATTTACAGCCTTTCTCAGCCAATCTTATCCAAAGGTAGTAATCCTCATTGCAAAACCAATCAATGTACCCCCCTACTGACGATATTTGATCTTTCTTAAACATAACTGTCATCTGATTAAAGGGACATCTTTTTTTTAAGTAGGATTTTATTTCTCTATCGGATAATGGTACAATTCTTGAACCTATAATATTAGCTGGATGGTCAATAAACTCATTTATTTGACCGCCAGTTACGCCAATATGAGGATTATTATCAAAGAATTTAAGTTGTTTTTCAAAACGATTAGGATCAGAAATATCATCAGCATCCATAATCGCCACAAGATCATGTGATGAGGCTTCTATAGATACTTGGCGAGCACCAGCATGTCCTAAATTTTTAGGTAATCGTATTATTTTAAATTTTTTATTTTCTTCCAGAGTTGTCAAGTATTTGTCAAGATCCCCAAACACTGGTCCATCAGCTACTATTATTACCTCCGACGGTTGGATGGTTTGTCCTGTAGTTACACTATCTACTGCTGTCTTGAAATCTGCTGCGTTATCTTTATGATACACACACAAACAAACAGAGAAATCTTTCATATCTATTTCCTTTATGTTTCAGTCGATACAATCCTTCTTAAAGGAACCATTGGGAAGCTAATTGTAGTTTATGCTTTACCCAGATTAGAAAAGATATTTCTCCTCTGAGCGATCAGAATAGTCATGTGGGTCAAGATTCCAAGTGGAAGCATGTTGCTCATATTTTATACGATCCGCAGTAGGAGGCTTCATATAATCACCAAATCTGTCTGTAAGGAAACGTTCAAGTCCGGAAGCAACATTTAGACTGATGGTCTCGAAAGGTATTCTCTTGGATGTGGCAAAATCTTCATAACGATATTTACCGTTTTTGAAAAGAGCTTTTCCAAGAAAATTACAAAAATATTTTGTTTTCTGATCCCTCCATTTATAAACTTGCTTCAATCCATAATTTAATAGAAATCTTTTAGGCAAAATCTTAGCAGCCTTAACAATTGCTTGAGCTAACCCCTTGCGACGCCTATAATTCTTATTAGCAAGCCCCTTAACAATTAAATATTTTGCCCAGAAATATTGCCAACGCTGAAGCAATGGATTATCGGGACAGGTATGAAGAATAAAAATATCAATATACACTCCATGATGAATTTTCCATCCTTTTATAGTCTCCTCCTCATAATAGGAATTATTAAGCCTTACCTTAGCTGTAATAACCTTTCCATTTGCAGCCCCTAATTCTTGAATAGAAAAATTCTTATGGTCTCCGTATTTATTGAACACCTCCCTGAATTTCTCATATTCAGTGGGAGTCATAAAAATATCAAGATCATCATCCCACGGAATGAATCCACCATGTCTCTTAGCCCCAAGTGCCGAACCACCCATTAATCTGTAATTAATATCGTATTGGGTGCATAGAGAATCAACATATTGAGCTATATTTAAGATAACATTCTGAAGATCCTTTAAACCGTAGGAATCTTCCGTAGCTTGTCTCATCAGGTTATTCATAATTCATTCTCTGATCCATTACTTTTCGTATTATCCTTCTTAAAAAACTCGGCATTCCATAATAAATATCAAATATCCACTGCTTCTTTGATGTAAGGAATGAATCAACCACTTCATCAAAAGGTTTAGTTCTAAGAGCGGTGAAAAAATCCTCTCTTTCCTTCTTCAATGGAGTAGGAGATTTTAGACATCCATTATTTTCAATTGCTGCTTCGATAGGAAGAGTCTCACACCATATATTCTCTTTTTGAAGTGCGTTATTAAAGAGATCAACTCCTTTATCCGTATTTAAAATCACAGCAGACACACCCTGTTTAGCATTCAGGGAAGAGTCATAGTTTTCAATACCCCAAAAATCAGCCAAAGTAATATCTGCCGTCCTTTCCGGGCGGGCCCATTTGCATGAATAGCATGAAGGTCGTAGAGTAATATACTTCTGAAAGCCGAAATAAAATGGGAATTGATAATGAAGTCCTTTTATTGTTTTCTCATTTCCATTCTTTTTACAGACATAGGAAAAAGCCTGTGGATGCAAAGCACCTTTATACTTTGCCCGGAAAGAAAATGATGTAATCTTACATTTATCCCTATCCTCAATATTTTTTATACACTTATCAAAGAGACTTTGTGATGGGACGCCATGGCAAACCACCTCAACAGTAATAAGCTTGTCCTGATACTTGCCGGCAATATTCTTAATCGCATCACATTGACACGGAGTACCGGAGAAAAGAACTAATTTATCGTCCCTTAAGTCATTTAGAATTGCTTTAAAACAATAAGAGGTATCACTTTGGAGATATTTGGATTTTAGTAACGGAGGAAGCTCAGATAAAGAGGACGCACATCTATGTTTAAGTTTAAGATTCTCGTCAAAAGCAGCTCCCCAAACCTTGCCACCGCTTCTTAGGATAGCTTTTGCCAACAATCCAAAAATCCCTCCGGATGATCCGGCATCCCGATCGCTCTTTATTTCGGCATACGCAGCTGTTACGATGTTTGCTTTAGGGTTATACGTGGAATTGATCTCAGGACACGCCCGAATGCATTTACCGCAACTGATACATAGATCTTCATTTACTTGAGGATAGAAAAAGCCTTCAGAATCTTCAATGAATGATATACATTCCCTAGGACAAACATCGGCACAGATCCTACAACCGCAACATTCATTATGAGGCAACGAGGAGATATTATTTTTTTTCATTATGCTCACGTAACATTGTTGAGCTGATACCAGCCGTAGGAGTAAGATATACAATCTTTACTCCTACCTTTGAAAATTTCTCTTCATAGCTATTGTAAAGATCAGTACCCTTCCACTCGCTTCCATGAAACATTGCATCAAAATGAATCTTTTCCCAAGCTTCCATTTTATCCATTGATTCCTGAGGCACAACTTCATCCACGTACCTACACGCTTCAACAATTGCCAAGCGATCCTTAAAAGGTATAACCGGTCGATGATGCTTATATGTTTCCACCACTTCATCCGTGCTGACACCCACAATAAGATGTTCACACTGCTCTTTAGCACGACGAAGGATATTCAGATGTCCTATATGGAACATATCGAATACCCCGGTTGTGTAACCTATCTTATATTTTTTCATATAATGCAAATTAAAGATAAATCTTCCCTTATATCCTACTGTGCAATGAAAGTGGGATAATCAAGATTTTTTTGATTTAATTTCGTTATATACCTCCAAATATTTTTTATTCATTTCATTACTTGAAAATAGCTTCGCTCTTCCTATCGAATACTCCTGTTTTTTATTATAATAATCCTCATCAGTCAAAAGACGCGAAATTTTCTTTCCTAAAGTTTTGCTATCCTTATAAGCGAACAGAGAAGTCTGATCATCTACCACATCTCTTAATCCTTCCACATCCGTAACAACAACAGGTAATCCTGCTGCCATATATTCTGCAGCCACTAATCCAAATCCATCAAATTTTGTAGAGAGTACACCAATATGACATCCTTTTAGAATCTGAGGTACATCAGGGCGATTACCTAAAATATGTACCCTGTTTTCTACTCCCATTTCTACTGCTTTCTGTTTAATTTTTTCGCAATATTCTCCTTCCCCTACAAATACTAAATTAGTCTCCTCGGGACAATAAGGCAGACTTTCCAATAATGAAAATGGATCTTTGGGAAACTTCATTCTGCCAACCATTACCACGTATCGAGCTTTGAGATTTTTATTTTCAATTACATAAGAAAGATTGTTGTTGGCAAGTGAATACTTCTTAATGTCAATTCCGTTATTTATAGTGATTATTTTCTTCTCTAATGTTTTTAAATTTAACCAATCTTTCAATCGAAACTCCGTAGGTTGACTGATACATATTATCTTATCGTAACTTTTGTATATCCACCTATCAATATTCTTCAAAATCGGATACTTTCTCCGATTATTATACGTACTATGTTCTGTAGTAACAAGAGCCGGTCTGTTACGTTGGGATGTAAGGGAATATGCAAATTTCGTTAATAATTGAGTAGGAGAATGATGCGTATGTACGCATCATTCTCCTACTC
>CAMWIH010000081.1 GCA_947174305.1 uncultured Porphyromonadaceae bacterium | reverse complement strand
CGCGACTTCATTCCATCAACTGAGGCTGTGAGCCTGAGCGGGTAATCGCCGGAAAGCGTATCGTCAGGTCCGATGCCGTATTCATTCTCCGAGCAAGAGGAAACACCGAGACAGAGCGACAGCACCATGAGGACGCGCGATATGTATTTAAATAAAGTGTTCATAGCTGAAAATAATCAATCGTTTTCTTGCAGAGTCTCTTAGTCCTCCTCAAACTCTTCAAAAGCACCGTCGATAGTAGATGTGAGCTTGACGTCGCGTTCCACGTTCCATGGCTCGATTGACATCTCACCTACAATCAGACCGACTTTGGAAACTCGGATAGTATATTTATAATGACAACCCGGCTTAAGCTCCCCGTCACCGAAAGTGAGGGTGCAGGTATAAGTCTGCAATTGCTCCTCATTATTGAGTTCGTTAAGATAGAGGCGAAGAAGCACCTTGTCGTTACCCGGTTTCTGAGGAAACATAATTATTGGATCAACAAATTCATCGTGTTTAATATGTTTGTAGAAGGGAGTGGTACCATCTTTGAATTTATCGATCTTGATACTGTCGTTTGCAGCAGATTCATTGATAGAGCACTCACCGGTGTAGGTGTTGAAAGTTCCTTCGAAACCAAGACCTATGATTTCGTAGGCGGTTATATTTTCCACTAATACTTGTTGCTTGGCGTCACCAACGGCAGTATTAAGGAACTTGAACGTCAGCTGCGACATCCGATGTTTGAAGGTGAAGTTAACATTCGGATCCTTGGCGGTGAATCCGTTCTCACTTGCCCAGAGGAAGTCGATGCGGCGTTGCTCTTTCACTTTCTGATTGTCAGGACGGGTGTTTGCCTTTATAATACCATCGGCATCAGGACCGTCAGCTTCTCCAACCTTCCCAAAAGGATGGTAAGCATAAAGAGTCATGGGCTTGTAGAAGTACAAGGGATCACCTGTAAAAGTCCCGTCTCCTTTCTCCGTTTTATATTCTTCATTGAAGTAAGGGCCAATGACCTTGTTTTCACCATCCCTGCCTACTATGGAGTGGATTCCGATAACATCACCGGGATCCCACGAAGCTTCACGGGCACGCGTGGGGGTGTTATTGTCTATTTTGGCAGTGATTTTCGCTGCCTGATATGAGGATTCCGGATTATCATCGTTATTGTCGCAAGCAGCCAATAGGAATGAGACAGCTGCCAGGAGAAATATCTTTTTCATATAGGTATATGTGGTTAGGTTTCCGTATTAATATTACAATTTCATTTATTCGGATTGTCCCTCGGAGGTGAGAAATGTCTCAGTCCAGTCGGTAATGGCGTATTGCGCAACATTGAGAGCGGTTTTTTTCACTACGATAGTATAAACATAGTGATTGCCTGAAACGAGACGGTTATCCGGGAATTTGAGTTCGCAACTGTATTCCTGTTCCTCCGAGTCGGTAATTCTCATAGTCACTTTCCCGACAGACTGGGGAAAGAGAATGAGATATGGGAGCTTGACATTGTGCCCGACAGTCGGAGTCATATCTATAGACGATGCCGCAACGTTTTTTGCCGCACACTCGCCCGTGGCATGATTGAAAGTGCCGTCGAGAACGAGGCCGTCGATATGTAATGAGTTTATTTTGCTTACATCGGTACCGTCGTTACCGTTTTGGAAAATCAGCGTCAACTTGCACATCTGATGCTTAAATGCGAAATTGATATTGGGCGCGCTTCCGGAGACATTGTCAAGTCGTGCATATAGAAAGTCAAATTTGGGCTGCTCGGCAAGAGTCTGGCGGGAGATTCCTGTGGAAGTCTCAATAATGGCCGGTGCGGAACCTTCCGTTCCTGTAAAAGGATAATAGGCCGATATAGTCAAACGGTCTTGTTTATTTCTGAAATACATCGGTGAGCCGGTGAATTTTCCATCGGCATTTTCGGTAGTGTATTTTACATTGGTGTAGAGATTGCCCATATTCACACCTATATTGTCGTTCTTATCCCAAGTAATATCACTTGCTCGGGACTGAACAGATTCGCCAATGGTTGCACTGATTTGTGCGACTATAGGCTCGTCTATGTAACTATCTTCAGAGGAGCATGCTGTCAGTGTAAATGCAACAGCTGCAAGAAGAATATATTTTTTCATACGTTTATAAGTTTAACGTTTTCGTTTTTGCTTCTTTGAATGTCAGGTCTCAATCTACTGTAATTTTATCTCCTGTTATTTCATTCCACGAATTTATTTCACATTTATCTGAAACGAGGCCGGTCCGGTCAATGGTGAATTTATAGAGATAGCTTTTTCCCGATTCCCAGTTTTGATTGGCCAATGGAATGCTGACCTCCCTTTTTGTTGCTTCACCATTTATAGAAAAAGTGATGGTTATGGCAGCCTTGGAGTCAGCGGCAAAGGTCTGTGGGAGCATGATGATTGCCTTTTCTGTAGGGAAGAGATTGATGTTTCCGGTGTGATTGTTTATCTTTACAGAAGGAGTAAAGAGGATGGACCGTTTCCCTTTTTCCTGCGCTGTTATATCCAGCACCATATCGTTGGTCTGATTATTCGACAATCTGGGAGCCGGAGTCACATCAAATCTTGCTTTGCTATCGATTTCTGATATTTCAAGGCTATGAAATTCGATGTAGCAATCATCGTTCAGCAGATTGTCTGAGAATGCCGGCGCAAGGTTTATCATACCCATGACATGCTCGAACCTGAAAGTTATCTTATCATCTAACGCGGAACCAACCCCAATATTGTCAAAATATCTTCGATGAGTGGCAAGAAGGATGTCGGTCACCTCTCCCTCGGAAGATGAATTGCTTCCTGAGGGGGGGACTGAATATATGAAAGAAAGCTTGGAATTTGAATACTGGGGAGTGTTGAGGGTCCCTAATACAGATTCGGGATAAACAGCCACGAAGGAATGTTCATGCTCAGGGCTCCAGTATTGAGTGCCTTCATAATTCCACGCACCGTTGTCATATTTAACTTGAGTTTTGTTAAACAAGACAACAGAGTTTGAAGTCTCAAGAGGTTTACCCTTCATATCGCCATAAACAACAAACTGATCGATCTGTGCGGTTTCTAAAGCACGAGTGTGATTTAAGACATTAAATGACAATTCACCCCCCTTGGAGAGACCAATCTCGTCGGAGGTATCGGAATTGCATGAAGATACCAAAAAAGATATCCCAAGAAGGAGATATGTCAATTTATGATTCATTACAATGATATTAAGTTTCTTTAAGTGTATTATGGTCGTAATTTAATTTGTAAAATTATTAATTTTTTTCTCGCATTGCAAATATTAGGATGATAAATTAGAAATTTTTAAGATATTTGTGCATGAAATTATAAATTCGTAATTTTGCAAACCATATAAAAAGGGTGTCTCCGTAAAAAGGAGATTGCCCGGGGTCAGGAATGTTATTCTTTTCAAGAGTATAGGTGTTAAGGGATGTCGAATAATCAAATAATTTTGGGAGATACCAAAATGGAAATTCAACCTGTTGAGGACTTGGATTATACGCCTGTTGATGTGCGTTATCGGGCTGTGCAAATTGTGCTGACCGCTTGCCTTTATGCAATGTTTGCTATGCTGACACTCTTTCTTTTACTTTTGGAAGATAAGATATGGTTTGTCATTGGGGAATGCATCGTTCTCGTGGCCTTTTCAGTGAATATGATTATTGTGCGTAAGGCGTGGATGTTTAAAGGTTACGCCCTTCGGGAGAATGATATCAGTTACCGTAGCGGGATAGTTTTTCCAACGGTTACCACGATGCCTTATAACCGTCTGCAACAGGTGAGCGTGAAGCAGAATCCGGTGGGCCGTTTTTTTAAGCTTTATTCAGTGGTGGTCGTTAACGGAGCCCAAGCAATATATTCAATGTCAATCCCCGGCCTGACTAAAGAGAGAGCTGAACAGATCAAGAGCATGATGATAGAAAGGATGGGATATGACAGGGATTGATTTTTCGCGTCCTCAGAGGATGAGCATCGGAGCCCTGTTCATCATATTTGCAAAAAACTTCCGCCATATTATTGCTCCGTTAGCATCCGTTGCCATATATAAATTCTTCACATCCTATTCAGACGGCGAGATAGGTTTAGGAGAGATTTTGCTCTTCTGTCTGGGAGGGACGGTGATCCTATCCATCATTTTTGCTCTTGCTTCTTATCTTCCGAAAAAATTCTATGTCAGGAATGGGAATCTGATTTTTATACACGGACTTATAAATCATGAGACAACGTCCATACCGCTTGACCGCATTCACTCGCTCCGCACTGAAAAAGGGATATGGTTTCGTCTCCTGGGAATGAGAGGAATCATTTTCGACACGATAGCAACGAGGACGGAAGAGGTGGAACTGATCTTGGATGAAGGGGAGTGGCAATGTCTGTTGGCGGTCATTGAGAAAGAGGAGACGCCTCAGCAGATTTCAGAAACAGTTATTCAACGGCACCCGGATCGAAGGATCGTGCATTTCCCTACGAAAAACCTGTTGTTGGCTTCTCTTTGCCAGAATCACCTGAACGGACTTGCAGTTTTGGGTTCCATTCTTGGGGTGGTTTTTGACACCCTTTCGGACTTTTCTGAAAATGCCAACAATGATGTTGCCAATTATCTCGATGCAAATTTTGAAACCATGGTTGGTTCGCCTCTCAGGATAATCATTCTGTTAGGGGTTATATATATAGTGATTTTGATGTTGTGGCTCGGCACGGTGATATTGCGATACTATGATATGACTATGCGATATGATAAGAATCGCCTCACCTTCTCCTACGGCCTGTTGACAAGGTCGAGCTGCAGTTTCTTTTTCGACAAAATCTGCACCATCAGGGTGAAGCGTAATATCCTCGAGAGGAAGTTTGGGCTCTGCACCCTAATGTTGAAGCAGGCACTTTTTGCGTCTGCTCAAAAAGAGGATGATAATATGAAACTGTATGGGGCGGATTCGTCTGATTTCTTTCTGAAATGGTGGTTGGGTGAGGATTACTCGAAAGATGAGGATATCATATCTGCAAGATCAGGAAGAGGAGTTCTGATACATTCGATGATTCCCCGATTGAGCTTTACAATAGTTGTAGGGATAGTTCTATATTATTTCCAATTATATATCTGGGAGCTGTTACCCGGTTTATATATTCTCTATTCGTTGGCGAGAGGAGTTTTTCTTATGCAACATAGCAAGATTTCTCTCCGGGATTCCTATTTTATTGTTAACACTGGAGCTTTTGCAGAGACGGTTAATTACATTAAATATTCGAATCTGGAAGTTGTCAGGATCCGTCGCACCCCTTTAAGCCGCCGGTTTCATCGCGTCTCGCTTGAACTCTCCACATCGGGCACCACGTTCTATATCAGAAGTCTCGAGGAGGCGAAGGCGAAGAAAATATATGAGGCACTTTTATATGGAGCCGAGAATTTGCATAATTTTCTCCAATCTTCTACCTTTGCATTATAATTTTTTGAAAAATGATTTTCTGAAAAATTATAATAAATGTTAAATAGTTAGGTTGGTATGGAAATAGATGCTGAAAAGATTTGGAATGATATGGTGAGTGGGGAGATGTATGACGCCTCTCATCCGGAATTGATAAAGAAATTGCGGGCCACCCGTGAAAAGATTTGGGAATTTAATAGTCTGAGACCCTCGCAGGAGGAGGAACAGAAGGCTATCCTGCGCGGTCTGCTGGGAGGTTGTGGATCTCACTTTCAGGTGAATCAACCATTCAGGTGCGACTACGGGAGCAATATCTATATAGGTGAAGGGTTCTTTGCAAATTTCAATCTTACAATCCTTGATGAAGCAGAGGTCAGGATAGGCGATAATGTATTTATCGGCCCCAACGTAAGCATATATACTGCCTGTCATCCGCTTGATGCAGAAACACGCAACCAGCTTGTGGAGTGGTCAGAACCGGTCAAAATCGGTGACAACGTTTGGATAGGTGGATCTGTCACGATACTTCCGGGCGTAACCATTGGGGACAACGTGGTGATTGGAGCCGGGTCGGTAGTTGCTAAAGACATTCCCTCAAACACGGTGGCGGTTGGGAATCCGGCTAAAATAATAAAAAGGATTTAGTGGATGGAGCCTTAAAATAAACGACCCGAGTCAGATGGCTCGGGTCGTTCGGTTTTGGGGTATTTACCTTTATAGGTAATTATAGAGATGATTTGATTACCACTTTACGGGTTCCATTAGAAGTCTTTATTATATACATACCGGGCTTAATATCTTTTGTTGAGACCTTAAGACCATCGATAGTGAATATTTCAGCCTCAGAGTCGGAAAGGATTTCGGCCACACCTGAGAAATTATCGGGGGTGGTGAAATTAGCCTGAGCCGAGTAATCAGTTGTGCGGTCATGAGTGCAGAAAGCACGAACCTTCCATACATAACGGGTTTTAGCTTTCAAATTCTCAAGAGTAACGGAAGGCTCTGTTACGGTCACATACTCCCATTCAGTGGAAGATGATTCACGGTAAGCCACCTCGAACGATTCCATCTCCTCGGTTGATTTCCAAGAGAGAGCCACTTTCTTATAGGTTTCATATTCATCAAGATTGCTTTCGAGGTCTGACGGAGCATCGACGGCCGGCCATCCGAGTGTGGTGAAGTCAACAGAGTCGCTCCATTCCGAATAACCATCTTCTCCTTCAAGCAAGCCTCTTACGCGCACTGTATATTCAGTCTCCGGGGTCAGTCCTTCGATTTTATAGGTATTGGCACCTTTAACCTCAACAGTGGTTTCCTCTTCTTCGCCCTTAATGCAGTAGGCGAGCTCATAGTCGGTCTGGCTCGATTTCCAGTTGATCACGGCACTTTCAAATGTTACATCACTTACGGTAACCTCAGGCACCTCAGGGAAGGAACCCTGTTTTACGGAGAACCGGTCAACATACATATTGGCTCCGAACCCTGCGATGGTATGAGTGGTCCATTGGAATTTAACCATTACCGTCTTACCTCTGTAAGCATTCAGATCAGCCTCAATAGCAGTGTAGGTCGGCACCCTAAGCTCTTCATCGTAACCAAATTCAGGTTTGTTTTCAGGAGTAAGGGTGGTAACGGCCATCCAACTTTCACCGTTATCCTCGCTTACAAGAATTTCGATAGTGTCACCCTCGGCCCAGTCGTTATAGGCATGAGTGTCGAAACGGCTTGCCGATTCAGTGATTGCTACATCAAACTTGGCTATTAAATGACGCTCGTTGACATCAACCGGCTGGGGAGTCATCCAGACAGTCATTCCCTCGGCATTACCGCGTGACAACATGGCACGTTGCTGAATGACCTGAGTGCCTTGGGACACTTTTCCTTCACGCGCATTGATGAAAGCTTCATCGCGGAAAGCGAATGTGCGCGCCTCTGCATCAGCTTCGCTTGTTGACCATCCCTGTGGCATCAAGTAACGGGGGAAATTATCAGAGTTGCCATCGTATGGAGCCACGATAGTGGTTGCCGCGTCAAGATATACAATTTCAGAGGAGCAGGCACCTTCAGCATCGCGTGAATAGACCGCGAAGTAATAGCCAGTAGAGGAGTCGAGTCCTGTAATCTCAATCCCATCTTTTGCCTTACCGATATAAGCGATTGTCCCGGCATTCTCGGGAGCCGGCATAGTCATTCCCGACAAAACCGGAGTGTAATCTTCCGGGGCAGGGAGCACGTCGCCAACCTTTGCATCAGCACCCGGGGTGACGAATAGACCCTTGTCACCATAATTGTCACGATCACAATAGGTGTTGTAAAGAATCACAATGTCGTCACCGGCCTCATTGCCAACAGCATCAAATGTGACTGAAGTGAGGTTTGCATCTTTCACAGAAGCTTCGCATCCGGCAGGAAGAGTCTTCACGCTTCCTGCGAGAGGAGAGGTGAGATTGTAAACCGGGCCGTCGAGACCGTAGGCATTTAAAGCATACACCTTATAATAATATGTTGTTCCTCCTGCAAGGTTCTCATTAGTGAAAGAATCTTCGGAACCGTAATAAGCTACCATGCAACCTTCAAGGTCCTCGCCGGTGGAATAATAAGTTCCGTTTACCGGTTCAAAAGAGAAATCTTCGGTAGTGGCATACACCGCGAGATAATTGTCTGCATCCTCGACGGAGGTAAATGCCACGTCAATGCTTGTGGATGTTGCCGACAGTTTGAGGTCGGTCGGCTGAGAGGTAGGCACTGCACATTTCACCGGAGGAAGGAGGGTAAGGGTTAGTCCGGCTGTGTCGGTCTGAGGAGCTGTAAGCAAATCGGAAGCGTTGAAACGCTTAGTGATCTCTCCTCCTAATGTGCCGCCTAAGCAGGTGTAAAAGTCACCCTGTCTAACTGCGCAAGACAACATCAGGTTGCCTGTTAATTCAGAAAGTTTGTCGAAAACGTATGATATTGATCCATCCTTACCAAGACGTGCTTGCATATTGATTGGAGTGGCGTCGCCAAAGAAAGAGACCATCATTCCGAAGTTTTCATACTGAATCACCAAGGCATCATCTGTCAGCTCATAAGATATCACAGTGTTCTCCAGTCCGCGAGCGCCTCTTTGAGGCACACATCCTAAGGCATCAGAGAATCCGGCGGATTCAAAAAAGTTTCCGGAACCTCCCGGGGCTACTTGAAACTCATCATTACCAAGGATTATGAATCCCTTGCCTGCCACAGCAAAAGATTTCATATCCTGACCGGCAAACGGGAAATCGAAACCAATCTCATATCCCGTTGCTTCAGAAGCTTCCTTAACAATGCCCGCAGGAGTGAAGACCATACCTTCGATTGCGTCGCCGGCCGCTTCCTCTTCCTCCGCACCATTATAGATCACTGTCGGTGATTCAAGAGGTGTATATGTTCCGTTTATTACTTCCGGGTTATATCCGTAGATCGCCTGGGCATTCGCGCCCGCAGCCGATAAACCGGACAGAACAAGAAATGTTGCCAATTTTTTCATAGGAGTGCTTATTTGATTATTACTTTTTCTGATTTTGAGCCATCAATGAGGGCTACATAGAGACCTGCCGGAAGATTGGTGGCGACGCAGCCGTCAGAGAATTTTCCGGAATAAACGCATTTCCCTGCCACGTCATATATGCGGATCTCTTCACCTTCGGCAAACAATTTGTCGCCTACAACCTTAATACCATCGCTAACCATAGCGTTAGCAATTCCGGATTGCTTGATTCCGAAACTACCGTCGATGTTTAGAAGGCCCATCTTGTAGCAGCTCGGGTCGTCCGTAGCCGGACCCTTGTCAGTCCAATAGTAAACCCACGACTTGTTGCCAGTCAAAGGAAGGGAATTAAGTTGAGTTGCCTGCCTGTTAGCCTCGCTCAAAGCAATAGAACCCTCTTTCCATACGTTTTCGCCCTCAGGATTGATAAGGGATGCGTATGCACGCTGATCATTGTAAGAGTAATAAATCTCATGGAACAGCATACAGCCCTCATTCTCCGCAGTCTGGATAGAAATATAACCTACACTTTGATAATCGAGGGGCACGTATTCAATGCCATCGTCGCCCCAGAGAAGTTCTCCTGCATGGTTCACTTTCTGTATCCTCAAACCCTGCCTATCCTGTCCCGTATTTGTTTCACGCCACACGGCATAGAATCCGGAACCGTCGTATGCAGGTGCGGCCTTTACATTGAAACATCTCCAGCCGGCATAGCCAAGTTTCACGTCTCCCTCGTCGGCAACATTCCCGAATCCTATCTTACCATCGGGAGTGATATAGCTGAGGTAGGCTGATTCTGTTCGAGAATTCGCCCGGTCGTCATTCCAGCTTATAAGCGCACCGCCGCTTCCCGAGGGAACTACGCTGATGAGGGTGTGGATAGGTATTGAGCCGAATCCGCCGCGATATACACGGGTATCCTTGCCCCAAACATTCGAACCCTCAAAATCAATTTTTCGAGCGTAGATTATCTGGGAAGCAGTCTTGGAGAAGACCAAAATACATGTATTATCGCCCGAAGGGATCAGGTAAGGATTACTGGTCACATCATCAAGTAGTGACACTTTAGACTGGTCCCACTGTTTTTCACCCTTCTTGTCAAGACGCTGGAGCATCACGTGATTGTTGCCATAGTTGTCTCCCTCTATCCACGAGAAAACAAAGCTTCCGTCTTCAAGAGGCACGGCCGTCATCATTGCGCCGAAGTCTGCCGGGTTCAGGGGATCTGTGACAGGCATTCCCTCTTCGCCCCACAGCATTTCGCCGGAAGGGGAGATCAGATAGGCAGTGTAAGACATATCCTGGTCGGCAGAATTTCTGCAGTCGGAGACACAAAGCAGTGCATTGCCGTCGGCATCGGTGGTGAGAAGATTATTCACCACTGTATAGGATTTATTCTTGAAATCGCTCACGAGCAGGCCCTCAGCAGGAAAAGATGGTTTTCCATCCTTATCCCAATGCTGTACCCTATATTCATAGACCACGTTCTGGATATCCTCTTCGCCTGCTGCGCCCGATATATTGGGATGGTAGATCCTGGCCCAGACACCGCCGTCCGGTGCCACAGCCACTTCAGCACCATAGGAGATGGTTCCTTCTGGAAATAGATCGAGGGGGTCTGCTGCAGTAGTGCCCCAGTTGGCTGAAACCTGTCCTGTCAAGGCGAGAGTGCCGGCCAATATAAGTAGGAATTTTTTCATAAAGATATGTTTTAATGGTTATTGTATTCTTTTAGTTATCACCCTCTTTCCGGCAGAGTCTGTGGAAACTTCAATGACTATCCCCTTGCCGGGAGCTGAAATCTTCCTGCCCGTAACGTCATAATATTCAGTCGAAATATTAGCATCTGTTTCAATCATTTCAATGCCGGATCCGGCTGAGGCGCGGAAGAATAAACGGGTACCGAAATTGCTTATTTCCATAAGCTGACCGCAGATATTCCCTTCAGCATCATAGAATTTGACACTACCTCTCGGATGAAATATTCCGTTCCCCCACATATCGTAAGCCTCAAAGCCATAGACCTTTCCTTCCTCCAGTTTTACCTTCTCTTCATTTATTGACGACGCCCCGTCGGGATATGGCCCGAACTGGGCAACAGTTTCACCGTCCTGATCCATGATTCGGAATGTGTTGTCGGCCGCCTCAATGTCGGTAGTAATCTTAATGGTCAGATCTGCCGGAAGCTCGGAAATGTTCGCAAAAGTACTTTTGATAGGCAATGTTTCGAGTGCGGTTGGTTCGCCATTTGCTGTGAGCATCTTAATGGATATTGAATTGTCATCATTATCAAGAATCGCATCCCATCCTGCCGGGAGAGGCACCTTAACAACCCCTTCGCCATGAGGAGGTATCTTTCCCTCCCAATTCATCACGTCAGTGCCTCCATTGAGTTTCACCTCAAAGGTCGCTTCTGTCAAATCTTGATATGAATAATTGTCAACGAAAAGTTCCACATATCCCAGTCCGTAGTTCTTACCGATGGGGATTAGAGGTTCCGACTGCACAAAGATATTTGATTTTGCATCCTTCGGGTCAATATCCGGATAACATTTAGCCGCTTTCACAATCTCATCTTTACCTTCGGCAACAAAAGCAAGAATCTGCAAATCCGAGTCAACGAGTGGCACATCGTCAATAGCATCAGGAAGTATTGTGGAATAAGATTTGGTGAAATAGGTCCCTTCACCTGAGAACGGAATTATTTCACCAAAAGCATCCTCATTTAGCATAGCCCTCAGCATGTGGCGATGGGGATATTCCACCCCCAGCATTCCTCCGCTCTGAGGCCCGAGGATGTTATCCTGAAGAATCTCGACAGTAAGGCGGGGATCCTCCATTTTGCCTGTATAATATCCTTCAACCGTTACATTGAGCTCCCTGCTCTGATTATTGTAAGAGCATCCAACCCACAGGTTGACAGGAGATGTTTCAGCAACGATTACACGGGAACTTGCTCCCCAGTCGCTTCGGCCTTGCACAACTCCATTTCCTGCATCGCGACGGCTTGTGGTGCCACAAGGATAGCTGTTCACTTCAAAATAATCGTGAATCTCCTGTCCCTCTTTTGTGATGTAATTCGGTTCGTTGCGCGATGGCGTTGCAAAATAACCGGAATGAACCGACACGATAAAGAGGTCTTCCGGATGAGAGTGATGAAGCATTGTGGCACGCTTATGCCCGTCGGGGCAATTTGAGCAATGTATGCCCGTGAATTCCTCAATCACCACACTCTTGTTTGTGGGTTCGGTTTGTACATTCCATCCGAATGCCGGTAGGGCAAGGGAGGAGAGTATGGCATAATGTAAAAGGTTCTTCATATTTTATTGACTTTTGATAGAAATTTGGCATGAATAAACGAATATGATTCGCATATAAGCAAAATTAGTATCGTTGGTAATAAACTACAAATTTTTAAAGTCAATTATCTACTTCAATATAATATTAATTTGAATAATACTACTG
>CAMWIH010000080.1 GCA_947174305.1 uncultured Porphyromonadaceae bacterium | reverse complement strand
GTTGTTCTATCTTTGCATCGTGAAAACGGACTTGCAAATCCAGGTAAAAAGTGCAGTTCCCACCTCAACATATTAACCTTTAACCAGTAATCATTAGTTACACCTCCGCAATGATACAGACAGTTGAAAAACGAGACGGCCGCGTAGTTGGCTACAACGAAGAAAAAATTAAGGCCGCCATTAGAAAAGCCATGCTTCAGACCGAAACCGGGGAAGATGAGTCCCTCCTTCAGAAAATCACCGACCGCATCGGGATGAACGGGAAGAAGCGCATGACTGTCGAGGAGATTCAGGACCGTGTTGAGATGGAACTGATGAAATCGAAAAGAAAAGATGTCGCTAAGAAGTATATCGCTTACCGTGACCAACGCTCCATAGCCCGTCAGGCAAAGACACGCGATATGTTCCTTGAGATAATCGAAGCAAAGAACAACGACATTACCCGTGAGAATGCGAACATGAATACCGACTCCCCTGCCGGTATGATGATGAAATTCGCAAGCGAGACCACCAAACCCTTCGTTGACGACTATCTTCTCAGCCCGGAGGTGAAGAATGCAGTGAAAAATAATTATCTTCACATTCACGACAAGGATTATTATCCAACAAAGTCGCTTACGTGTGTTCAGCATCCTCTAGAAAAGATTTTGCGAAATGGGTTTGTGGCAGGCCACGGTGAGTCGCGTCCCGCCAAGAGAATAGAGACTGCAAGCGTGATTGCCTGCATATCCCTTGAAACTGCCCAGAATGAGATGCACGGAGGTCAGGCCATACCTGCTTTCGATTTCTACCTCGCTCCATTTGTGCGCTCTTCATATATCGAAGAAGTGAAGAATCTTGAGAAATTTGTTGAGAAAGATCTTTCACATCTATATAACGTTGAAATAAAGGACTTCCTTCAACACGAACTGACCGGCCTGGAAGGTGATGAGAAATATAAACAGCATGCCATTAACCGCACGGTGGGTCGTGTGCATCAGGCTATGGAGGCGTTCATTCATAATATGAACACCATCCATTCACGTGGTGGCAATCAGGTTGTGTTCTCTTCAATCAACTATGGAACGGACACATCTGCTGAAGGACGCTGTGTGATTCGCGAATTGCTTAAATCCACTTATGAAGGGGTGGGCAACGGAGCAACCGCCATCTTCCCTATCCAGATATGGAAAAAGAAACGCGGTGTGTCATATCTTCCGGAAGATCCTAATTACGACCTCTACAGGCTTGCATGCAAAGTAACGGCCCGTCGCTTCTTCCCCAATTTCCTCAACCTTGATGCCACATATAATCAGCACGAAAAATGGGACATCAATGATCCGGAACGTTACAAGTATGAGGTTGCCACAATGGGTTGTCGCACACGTGTGTTTGAGAACCGTTATGGAGAAAAGACCTCTATCGGACGCGGAAACATCTCTTTCTCCACTATCAACATTGTTCGGCTCGCAATAGAATGCATGAATATCCAGGATAAGGAGGAAAGGATTGCAAGATTCTTTGAAAAGTTTAACGATGTACTCGATATAACCGCCCTTCAGCTCAACGAACGTTATGAATTCCAGAAAACGGCTCTTGCCAAACAGTTCCCTCTTGTAATGAGCGTGCTTTGGAACGGTGCCTCCGATCTTGACAAGAACGATACTATCGAATCTGTAATAAACCAAGGCACCCTTGGCATCGGCTTCATAGGTCTTGCCGAGTGTCTGATTGCCCTTACGGGAAAACATCATGGTGAAAGTGAGGAAGCTCAGGCTCTTGGTCTGAAAATTATCAAACACATGCGTAGCCGTGTGAATGAGTATTGTGAGGAATATGGTCACAATTATTCTGTATTGGCAACCCCGGCCGAAGGGTTGTCGGGCAAGTTTACCAAAAAAGACCGCAAGACTTTCGGTATTATACCCGGTGTGACCGATAAGGATTACTACACCAACTCAAATCACGTTCCTGTATATTACCATTGCTCCCCACGTCACAAAGCAAAGGTTGAGGCACCCTATCATGAACTCACTCGTGGCGGTCACATCTTCTATGTCGAGATTGATGGCGACGCAACCCATAATGAGGAGTCGATCATGCAAATTGTGGATATGATGGATAAATATAATCTGGGATATGGCTCTGTGAATCACAACCGGAATCATTGTCCGAAATGTGGATATGAGAACGCAGAGAAGAATGTTGACACATGTCCTAAATGCGGAACGCATTTCGAGACCATCCAGCGTATAACCGGTTATCTCGTCGGCACTACCGACCGTTGGAATTCAGGTAAACTCGCAGAACTGAACGACCGTGTGGTCCATAAATAAGACCTTAATGAACGATTCCATTAATATACTTCAAATAATCCGGGGCACGACTGTTGACGGCCCCGGATTTCGTACTTCTATATATTTCGCCGGATGCAATCACGGATGTCCCGGATGCCACAATCCTACATCTTGGGATTTCAATGCCGGTTCTCCATATTCACTTGACCAATTGATGGAGATAATAAAGGAGGAGGATTTTGATGTTACCCTCTCCGGCGGGGATCCATTATATCATCCAGAATTTATTAAAGAATTAACCCGACGAATTCACTCTGTTGGCCATACCGTATGGCTATACACAGGCTTCCGATGGGAGGAGATACTTGAATCACCACTTCTCCTTGATACTATTACAGAAGCGGACGTTATTGTGGACTCCCCTTTCATCCTCTCCCTTCGAGACACCGACCTCCTCTTCAGGGGGTCATCAAATCAAAGAATAATTGATGTTGGCCGTTCTCTTTCTAATAAAAACAGAAATATAGTAGAATGGGAAAAAAACTAAAGGAGGTGTGTCAAAATTCGAAATTTTGACACACTATCTTTTTTTTAATAGAATTATTTTTTGCATACTACCAATAAAAAATATAGTACTATGTATTGCAAGGTACTAAAATATTTTATAACTTTGCATCGTGAAAATAAAAGAGGTGTAATTAGAAATAATATAACACCCATAATTATTAAAATCAAAGTTATAAAAAATAGAATATGAATGCTTTACTTGTATTATCAGCCCTTATGGCAAGTCAAGGTGCTCAGGCAGTGGCACCGACCGATTCAGTGGCCGATATGCATGACGACCTTCAGGAACTGGTTGTCGTGGCAAAGAAAGAAGTTATAAAATCTGACGGAGCCTCCCTCACCTATGATCTTTCAGAAGATGACAGCACCAAAGGTACCTCTCTTCTTGATGCGCTCAAAAAGGTTCCAATGGTTACAGTGGATGGCCAGGATGTAGTATATATCAACGGAGATTCCAACTTCAAGATTTGTGTGAACGGGAAGGAAGACCCAATGTTGCAAGCCAACTATTCACGTATTTTCAAATCAATGCCTGCCGATGCAGTGCAGAAAATTGAAGTGATCACGGAACCGGGAGCAAAATATGATGCGGAAGGTTCAGGAGGTGTGCTCAACCTCATCACGGAAACCAAACAACGCAAAGATGGTTATTCCGGCACTGTCAACGCATCTCTCTCAAATCGAGACTACAATCTCTCCTTCTTCGGAAGAATGAAATATGACAAATTCAGCCTTGATGCCAACGTAACCTACGCCGGCGACAGCTTCTCTGATCAGACCACCGACCAGACCCATACCAATATTAATGACTCATCCGACATAAATCATCGCCAGGTGATGAAACAGAATCAGAGGATAGGCTTTAATTTCCTCAACGCAGGTTTAAATGCTTCCTGGGAACCAAACGAAAAGAACCTATTCACCTTTGGAGGCAGTTTCATGAACCTTAACGGCAAGATTAAAGGCTATCACTCCACAACCGGAATGTACGACCGCGGCGACATACTCCAATGGCAATACAGCCAGGATGTTTCCGGAAGCCTGAAAATGCTTTCAGCATCCGCCAATGCATCATACCAACACTCGTTCGATTCAGCAGGTCACCGTCTGGTCCTCGCATATCTGTATAACTTCGGACGCAATCCGTTGGATCTGACAACCGAAACATCGGATCCCATCAACTATGAGATCTATTCTCCCTTCACCAACAACATTAGTCTCAATTATAACCGCGAGCACACTTTCCAGATTGATTATGCCAACCCGTTCGGAGGGGAAAAGCATAAATTGGAAGCCGGAGCCAAAGTGATTTTTCGCCATAACACCGCAACCGGTGAATCGGGAGCAGGAGACTCACCGACATCCTTGACCTTAAATCCGGAACTCTCGGTCGATATGCTCCAGTTGCAGGACATCTATGCTTTATATGCCGCCTATAACGGTCATTTCGGAAATTTATCGGCTAACGCAGGCTTGAGATATGAACACACACGTATGGGAATCCGAAACAGGCTCGATGAAACGGAAAACTTCACGCGCCACCTCAACGACCTTGTTCCGAACGCCGCCATTACCTATCTCTTCTCCCCTGCTTCTAATTTACGCTTAGCATACCAAATGAGGATCACCCGACCTGATATAAAGCAGATGAGCCCATACCAGCAAACAGCCATAGGAACAATGGTGCAGGAAGGAAATCCGGATCTCGAAAGCGAACACAGCAACAGAATATCTCTCACATATACCAACTTTGGACGTATCCTTGGTGGAAATATTTTTGCAGACTATAAATATACCAACAATGCAATCACTCAGTTCGCCTACTACAATCAGGGCGATGAAGGAAGTATGATTCTTCACCAGACCACGGCCAACATTGGTCACAGTCAGGAATTTGGACTTGGTGGTTTCCTGAATGTCAACCTGACTCAGAAAATGACCTTCTCTGTAAATGGGCGTGTTGCATACGTGAAGATGATTTCGTCGTCACCCCTCTTCAAGAATCACGGATGGACCGGTAATTATGGTGCCAACTGGAATTACACAATTCCCGGCGACATAAAGCTTTCTGCTTACGGAGGACAGACATTTCATGTGATTCAACTTCAAGGGAGCTATTCAGGATGGTATTATTATGGTTTAGGTCTTTCAAAAGGGTTCCTCAGTGATAAGATAACGGTTGCCCTCAATGCATCCAGCTTCCTTCAAAACTCGACACCCTTCCATTCAAACATACATTCAGGAAACCAGCATACTTATACCGACGTGTATAGCAAAAGCTGGAGAGTGGGAATCAGTCTGACGTGGAATTTCGGGCATCTGAATTCATCGGCCAAGAGAACCGACTTGTATATTGACAACGATGATATATACAGTTCCGGAGGAAATGGGAACGGAGGAATCTCAATTTAAAATAAGATAACATGACAATAGAAGAAAAAACTGGAAATATTAAATCTCAAATGCGCAAGGGAATGCTGGAATATTGCATACTCCTCGTGCTTAAAGATGAACGGAAATATACTTCCGACATAATTGACAAGATGCGGCAATCCGGTTTGGCAGTTGTGGAGGGAACCCTCTACACCCTGCTTAACCGCCTGCGAAAGGAGGGGAAACTCACATACGAATGGGAGGAATCGCCCAAAGGTCCTCCGAGAAAATATTATATCCTCACTCCATTGGGAACGGAGGTGCTGAAATATATGTCGGAAGCTTGGGATGAAATAGCTTTCACCGTAAATTCCCTTCGCGCCTGCGAGAAAGAAACAGATTCAAGCAACATAACATTAGAAAAATAAAACATGAAGATAACTTATAACATAAATCTCGATGGTCGTGTATTTACGATCGATGAGGATGCCTACAGACTGTTGAACGACTACCTGGAAACACTTAAGCATACGTTCAGCGAAACAGAGAACCAGGAGATAGTGACCGATATCGAAGCCCGTATATCGGAAGTATTCTTTATTGAGCAGCAGGAGGGAAAATCTGTAGTAACACTCAAGGATGTGGAAGCTGTGATTACCCGAATCGGTCACCCAGAAGAACTTATCGAGGGGATGGAAGAGAGGGTTGAAATCAATGGAGAAGAGGTGGAAATTGTGCAAGACACAACCCTACCTCCTCCCCCGCCTCCTGTTTCAAATCCCAAGCCGGTGAAAAGACTTTTCCGCGATTCAAGCAACGGAATGATTGGCGGTGTGTGTGCGGGCCTCGCAGAATATCTTAACGTGGATGTGACATGGGTCAGGTTGATTGCAGTGGCACTTTGCTTCGTCTCGCTCTCCACACTGGCATTTGCTTATATAATTTTGTGGATTGTGCTTCCTAATGCCGATACACCCTATCAACGGATGCAAATGTCGGGAGAATCACCCACCCTGCAGAATATTGGCCAAAGTGTAAAGAGTTTCTTTAATTCTCAGAATGGATCCGCGACAAACCAATATGAAAATCAAAAAACAAAATATGTTGGCGAAACCTCGAAGAATAAAGGTTTTTTCGATAATTTGGCAGATTTCTTCGGAGTAGTGGCAAAAATCTTCCTTTTCCTTATCCTTATAATATGTTTACCTGTAGAAATTGCTCTGGCAATGGGACTTATAGGATGCGTGGTAGGGTTAATCGCCCTCACCACTGCCGCCGGAACATCTTTCTTCATGGGTATCCCATATTTCAATGGATTTGAAATCGAGCAACTGGTAATGCTTATTCTCTGCGTAATAGGCTTCCTTCTTTTCATTGGCATCCCGCTCTATCTGTTGATACGCATCTTAATCAACGGTGACAAGAACCCGATGAAAACATCAACCAAAATTGTGGCAGTGATTGGCTGGATAGTGGCGATAATACTAACTGTGGTTGCAGCCATCATCTTCTATGTCTCATATTATGGTTACCCCTTATAGGGCCTAACACTGTGAGTAAAAACTTTCTTTTTTAACTTGTTTTGACGTTAAATTTTATTTTCTCACTTAAAAAAGTTAAATTTGCATAAAAGAATATTTTCGTGACATTATTTAAAGAAGTTGCTGAAACAACTTTAAATTATGTGGCACGACTGAAAAACGAAATAATATGGCATTTTTTGGCAAATTATTCTCAAAAAAGAAGAAAGAGACACTTGATCAAGGTCTCCAGAAGACTAAAGAGAGTGTATGGGGAAAAATTACCCGCGCCATCGGTGGAAAAGACAAAGTTGACGATGATGTTCTTGACAACCTCGAAGAGGCCTTCATCACCTCAGATGTCGGTGTGGATACAACTCTGAAAATCATCGAACGCATTCAGGAACGGGTGGCACGTGACAAATATGTCAATATGAGTGAGCTCAAGAATCTCCTGTGTGAGGAGATTACCGAAATGCTTGCCAAACCTGAAAATGGTCTTGAAGATTTCCACATCATCAAAAAGAATAATGAGCCATACGTTATTTTGGTTGTCGGAGTCAACGGTGTAGGCAAAACCACCACCATCGGCAAGTTAGCTTATCAATATTCTCAAGCAGGGAATAAGGTGGTTTTAGGAGCAGCCGATACTTTCCGCGCAGCCGCTATAGAACAGCTCTCAATATGGGGTGAGCGTGTCGGGGTGGATGTCGTGAAACAGAAAATGGGAAGCGATCCCGCCGCCGTGGCCCACGACACCCTTTCTTATGCCAAAGCACACGATGCCGACGTAGTGATCATAGATACGGCCGGACGTCTCCACAATAAAGTGGGATTGATGAATGAGCTGACAAAAGTTAAAAACGTGATGAAGCGCATCGTTCCTGACGCTCCACAAGAGATTTTGCTTGTTCTTGACGGCTCCACCGGACAGAATGCCTTCGAACAGGCCAAGCAGTTCGTTGCCGCTACCGATGTAAATGCACTTGCCATTACAAAACTTGACGGCACATCAAAAGGCGGAGTAGTGATTGGCATAAGCGATCAATTTAATATTCCTGTTAAATATATCGGATTAGGAGAAAAAATGGAGGATTTACAGATTTTCCATCCCGATGAGTTTGTGCGATCTCTATTTGGTGACGCAATATAAGGCTCATCCTCAATACCATCTCCTCCCAATCTTCACACTTTCTGATTACTCTCCTAATCTTCAAAGAAAATATGGTCAAAGGAAAAATCGATGTCATTTCGATGGGCTGTTCTAAAAACCTCATCGATTCCGAGAGGCTTCTCAAACGTCTTGAAGCCAAGGGATATTCTGTAAGCCACGATTCTGATAATCCGGAGGGAGAATATGTTGTGGTTAACACATGCGGTTTTATAGCCGATGCCAAGGAGGAATCAATCAATCTGCTACTTGAATTGGCTGAAAGCAAGCAACGTGGCGAAATCGGCAAGATTGTTGTCATGGGATGTCTATCACAACGCTATATGGAGCAACTAAAGGAGGAGATGCCTGAAATCGATATCTGGTATGGAAAATTCGACTGGAAAGACTTCATCGGCACTCTTCCCGATAAATCCAACTCCCTGCCTCCCCGCGAATGGGAACGTTCTTTGACCACTCCTCCACATTCTGCCTTTCTTAAGATTTCGGAGGGCTGCAACCGATTCTGCGCCTTCTGTGCCATTCCACTGATTACCGGTCGTCACACCTCTCGTCCTATCGAAGAGATATTGGAGGAAACGCGGGAACTTGTAGGAAAAGGAGTCAAGGAATTTAACATCATTGCCCAAGATCTCTCCTCCTACGGCCTGGATCTTTATGGAGAGCATAAGCTGCCCGAACTGATAGACAGGATGGCAGATATTCACGGGGTGGAATGGATAAGGCTTCATTATGCATATCCCTCTGATTTCCCAATGGATTTGCTTGATGTTATGGCTCGTCGGGAAAATGTTTGTAAATATATCGACATTGCATTGCAGCATATATCCGATCCCGTTTTGAAGAATATGCGTCGGCATATCGACAGCAAGCAAACAAAAGAACTTCTTGAAGAGATGCGGAAACGCGTACCGGGTCTTAAGATTCGCACCACCCTTATGGTCGGGTTCCCGGGAGAAACTGAAGAGGGGTTTGAAGAATTAATGGAGTTTGTCAGGACGCAACGTTTCGACCGGATGGGTGCCTTTGCATATAGCGAGGAGGATGACACTTTTGCGGCAAAGAACCTTCCCGACATAATTTCAGAAGATGTAAAGCAGGAAAGGCTCGAACGCCTCATGACCCTTCAGGAAGAGATTGCAATGGAGGGAGCGGAGAAAATGGTTGGCTCTGAATTGAAACTTTTAGTTGACGAACTTGACGGCGACATTCGTATTTGTCGCTCGCAATGGGATAGTCCGGATGTGGATTGTGCATACTACGTCGCTAACACCGATGCTTTGCCGGGGGAATTTATAAAAGCGGTGATAACTGAAGCAAAGTCCCCCTTTGATTTTGAAGCGCGTTTCCTGTCTAACTACTAAATCACTCTGATTATTCCAAGATATGGATTCCTTCTTCATATATCGATTGCCGGGAGAAAATGAGTTTATAGGGGGCAGTGGAACCGCAAAAAAAGGGTTAGATTACGGTTTTGTTATATCATCCTTTTATAACTTTAAGGATGCAACCATGACAATTTCGAAAGAGGATGATTTCACATTGGAATCATTAAAAGACTTTCAGATAGACAAAATCCTATCTGAAAGGGAAGAGCAAATAGAACCTCTTTTCCCCTTCCCTGAATATACTACCTTAAGGGAGGAATATCTGGAAGATGTAAACGAAATAATAAGCACACTTAACGCAAAGGAGAAAACCGTTTATAGCCGGGTAATTTGCGGAAAAGAAAACATAGACCTTTATTCAACCATCCTTGCTCTTGAGAAGGCTTTTCCGGATGCAATGATATTCTGTTTCCATACTCCTCAAAGCGGCACGTGGATTGGGGCTACCCCCGAAAAACTGTTATCTAATCGCGACTGTCATCTTTCAACGATGGCTCTTGCCGGCACGCGCGAGGCAAACGGAGAAAAGGCTTGGGATAGCAAGAACATTGAGGAACAGAGGATTGTCACTGAATATATTGCCGAGACATTTAACAGACACGGGATCAGCTTTTGTCACGATCCCAATCCTCATACCAAAATAGTAGGAAAACTGGAACATCTGTGTACTGAATTTTCTGCCGAAGCAGACTTTAAGGATAATCTTAACCAATTGTGTCATTTTCTCTACGACCTCTCTCCCACCCCCGCTCTATGCGGGCTCCCGAAAATGAAGTCTTTTGAAACAATCAAACGGAAAGAGAGGTTCTCACGTGCTTACTATGGAGGTTTCGCGGGCCCCTTTTCTACAAACGGAGATTTCTCCCTTTACGTGATTCTGCGTTCTGTGAGAATTGATGGGAAAAGATGGTGTATGTATGCAGGAGGCGGAATCACAGCTTCATCCGCTGCAGAGGAAGAATGGGACGAAACAGAGAATAAAGCTTCTTCTGTTTTGGAAAAAATATATTTTATCAGATGAAAACTTTTATATTTTTTGTATATTTTAGTTTTTCTTTGTAACTTTCCAATCAATTAAGCAACCAATAACCTGAGAGGACAATGCAAGCTCTCCTGAAAGTTAAAACCAATTATTAAAAATAATTATATTATCTTCATTATGAACGTAAGAACAACCATTTTGTGCCTTGCACTCGGTTTCACGTCAGTTGCATTTGCGCAGACAGAATGCACTGAAGGAAAAGACTGTTGCAAGGATGGGAAAGCAATGGTGGAACATCTCAAGAGCCTTGATAAAGGTGGCATCGATGCATCCATCTCTCCCAAAGAAGATTTCTATCATCATGTTAACAAAGGCTGGATGGAGAGCCATCCTCTCACAGGCGAATATGCACGCTACGGCCAGTTTAACATTCTCAACGACTCAAGCAACAACCGCGTGCGCAGAATAGTTACCGGCCTTGCAGCCAAGAAGCCGGAAAAGGGAACAAATGCATACAAGATTGCCAACCTTTACGAAATGGGTCTTGACTCAGTGCGCAGGAACCAACTTGGCGCCACCCCCATAAAGCCTATTCTTGATAAGATCAACAACACCCCGAAAGAGGGAATGGAAGATCTTTTCCTTTTTATGCACAAGAACTACGGTTCACCCCTTGTTGGCGTAGGTTTCCAGGAAGATCTTGCGAACAGCAAGGTATATGCCATGTATGTTGATGGCGCAAACCTCGGACTTGGCGACCGCGATTACTATCTTCTCAACGATAAACGCAACAAAGATGTCCGTGAGGCTTATCAGAAACTCATAGAGACTCAGATGATGCTTGCGGGACTCTCCAAGAAAGATGCCAAGAGAGTTGTGAAGAGTGTGATGAAAGCTGAGACTCTTCTTGCCGACTCCACCTGGACCCGTGAGCAGAGTCGCAATATTCCGGCAATGTATAATCCTCGCACCCTTGCTCAGGTGAAAGAAATAGCTCCATCTTTCCCATGGGACCGTTTCTTTAAAGAGACTATGGGTATAGAGACTCCGGAAAACCTTATCGTCACTGCAATTAATACTGTTAAACAGGGTGATTTCCTTAATCGCACGCTCACCGACAGAGAGAAGAAAGATCTTTATATGTGGGAGGTTGTATCAGGTGCTTCCCCCTATCTGAGCGATGACTTCTCCAATGCTTCATTTGAATTCAACAAAGTTTTCAGTGGCATTGAACAGCAACGTCCCCGCTGGAAAAAATCTCTCGGCGTAGTTGAGGGTATCATGGGTGAAGGAATCGGTGAACTCTATGTGGCTGAATATTTCCCTGAAAGCTCAAAAATTTATATGGAAGGTCTCGTTGAGAATCTCCGCAACGCCCTTGGCAAACATATCATTCATCTCCCTTGGATGAGCGATGACACAAAGGTTCAGGCATTGAAGAAGCTCAACAAGATAACTGTTAAGATCGGATATCCCGACAAATGGAAAGATTATTCAAAACTGAACGTCGATCCCTCCCTTTCATATTACGAAAACATTCATAATGCCAATATGTGGGCTCAGGACCGCTATCTGGAGAAATGGGGCAAACCCGTGGATCGCGAAGAATGGGGGATGACACCGCAAACCATCAATGCATATTACAATCCTCTCAATAATGAGATTGTATTCCCGGCAGGTATCCTTCAGGCTCCTTTCTATGATCCCAATTCTTCTGACGCAGAAAATTATGGCGGTATCGGTGTAGTGATCGGCCATGAACTTACCCACGGCTTTGATGATCAGGGCAGCCAGTTTGACGCCGATGGAAATATGGTGAACTGGTGGACAGCAGAAGATGCCGCGGCATTCCAGACTCTTACCAAGGGTCTTGCCGATCAGTACAGCGAAATTGAAGTACTCCCCGGCCTTCACGCAAATGGAGAATATACACTTGGAGAAAATATTGCTGACCAGGGCGGCCTCCGCATTGCCATGACCGCATTCCTTGACTCTCAGAAAAAGAAAGGCGTTGATATCACAGAAGAATGTGCCAAGATTGATGGCATCGACCCGATGAAAGTTTTCTACATGAACTTCGCAAACCTTTGGGCAGGCAACATTCGTGACGAGGAAATCCGTTCTCTCACAACCGGTGATGTCCACTCTCTCGGAATCAATCGTGTGAACGTGTCTCTTCGTAACATTGAACCATTCTTCCAGAGCTTTGATGTTAAGGAAGGAGATAAGATGTATCGTCCCGCTGAGGAGCGTGTGATTATCTGGTAAAAGTCTTTTGTGAACCTATAACATATAAGAAATCGGCAGCGGATAACCGTTGCCGATTTCTTATATCTTATAGGAAGATTTATCCCTCTTATGTAATCTAATTTGAATATGCTTCGAATGGCTTATCGTAAGCATTAACTGAAGTACACCTTTTGGAGGTTGCAGTTGGGTTGTAATTTTGC
>CAMWIH010000079.1 GCA_947174305.1 uncultured Porphyromonadaceae bacterium | reverse complement strand
TTTATGTTTACTCCACATATTTAAATTTAAGCATTTTCTAAGTTTTTATACTCATAATCTCCCTTTTATTTTCCTAACCTCAAAAAAATTTGATAACTTTGGGTTAAATTTAGAGAGAATGGGAAAATTAGATAAAATAGCGGAATGGGGAGCGAACCTCGAGCAGACATTTCTGAGCCTGGTGAAGATTCCTCTTCTTTCGCGTCGTCCATCACCGCTTCCTGACTTGCGGGGATGTGGCAATGAGCTCGTGATTCTCGCAAACGGCCCTTCGCTCTCCTCTACTGTGCAGCAACACCGTGAGTTTCTCGATAGCAAGACTCTTCTCGCTGTCAATCTGTTCGCCACATCTCCTATATTCAGTGAACTGCGTCCGGAACTCTACATAATAGCCGATCCTCTTTTCTGGATTGTGGACGAAAAGAGAGAAGCGGTGTTCGGTTCGCTTGCCCGCAAAACCGAATGGCCGTTGCATCTCTTCGTGCCTGCACGTGCCCTCTCCGATCCCAAGTGGCGACCCATTGTGGAGAAAAACCCCAACATCGCCGTGCATATCTACAACACCACACCAGTTGAAGGATTCTTCTCTTTCGAGAAATGGGTTTACCGTAAAGGCCTCGGTATGCCGCGTCCTCACAATGTGCTGATTCCGGCTATCGCCACGGCACTGAGGATGCCCTTCAAGAAAATCTATCTGGCCGGTGCGGATCATTCCTGGCTGCCTGAAATCACTGTGAACGATGATAATGAGGTGCTAATGCATCAGAAGCATTTCTATGACCGCGACTCTTCGAAAGCAGACACCGTTAAGAAGGAGAACCTTGATTCGGCACACCTTCATACGATCCTCTATCACATGCATGTGGCTTTCAAAGCTTATTTCATCCTAAGGGATTATGCATTGACACTGGGCAAAGAGGTCATAAACATCACACCTGGCAGTTTCATTGATGCCTTCAAAAGAGAAAAACCATGAACAGAGAATTTTCAGAAGATGGAATCGTGATCCAGGCCCGGTCGGGGTCAACACGTATGCCGGCAAAAATACTTCTCCCCTTTTCCGGTGAGAAGAGAATCATAGACATCGTGATAGAGAATATCAAACGTGAGTGTCCGGATAAGCGCATTGTGCTTGCCACCACAATCAACCCAGCCGACGATGTTCTGGAAGAGGTGGCACGGCAACACAACATAGGCTGCTTCCGTGGGAGCGAGGAGAATGTGCTTTCAAGATTCATAGGGGCGGCGGAGAAATTCGGACTCAAGCGTCTGATACGTGTTTGCTCCGACAATCCTTTCCTTGATGCCTCCTCTTTTGGCAGAATGTTTGAGGCGCAGGATGAAACGGGAGCGGATTATGTCTGCTATGCTTTCCCCGACGGCAGGCCTACGATAAAATCCCATCTCGGACTATTTGCTGAACTCGCCACCACCAATGCCTTGCGCAAGGCTTCGTCGCTCACGGATGAGAAACTTTATCTGGAACACGTCACGATCTATCTTTACACCCATCCCGACACATTCTCCATTGCCCGTCTTCCCCTACCCGATTTCCTGAAGAGAAGGACCGATATCAGGCTCACCCTCGACACTCCATCCGATTTTAAGCTTCTTAATGAACTTTCAGAAAGAGTTAAGAATGAGACTGACGGGTCGCTGGAAGCCCTGGTGAATCTTGTGGATGAGAATCCCGAATACGGTAGTATAATGAAGGCTAATATTATTCAGAACGAAAAATGAATGAACACCAACATACTTATATAATAGGAGAAATCGGTCAAAACCACAACGGCTCGGTTGATATCGCCAAACTTATCGTTGACCTTGTGGCACGGCCCGTGAGAGACGAGGCCTCCAATCTTGACCTTCTCCCGATGGATGCGGTCAAGCTCACCAAACGCGACCTCAAGGAGGAACTTGCCGCCGAGCAGATGAACCGCCCTTACAATTCGCCTCATTCATTCGGCCGCACATACGGTGAACACAGGGCTTTTCTTGAACTCTCTGATGAGGAGCATCTGGAGGTGTATCGTCACGCCAAGGAACTGGGTCTTGATTTTGTTGAGACCTTATGTTCACCGGGCTGTCTGTCATTGCTGAAGCTTTTCACTCCCGACCGGTTAAAGGTGGCAAGCCGCGACCTCACCAACCTTCCGCTCCTCGAAGCGATGGCCGAGACCCGCATCCCGATTATCCTCTCAACCGGAATGGCCGGGAAAAAGGAGCTTGACGACGCCCTGGAGGTGATCACTCGTCACCATTCTGATATAGCTATCCTGCACTGCGTGAGTCAGTATCCCACCCGTCCGGACAACCTTAACCTGCGCACCATATCATATCTGCTGAGAAATTATCCTCAATATACCATAGGGTTCTCAGACCATACCATCGGCATCGCTGCTCCTGCCGTTGCCGTGGGAATGGGGGCTAAGATAATAGAGAAGCATATCACCATCGACCGCCACATGAAGGGCACTGATCAGCAGGGCTCTCTTGGTCCTGACGGGGTGAACCGTATGGTGCGCGATATCCGTGTGGCCGAACGTTGGCTCGGACGCGATGACCTATATATAGATCCCGCCGTGGAGATGGCAAAGATTAAACTCGAACGTTCCATTGCCACCCGTCGTGAACTTCCGCAAGGACATGTAATCAGCGAGGATGACCTACATCTCCTCTCACCGGGCGACGGCTTCAAATGGAGTCAGAAAGAGGAAGTGATCGGAAAGAAACTTTCCAAAACGCTTGAAGCAGATGAGATTATATACCCTTCGGCTTTGGAATAATCAAGATAATTCATGATGAATCTTGATGCAACATGATGAATCTTGATAATCATGATGCATCATGATAAATCATGTTTAATCATGTTAAAACCCCATTAATTTTACCTGAAAATGCTTCCCAAATTATTCATAACCGACATAGATGGAGTCTGGACTGACGGAGGAATGTATTACACCGCCGACGGCGACGTGATGAAACGATTTTCTGTAAAGGATGGCTGGGGCGTGATCTTTCTGCGCCAGCTGAATATACCTGTAGCCATAATGACCGGAGAGAACACCCCTATCGTGGCCAAGAGAGCTGAGAAACTTAAAATAGACCGTTGCTATTTAGGAGTTAAGGATAAACTTTCGTTGGCACGAGAATTATGCGCTGAACTTGAGATAACCCTGAACGACGTGGCCTTCATAGGAGATGACATAAACGACCTTCCCCTGCTCCGTGAAGTGGGGTTCAGCGGATGTCCCGAGAATACTCCCCCTTACGTGAAGGCGCAAGTGCGTTATATAGGGGAAGTTAGGGGAGGTTATGGAGCGTTCCGGGAATTCGTTGAGAATATTCTCGCCTCCGAGGGAGTGCTAATGAATGTGGTAAAGGAATGTGCCACCAAATAATTAAAGAAAAATTTCTTTAATTTTATTTGCACAATCGCAGATAAATGCTTTCCTTTGCAATGAAGTTGTTCGGACGGTTTAATGTCCGGACATCTTTATCTCTAAACAACCATAAATACTCTCTGATGTTAACCGCTCTTGTAATTATCTTCGTAGTCGGCTATCTTGCGATTGCTCTTGAGCATCCGCTGAAAATCGACAAGACAGCCTCCGCACTGGTGCTCGGAATGCTTATGTGGGTTCTTTATGCCTTGGGCGCGGCCGATATAGTGCCGAAAGTCTCGGGGGAGCATTTCCACAGATTCCTTGCAGAGAATCCGTCGCTCAGTGATGCCTCTCCGGCACGCCAGGCCCTTGAGTATGTGCTGAATATCGACATTGTGGAACATCTTGGCGATATTGCCCAGACCCTTCTGTTCCTCATCGGTGCCATGACAATCGTGGAATTGGTGGATGTGCACGGAGGCTTCGGCATCATCACCGACCGCATCACAACGCGTGACAAACGGAAACTCCTTTGGATCATCTCATTCACCACATTCTTCATGTCGGCAATCCTCGACAACCTCACAACTACCATAGTGATGATCCTACTGCTTCGCAAACTCATAGCCGATAAGCAGGAACGCTGGCTTTATGCCGGAGCCATTGTATTGGCGGCCAATACCGGTGGTGCGTGGTCTCCGATTGGTGACGTAACCACTATCATGCTGTGGGTGAAAGGAAATGTGACTGCTCCGGCTCTGCTCTCATACGTGCTTCTCCCCTCCTTGGTGGCCATGGTGCTTCCGACTGCAATCATCGCAAGAAGCCTTCACGGCACCCTTGAATCTCAGCCCCCTTTCGAAACGGAAAACCGTTTCATATCTAAAGGGGAACGGAAAACTATCTTCTTCCTCGGTGTAGGTGGCCTGATATTCGTGCCTGTGTTCAAGTCAATCACGCATCTGCCCCCTTTTGTGGGTATCCTGTTCGTGCTCGGGTGTTTATGGGTGTTCACTGAGATTTTCTATAATTCCAAGAAGATGCTCGATTCGGCCAAAGAGCTGCGCCTTCCCAAGATTATAGCACGCATCGATATGCCTTCCATACTCTTCTTCCTTGGAATCCTGATGGCTGTGGCCGTGTTGCAATCAACAGGCCTACTTTCGGGAATGGCCAATGTGCTTGACGAAAAGATTCACAATATTTATATCATAAATGTGGTGTTAGGTGCGCTTTCCTCTATTGTTGACAATGTGCCATTGGTGGCCGGTGTGATGGGAATGTATCCCGTGGCCGACCCGGGCACCACAGGATATTTTGCCGATTTCGTGATCGACGGCACATTCTGGGAACTCTTATCATACTGTGCCGGTGTCGGAGGAAGCATCCTGATAATCGGTTCGGCGGCCGGGGTGATTGCGATGGGTCTCGAAAAGATAAGCTTCGGTTGGTATCTTAAGAAATTCACCTGGCTCGCACTCTTAGGTTATCTTGCCGGTGTCGGCATATACATACTTGAGAAGATGATATTCTGAATTGATATTGTTTAGAATCCTGTATCGGGGTTGATTCCCCTATAAATTTTCAATACGATTCCCTCTTCCGGCCACCGGGAGAGGGATAATTACATCCCCGATTTGCTCCGTTTCCCTTTATTTATTATTTTTGCGTTTTAATCGGCTTTTGGAATTGAAGATAACGAAAGGGAGTGGATAGCCTTTCCTGTCTCACTGCTAATGCCGCATAAACTATCTTATATGAAGAAGAACTTCGACAAGCATTCACGTGGACGAGAGGGACTACTCTCTGCCGCCGTCGCAATACTGACACTGTTGCCCAATCTCTCGGTTTCCGCCCAAGCCTCTGCCTCGCCGGAACGTTTCTCCCCTTCCGCTCAAGGATATATGGAACGCGCCCGCACCATGCTCGATGCCGGGAACTATGGAGGGGTAATCGATCAACTGAAAATGCTGCATACAAGGGATACTGATTTCAGCATCCTCGATGCCCTCTCTCCTGAGAGCCGTGAGGAATATGTGTATATGCTTGCCGAAGCACTCTACCACCGTGGCGACAGCGAGTGCATAGAGCTTTTGCGCGACTTCGAACGCAGCTTCCCGGCCTCTCCGCTCGCACTTAAAGCACGTCTGGCAATCGCTGATTTCCACTTTTTCAACCATCAGTGGGAAGAGGCCCTTGATGGCTACTACACTGTTGATTTCGACCGCCTTAACCGCTCCGACAAAAACCTCTATTCTTATCGCAAAGCTCTATCCCTTATCAAGACAGACAAGGCTGACCAGGCGCGCCCCTTACTGAAAAGGATAGCCAACATACCGGAATACAAGCAGGCCGTCCGGTTTTATGATGCATACATAGATTACGTCAACAAGGATTATGACAAGGCATACGAAGGGTTTTCAAGAGTTGAAGGGAAGGTAGATGGAATTGAACCCGCCTATTACCTCGCCCAGATAGACTTTTCGAGAGGACATTACTCAAAAGTGACTGATGCCGAAAAAATCTTGTTTGGCAAAGACACTTCCCCGGAGCTGATGCCCGAGACAAACCGCATAACGGGTATATCATATTTCAAGGAAGGAGATTACTCCAAAGCCCGCAAATTCCTTTCGGCATATATAAAAGAGGTCTCCTCCGAACCGGCACCTGATGCAGTGTATGCCTTGGGCGTGGCCGACTATGAGGAGGGCGACTACGCCTCCGCCTCTACAAGATTCGAAGCATTGACAGGGCTGGATTCCGACCTTGGGCAAAGCGCGTGGCTATATATCGGCCAGTGCGACCTCAAGAGCGGCAATATGGATGCCGCCGCGATGGCTTTTGAAAAGGCTGCCAAGATGAATTACGACCCTGCCGTGACCGAGACAGCACTTTATAATTATGCCGCGGCAATGACTCGTGGAGGCAAGATACCCTTCTCTTCGTCAGCAAACCTGATGGAAAAGTTCATTGCAAGCTATCCGGATTCCGAATACACCCCAAAAGTGGAAGAATACTTAGCCACAGCCTACTATAACGATCGTAATTACAGCAAAGCTCTCCAAAGCATTAACGCCATCCGACACCCGTCGGGAAAAGTGTTGGCCGCAAAGCAGAAAATTCTTTACGAGCTCGGGGTGGAATGTGTGGCCAACGGAAACCCTTCAGAAGGAGCCGACTATCTGCGCCAATCAATCGCCCTCTCCGCTCACGATGCCTCAATAGCAGCCCAGTCCCAGCTATGGCTCGGCGATGCCCTTTATTCTCTTGCAGACTTCAAAGGCGCGAAAGCGGCTTACAGGGCTGCCGTCTCCGGAATCAAGCCCTCGGCCAACCGCACACTTGCCATTTATGACCAGGCATACGCAGAATATATGCTTGATGATTACACATCGGCGGCACGCGATTTTTCATCCGCCCTTTCCGCCTCACCCGCACTCCCGTCCACAATGAGGGATGACGCCATGATCCGCCGGGCCGACTGCCTGTATTATACCGGCAATTACTCCGAGGCCAAGAGTCTTTACGCACAAGCCATCAAGAATGGCGCCGCCGATGCTGACTACGCCACCTACCGTCACGCCCTGATGCTGGGACTAAGCAACGACACCAAAGGTAAGATTCGCGAACTGTCGGAAATCGAAAGCCGTTTCCCCGGTTCCCGATGGATACCGAGTGCGTTGCTTGAAAAGGCCATGACATACGAAAGCCTTGGGCAGAGTGACAACGCGGCATCCGCTTTCCGGGAGGTATCAAAAAAATATCCCGACGCTTCGCAGGCACGCAAGGCTCTCCTTAACTTGGCCATCGCCGATATGAAAAAAGGGAAAGCCAACGATGCGGTGGAGGAATATAAGGAGATTATCCGTCGGTGGCCCTCAAGCGAAGAGGCGGAAATGGCCAATGACGACCTTAAGAAATATTATGCTTCGGTGGGTGGACTGAGGGAATATTCCCACTTCCTCAGCTCTGTGCCCGGTGCCACCCAGCTTGATCCGAGAGAAATGGAGCAGCTTGCATTCGACGGGGCTGAAATTGCCTACACTGACAATAGCCGCGACATAACCCTCCTGCGCAACTATGTGAATGATTATCCTGATGGAAAATATCTGGCACAGGCCCTTCTTGACATTGCATATTCTCTGGAACAGCAGAAGAAATATGAAGAAGCTGAATTAACGTTGTCGCGCCTTGTGGCAGAGCGTCCACATTCGCCCCAGGCTCCGGAGGCACTTCTTATGAAGGCCGAGATACTGGAGAATAAATTGGACCGGACCAAAGATGCCCTTCTTGCCTACCGGGAACTTGAAAAGACCGCTCCGCAGGATTTCGGGGCCGAAGCTGCTGCAGGAATAATGCGCACCTCTACCGATTCCGCTGAGCAATTGGCATACGCCCGCAAGACCCGCCTTGCCGGCGGACTCTCGGCCGAGCAACTTGAGGAGGCCTCCCTAATCGAAGCCAACGCCCTGATGAAGATGAACCGCGCATCTGAGGCGGTGGCCATACTTCAGGGTCTTGCTGAAAATCCCGCTTCAGAAGCAGGGGCAAAAGCCGCCGTGGAGCTTACCCAATATTATCTCGACGCGAAACAATATGCCCTTGCCGAGAAAACCGCTCTCGATTTCACTGATGCCGGAACACCCCACGAATTCTGGCTCGCCAAAGGGTTCATCCTCCTTGCCGATGCCTACCACGCTCAAGGGAAAACCCTTCTCGCCAAGGAATATCTCCAGTCATTACGTGACAATTATCCCGGGAAGGAACCCGAGATCCTGAATGCCATATCCTCACGTCTTAAAACTTGGAAATAATGAAACGATATATAGTTGCCGTCACCTCATTGCTGACCCTTATTCCGGCTTCAGCACAATTTGACCAGTCGATATCTGTGGAGGGAAAATACATTCCGGAAGTAATACGGCTCGACCGCATCAATGCTTTCCCCCGTCAGGAAAAATTCTCCCTCGAAACCACCCCACTGTCGTACGATGCCAAAGGAATCACAGCCTCCTTCATACCTGGCCTTTATACAATGCCGGCCCTCGGCTGGCGCGACACAAGGAAAGTGGCCGACAACCGGGGATACCTTGAATTGGGCGCAGGATCCTGGCTAAATTCGACACTCTCGGCAGGCTATCGCTTCATTCAGACGGATAAGTCGGTAATGGGGGTGCGCTTTCAACATAATTCCACCTCCCTCTGGAAACCAAAACTTTCAGAAATCTCTGCCGATACCCGTCAGTGGCGGTATGATGAAACAATCGGCATATATGGCTCGCACAAATTTGAAGAGGTCGGACGCCTTGACGCCGCCATAGACTATCACATAGGAAATTTCAACTACTATGGCTTCAATCCGGTTTGGTTGCCGGGTAGCTTCTCCTCCTCGGAAATCCCGTCGGCTCCGACTCAGACCCTCAACGATCTATCAGCCAGAGTGGGCTGGCAGTCACCGTCAGTTTCCGACAATATCTCCTGGAACGCATCTTTGGGCGCCCGATATTTCGGATATCGCAGAATGTATGATATTCCGGATATGAGGGTCAATGGTCCCACGGCTTTTGAAGTGGCGTCACTGAAATCCACACGCGAGACAAACCTCTATCTGAATGCCGGGGTGCTCTTCCCCACCTCCTCCAAATCATCCTTAGGGATTGACCTGAATGCCGACCTTGTGGCTTATTCCGGCTATAAGGATAACGAAACACTTGCAAGCCCTCTGTTTCACCCCTCTAAGCCCGACACATACGGCATGTTCACCCTCACCCCCTATTACCGATTCTCCATCGATCGTCTGAATTTCCGTCTTGGGGTGGATGTCGATATCGCCGCAGGAGCCGGTAAGAAAGGGGATCGCTATGACCTCTTCCATTTTGCCCCGGATGTGGCGGTGGATTTCGACGGAGGACCGGCTCGCCTTTACCTCCACCTTGCAGGCGGAAGCCGGCTTCACACCCTGGCCTCAGGTGCCGAACTTGACTACTACCAACAGCCCTTCATACTCAACACGGCACCCGTTTACTCCCCTCTCGATGGAGAGTTTGGCGCATCATTCGGTCCATTCTCAGGGTTCTCGGCCGGAATCGGATTCGCATTCAAGGTGCTTCGCGGGGAATATCTCGGCGGATGGTATCAGCAACTCCTCAATTACGGACCCTTTGCCTATGGGTCGGATCTCCCCGAAGGAATGATGCAGAGCTTCGGTAATGTTCCGCTCAATTATTCCTTCCTCGAAGAGGATACCTACAATCTGCACGGTTACAGTCTGAGGGCAAACATCAATTATGACTTCGGCTCTATTTTCAAAATATCGGCGAGTGGGTCTTACCAACCACAGAAAGGCACTACAGGATATTTCAACGGTCTCGACCGCCCAAGATGGGTGGCAGGGATAGAGGCCCAGACAAATCCGTGGACACCGCTCAAGCTCACACTTGCCTATAATTACCGCGGAGTGCGCAATGCCTATATCTACGGCCCATATCATAACGACAAGGGATTCAATGAAACCGTGCTCACCGCTTATCGCCTCCCCGATGTGACGAGCCTTGACTTCGGTGCATCATATTCCTTCTCCGACAAATTCTCCCTATGGTTGCAAGCCGATAATCTCCTGAACCGTAAAATAGAGATATTGCCGGGCCAGCCATCGCAGGGAATCACTTTTGCCGGAGGTCTGTCGGTTCTCTTTTGAGAAGGTGCAGGATAGAAAAACCAATCCCCGCTGTTTTTTGTTTGAGTAATAAAAGAATGGATTAAACCGGTTTATTTAGAACTTAATTATATGGCTGAAACGCTCACACTCACATATCTCAATGAAGACGACAAGGCTTACGGTCTTGCCGGAATGGCCATCTCTTTGGCCGCACTCGACGCGATGGATTTTGTGGCCGACATTTCCCTCGATGCCGACGGCCCGATGGTTAACTTCTCTCACCAGTATTATCACCCTGCCTCTCCGGCAATTTCGGTGAAAGCCAACTGGGATAATCTCCTTCATAATTTCTATATCACTTCAGCGATGGTGATATCGAACGTCATGGCGCGCTCGATGGTAAGGATGCATTCACCCGTGCCCTCGGAAATACTCGACACCATTTATTCGGAAATAGCGGAGGAAGGGAAAGAGACCTGTTCCCTTGAAGATGATGAAATCGAAAATATCTATAACCGCACCACAAGCTATATGCGGCGCATCTTCAATAATCCGCGCGTGATGCCGGCCATAGATGAGTTTGCGCGCACCATCTCACGTCGCCGCACCCTCTCCGGACATGAAATTATCGATGAACTGAAACTCCTTCAGATAATTTGAAAATGATATAATCCGAGGGGGGGAACTTGCAAGTTCCCCCCCTCGGATTATATCTACCCACAGACAGGGAATACTCTTAGAATTATAACATAATGCACCAACATATTGAAATAAATATTATCTTTGCAGGATATTTATGGTGCAAAACCGCTACCAAGCCGTTTATATTATGTTTGTCATGAGAATACCCCCATACCTCTTATTAATAATCATTTCTACCCTTTGTATTTTTTCATCTTGTAACACTTCTCCTAACATAGATAAGCTTAACCAGGCGGAGAATATAATGGAGACTTACCCGGATTCTGCTTTAAAAATCTTAACGGGATTAAATAATTCTAATCTCAACTCCGCAAAGGAGAAGGCGCGATATGCAATTTTGATGTCAATGGCTATAGATAAAAACTACATTGACACCACTACGTTCGAGATACTCCAACCTGCCATTGACTACTATCTTAATTCAGGGAATCCTGATGAGAAAATGAAAACCTACTATTATCAGGGATGCATTTATCAGAATAATGGAGATTTAGACAAGGCTCTCGATTCCTACCTCAAAGCTCTTGATAATTCTACAGGATATACTGATTCATTGGCTATGGCAAGAACATACGAAGCAATTGGATACTTATATTTCGAATTTTATGATTTCAATAGCTATATTGAAAACTACAAAACAGCATCAAATATATATAAGGCACTTTCAAAAAAAGAGTTTGAATTTGACTGTTATCTGAATTTACTTAATGGCGCCGTCATAACTAAGAATAGAGCGCTGGCAGACAGCACCGTCCGACTCCTTAAGGAATTTGACACTATTGATAGTCTTGAGCAACAAAGGCTAAAACGCAACATGCTCTCTTACTATACCACTTTCGGTTCAAAAAAGGAATTAACAGATTTATTGGAAAGAGAAGGGGATTACAGCAATATAAACATCGAGGGAATATTAAATTTAGCTTTAGTGCATCATAAAGTAGGCAATAACGCTCAAGCATTAAACTTGCTGAAATTTGTAAGCGAACAGAAAACAAGCTACGATACGTTAAAACATCAGGCAATTACAGTTTCCGTACTCGAAGATATGAATGACTATAAATCTGCCTTGGATGCGTATAAACGTTTCGTTGATACCTCCGATTCTGTAAATTCATTAAAGTTTAATGAAAAAATTAAAGAAATTAATGAAAAACATGAATTTGTGTTGAAAACTGAACAGGAAGCTAACCGGAAGTCAAAGATAATTTTTATTTGCATAATCGGAATTATCATTCTCTTGATGGGGTTAAGCATTTTATTATTGCTCTATCGTAGTAACAGAATACAAAAAAATCTTGTAATCCAACAGTCCAAGACAATAGAGGCTGATAATGCAAAACTTAAAACAGAGAAGGAATTAGCATTGGAGCAAACGCGCAATGCGGAATTGGAGGCAGAGAATCTAATCCATCGCATTGAGGAATTAGAGACAGAAAGTGAAAGTCTGAGAAATTTATTAAATACACCTGAGGACATTCCACAGGAAGTAAGAAACGCAATCCAAACTCGTATTGAGATGCTGAATGGATTATTGGCAAGTTATATAACAGCAAACGACCAATACGGGCGCCCATACGATGAATGGGTCAGAGAAATCACCCAAGATACGGAAAAATTTATGAACTCGAATCGGTTGGCTTTTCAAGCTTCCCACCCAAAGTTTATAAAATATTTTGAAGATCATAATCTGACTGTAAGTGAAATTAATTACGTGTGCCTTTATGCACTTGGGTTGCGTGGCGTTGAGGTAGGAAAATATATGAAGAAACGCAGCCACGTCAATATAAGCAGTGCAATAAGAAAAAAACTTGGCATTGACAAGCATGAAACCAATATAGGCATCTACGTCCGCAGACTTCTCAAAAACCTCTGAGACATCGTCCGGGAAATAATCTTCTTTCAATACCACTTATAAACAACCAACAAACTTTCATAACAACACTTTGATGCTAAAAAAGTGTTGTTATGAAAGTTTGTGTTGAATAGAAT
>CAMWIH010000078.1 GCA_947174305.1 uncultured Porphyromonadaceae bacterium | reverse complement strand
CCCGTAACCCCTCCCCCCACTCCCGATGAGGAATGGGCAAAAAAACTCAAACTTGATTTCGATCCTGAAAGAGTGAAGGAATCCACTCCTCCCCCTCTGCCTGATGGCCCTCAGCATAACAACAGCAACCCGGCTCCTCAGCCCCCGCCTCCCGCCACTCCTTACCAACCTTTCCAGCAGGAGAGCGAACCGATGCCTCCCACTTACATGGTTTGGTCGGTGCTGGCACTCGTGCTGTGTTGCTTTGTTCCGGCAATCGTGGCCATAATCTACAGTGCGCAGGTGAGTTCGAAATATTATGCCAAGGACTATGAGGGTGCGAAAAGATGTTCCGACAGGGCTCAGATATGGATCATCGTCTCCATCGTGCTTGGTGTAATCGGGATGGCTCTTTATCTTCCCCTCACACTCCTTTCCCCCTCCTGATGACCATAGCCAAACGACGCTTCATGTTTATCGGCGCCTTCGCGGTGCTCATCCTCCTCTCGCTGTTCTATTTCGCTGTTGATCCGGAAGTGAGCCGCGCGATGCCTCAGTGTGTTTTCCACCGCCTTACGGGGCTTGACTGCCCTGGCTGCGGGTCGCAGAGGATGATTCATTCGCTGCTGCACGCCGATGTGGCCGCGGCCTGGAAGCACAACCCTTTCCTTATGTGCTTGACTCCTGTGATACTCATTTATATATGGCTTGAATTTTTTCCCGACAAGACACCCCGTCTGTTCAGGGCGTTTCATTCCACGATGATGATTTCCACCATAGGGGTGGCAATAATTATATGGGGAATCCTGAGGAATATCCTGTGAAGCGGCCGGTGATAATTGAAGTGACTGCTGAAAATTAACGAATAGATTAAACGATTTTTTCGCTCATGAAGATTGCCTTGGTTTGCAACAGTGTGCTGCCGGCGCAGGCCTACGGCGGCACGGAAAGAGTGGTGTGGGATCTGGGCACCGCCCTCTCCGGCCTGGGGCATGAGGTGGTGTTAGTGGCCGCCAAAGGAACATGTTCCCCCTTTGCCAAGGTGGTGGAATACCTGCCCGGGAAGCCCGTGGCCGAACTGATACCGGATGATGTGGATGTGGTTCATTTCAACAATGTTACCGACACCCGTTCATTGAATAAGCCTTATATCGTCACCATTCACGGCAACAATCCGGCCGGTGCGAGCCTTGACATAAATTCCGTTTTCGTCTCCTCCGACCATGCCCGCCGACATGGGAGCGACCAGTTTGTTTACAATGGCCTTGACTGGAACCGTTATCCTGAGGCCGATATCAGAAACCACAGGGATAGACTCCATTTTCTGGGCAAGGGAGCATGGAGCGTGAAGAACATGAAGGGGGCTATCCGGACTGCACGGCTCGCCTCCCTCCCAATAGACATTATGGGTGCCACAAGGCTGAGTTTCAAGATGGGATTCAAATTCTCTGCCGATCCCAATGCAAAATTCCACGGGATGGTGACCGATAAGGAGAAGGCACGCATCATTCCGCGTTCGAGAGGGCTTGTTTTTCCTGTGTTGTGGCCCGAACCGTTCGGACTTGCCATAACCGAATCTTTCTGGTATGGCGCACCGCTATATGGCACTCCAAACGGCTCGCTCCCTGAACTCGTGGGCAACTGCGGCTTCCTATCCGATTCCGCTCAAGAATTGGCCCTCGCAATCAAGGAGGGCGCCGGCTTCAATCCGGACAGATGCAGGGAATATGCCGGCGACCTCTTCAATTCTCACGTAATGGCGAAGGCTTACCTGTCGAAATATGAACGCGTGATGACCGGAGCGACTTTAAATCCGGCTCCCCTAATCGCCCTGTAACAACCCTCCTAAACTGAAACGAATATGGATAAAAGTATAAAAAGAATTTTCATCATAGGCTACATGGCTTCGGGAAAGACCACCTTCGGGCGCGCACTTGCCCGCTCACTGGGATGGGATTTCATTGACCTCGATTTCTATATCGAACAGCGTTTCCGCAAGTCAGTGCGTGAGATTTTCGCCTCGGAAGGTGAAGAGGGTTTCCGTCGCAAGGAGAGCGCAATGCTCAAAGAGGCCGGCGAATTTGAAAACACCATAATTTCATGCGGAGGGGGCACACCCTGTTTCTTCGACAATATGGATTTCATGAACGGGAAAGGCTCTACCGTTTTCCTCGACACGGAACCGGAATGCATAGTGCGCAGGCTGGTTATAAATAACTCGCGCCGCCCCCTGATGGCCGGAAAGAGTGAAGCCGAGATAAGGATGGAGGTGGCAAAGGGGCTCGAAAACCGGAATCCCTTCTACTCAAGGGCACAAATCGTGTTCCCCGGCAACCTGCTCGAGGATAGATTTCAGATTGACTCCTCGGTGGAGGAATTTAAAAAGAGGTTTCTGCAATGAAAAATTTTGTCAATAGAAATTTAAATGTTAATTTTAAGGCAATAAATTTCTGAGCCATGACAAATCAAGATAATGATATGATGCTCGACCCTCAGGAGATGGTCGAAACTATTGAGAGAGTGGAATCCGGTCTTAGGATCGGCATGGTGGGCAATTATCCCGATACCGACGAAACCCGAATGCTCCTCACTCCCGAGGCGTGCGGCATGCTAACTTCGGCCGGAGTGAAGATCTGCATGGAGACAGGCGCGGGAGTTGACGTGAGCTTCTCTGATGAGACATACGCTGAATACGGGGTGAAGATTGTGACCCGCGATGAGGCGTTACGCTCTCCGCTCGTGCTTTCATACTCTCCGCTGCGTGCAAAGGATATAAAGAAAATGCAGAAAGGCGCCGGCCTGCTCTGCATGATGGGTTCAGCCCTCTTCGAGCATTCCACCATCAAGGCTCTCCTCTCCCAGCACATCATCACAGGCTGCCTCGACAATATGGTGAGCCATAACGAAGTTGAGGTGTTCGCAAACATCATTGATGAGATCGATGGCCGCGGAGCCATAATGTATGCTCAGGAAGCGCTCTCATATCTCGGTGGCGGGAAAGGGGTGTTGCTCGCATCCGTTGCCGGCCTTAATCCGTGTGAGGTGTTGCTCATAGGCGTTGGCACTGAGATGGTGGCCGCCGCAAAGTCGGCCGTGGCCCAGGGTGCGAGGGTGACCCTGATGGATAATGATATCAGCGCCCTCCAGGAGGTGAAACGCGAGTGCGGCCATCTGGTGGATGCAATAGCAATTCATCCACGTGTGTTATACAACAAGGTGAAATCTGCCGACGTGATAATCACAGGCCTCACAACACGCACTTTCGAGTTTCCAAAGAACCTCTCCGCCGCAATGAAAGAGAATGTATATGTTCTCGACCTCAATGAGACGCATCCTTCAATATCCGTTCCGCGCACGGTGGCCATGGCCATGTCGAACGCCCTGGTGAATTTCATTTCGGAGATGCAGCTTAAGGATTCTTTCAACGGAATGATTGCCACGACACCTGGAGTGCAGTGCGGAATCGTGACATATAACGGCAAACTTGTTGACAAACTAATAGGCTCCTATCTCTCGATGCCGAGCGTGGATATCTCGGTGATGCTTTCGGGAGGAGCAAACTAAACTGCAGAGACCGGTTCCAACTGAGTAAGTGAATGCGAAACCTAATCCACATCGTAAACGGCAACATGATGGCGGGAGCGCAGACCTACGCTCTCGACATCTGTCGCCATTACAAGGAGAAGGGATGGAATGTTGAGGTGCTAACCAAAGGGGCGCACGCAATAGATTCAAGGTTTACGGCCAATGGCATAAAAGTGACTCACGCCCCCCTGCGTGGGTTTCTTGATTTTACATCGATACTTCGTGTGGCGCGCTACCTGCGTTCCATACCCAAGGGGGAAACGATTCTTCATGCCCACCGATATCGGGATGCCTACACGGCAATGATGGCGCGCTGGCTTGCCAAACGGGCTGACGTGAGGATTGTGGTGACGCGCCATGCCGTGAGAAGGGGACGCGATTCGGGTGTGTTCCGAAAGCTTTATGCCAATATCGATGCCCATATATTCGTTTCGCGTCTGGCCTACGAGCATTTCTGCCGTTCGTGGGAGGACAGGAATATACCCCTATCGGCAGATAAGGTGTATGTGCTTCACAACAGCCTTTACCTTCCGCTAATTACCGCACCAATCCCGGAGCCGGAGAAGGGCCCGGTGACTGCCCTCTACCACGGCCCGATAGCGGAAAGGAAGGGGCTCGAGACACTGATTGATGCCCTGATGGCCCTGCGCAATGTGAAGATGAGGCTGGTGATTGCAGGCGCGGGGAGTCCGGATTTCCTCGACCGCCTACGCAAAAGGGCGATGATCCGCGAGGTGATGGATGCCATAGACTGGAACACCGGGCGCGACAACCCTTCCGACCTCATAGCACGCTCGCATTTCGGGGTGGCCCCTTCAGTGGAGAGCGAGGCTTTCGGGCTGGGGAACCTCAGGTACATGGCCCTCGGCCGCCCGCAGATATGCACGCGTAACGGTGCCCAGACAGAATATCTTGCGGATGGAGAATCAGCAATTTTCGTGCCTCCGGCCGATTCCGCCACTCTGGCTGAGGCCATGAAGAGGCTCGCTTCCGATGCCACCCTGCGAAGCAGGATGGGGAGGGAGGCGCTGAGGGAATATGAAACCAACCTTTCCTGGAACTCTTTCATTGCAAAGCTTGACGATATTTATGAGAATTGCTTTCGAACGACATAGGATTTTCATTCTTACCGACAGGGTGGTGAGCTGGAGCGTTTTCGCCATTCTCCTGCTCAACTACTGGCTCACGGTGCCTCCGACGGTCTCTTTATGGGATTGTCCGGAATATGTCGTGGCCGCTGTCAGGCTCGTGCCGGGGCATCCGCCGGGAAACCCGTTCTGGATGCTGGTGGAGAGGATGGTGACTATGCTTGTTCCGGGGAAGTATGCCGCTTTGGCTGTGAACCTGTCGAGCGGTCTCCTAACGGCTTTGGCCGGGATGTTGCTGGCGAAGTGTATTTTCATCGGGGCGGTGTGGGTGCTTAAAACACGCGATGGCTTCCGGCGCCGGCTCCACGCTTTCTATGCAGGAGGGGCGGCCGCCATAGGAGCATTGGCATTCGGCTGGTGTGACTCGACGTGGTATTCTGCCGTCGAGGCTGAGGTGTATGCAATGTCGATCTTCCTCACTGCCCTCTCCGTATGGCTGATGCTGAAGTGGGCGCGTGCCGCCAACATCACACTCGCCTGGAGATACCTCATACTCCTTGCCTATATCTTCGGCCTCTCCCTGGGAGTGCATCAGCTGAATCTGCTTGTCATACCGGCTTTGGCAATCATCTGGGCTTTGCGGAGGGGCATTCATTCCCTGTGGCGCATCCTGCTCATATTTATGGTGGCGCTCGTGGCTGTCGGATGCATTCTTGTCGGAATGATGCCTTCCACCATCGCCCTGGCTGCGGACCTGGAGCTATTCGCCACAAATACTCTCGGGCTCACACCTCTATGGGGCGTGGCCGCCTATGTGGCGTTGTTAGGGATTGCACTGATTGTGGCGTTGGCCGTCACGAGGCGTTCCTCCAACCGGGGGGTGCTCTCCCTGGTTATCTTCCCTCCGCTCTTCCTTTCGGGGTTGTTCATTTTCTCGGGCAATTTCCTTGCCGGTGCGGCCGTCTCGGCACTCGCGGCAATGATTATCGTGAGGGCTTCCTATTTCAAGCCCCATCGCCTGAATATGATGATGTGGATGCTGGCAATGCTACTCACGGGATATTCCTCTTACGCACTTATCCCTATCCGCGGCAACATACCTGCGCCCCCTAATGCCGCGATGCCCGGCAATCCTTTCTCTTTCGCCGCTTATCAGGCCCGCGAACAATATGGTGCCGCACCGTTGCTTTATGGCCACACTCCTCATAGCCGTCCGTTGATGATTGAGGAATTCAGGGATGATTCCGTGCCTTTTTATTCCCGCTATGTCACCGAACAGACCACTCGCCATATCGAGCCGATGCTTCCGGGTGCGCGACTCCGCCACACCTCCTCATCAATCACGCTGACCCCTTACGATTCTGCCATAAATAAGGCCGCTTTCAGAAAGGGAAAGGAGGCTTACGTGGTGCGTGGATACGGACTGGAACAAGTGATGACTCCGGAGCTTGATATGTGGTTCCCCAGAATCACGAGCCGCGACCCGCTCGATATAGAATCATACCGTGCGTGGGCAGGAATGGAGGAAAAGGATATGGTAAAAGTGGAAATATCCGAAGCCGTTGACTCGTTGGGAAATCCCGTGGCGAAGATGGGTGCCGACGGAAAACGAACCCACCCCGTGGCTTTGCGACCCACTTATCTCCAGAATCTCAGATATCTCTTCGGTTACCAGATAGGATATATGTATTTCCGCTATCTTATGTGGAATTTCTCAGGGCGGCAGAATGATATCCCTTCCACGGGTGAAGTGGAGCACGGAAATTTCATAACCGGATTCCCCTCAATCGACAACGCGATGCTTCAGGCAGAGGATGCCCTTCCCCCTCATGCCGGGGCCGATAACAAAGGCCGGAACCGCTATTATATGCTTCCGCTGCTCCTCGGTATTTGGGGAATCGTGTGGATGCTCCGTTCCAACTGGCGAGGACGGATAGCCTGCGGTGCTGTGGCGGTGCTATTCATTATGACGGGAGTGGCGATCGTGATCTATCTCAACCAGACACCGGGCGAGCCTCGCGAACGTGACTATACTTTCCTCGGATCCTATATGGCATTCGCTATGTGGATAGGCGCCGGCGCCCTCGGATTGTCGCGGACAATAGCGGAGTGGCTCGAGAATCTTTGGAGAAAACGCCACGGCTTCAATCTTAAAAGGATGCTGGTGGCCGCCTCTGTCGGGTTCATCCCGTCGCTGGGAGTGGTGGCACTTATGCTGCAGCAGAATTATGATGACCACGACCGTTCGGGAAGGCGCGTGGCATCCTCTTATCCATATAATATACTGATGTCGCTCGATAAGGATGCGGTAATCTTCGTGGATGGAGACAATTATACCTTCCCTCTATGGTATGCACAGGAAGTTGAGGGGATAAGGCGCGACGTGAAGGTCATAAACCTCTCCTATCTTAACAGCCCGAAATATGCCGCTCTCATCCTCGGAGAATGGGAGGATGCAAAGCCTCTTGAATCTATTCTGAAGGCTCCCGACATAATCTACCACGCCCACACCCGCGATGCCGCCGAGAAGGATAACTACGCTTCCATTCCAGCTCTTGAAATGCTGAAGATACTGAAGGAGAACCCCGATGCAAAGGTGAAGGCCGGAGAAGTGGTGCTGACCCTGGCTTCGGGAGATTCCGTGGTCATGCCTGTCACCACCCTTTCAAGAAACGGCGACTCCCGCGTATTCGACTTCCGTAAGCTGATGATGCTTGACATAATAGCATCCAATTCTGCTCCAGGATGCGCCGCGAAACGCCCCATTTATTGGCAGAAGAACGTAGCTTCCAATCTCTTCCTTGGCCTCTCACCCCACTTCACCGACAGGATGATGGCCTACCGTCTCGGTAAAGAACCGCAAGCAGTGACCGATTCAGCCATTATTGCCATATCCGGCCTTCTCCTCCCTCCCAACGATCTGCCGCCTGAAGGAATAGATATAGATCGCACGCCGGCAAGGGAAGCCTACATGGATCGAACTCCGGCCACCATGGTTGGAAGGATGCGAGCCGACATTACAGCGAGTGCGCGCACGCTCCTCCGGAACGGCCATAAACAGGAAGCTCTAAAGCTTGCCATGTTCACCCATATCACATTCGGCAATAACCCCTACACCTTCCCCTCTGTCAGGATGGCCGACTCAGTGTTCATCACCGAAAAAGAGTTCGCCAGCCTCTTCCTCGAACTCGCCGATTCCCTCCCTGAAATAGGAATTACCGACTCCGTTGGCAAATCCTATCTTAGGGGCATAGGAGAAGCCTATATCAAAGAAGCCGATGCAAGAAAAAAAGCCTGGCTCCGTTATAAAAGAACCTTATCTCCTCCAATGCGGTTAAATATGAGCAAGAGTCCCTAAATAGAAAAAATTGGCAAGCCTTCCTTCGCGAAGCCGTTTCCGCCCGGGGCTCTGCCCCGGAAACCATCCTCAAAAATAACCCCAACCCACTCCGTGGGTTGCATAAAAATAAACCAATATGAAAAAGTATCTGTTTTTAATACTCTCCGCCCTATGCCTCCTCATCCCGGCTATGGCAAAAGAGAAATCGCAGGCCAAGATCAGCTTTGCCGAAAAAAGTCATAACTTCGGCATCGTAAAAGAAGACGGTGGCCCCGTCAGTCATGAATTCCAGTTCCTTAACGACGGCAACGGCAATCTCATCATTTACGAAGCAACTGCTCAATGCGGTTGCACCAAACCGGAGTTTCCCAAAAGTCCGGTAGCCCCCGGCAAGAAAGGAACAATCAAAGTCACCTACAACCCCATCGGTAGGCCTGGTCCTTTCGAGAAAACTGTAACCGTCAAGACCAACGCCAAAGGCGGTAAGGCACGACTCAAGGTATCAGGCAACGTAACCCCGAAAGGTAAGTGATATGCATTCTGAAGGAAAATCAACCGTAAGTGCATTCCTCTTCCTTCTTTTGACCATTCTCTCTCCTGCTGTCACCTACGCCCAGATAGAATGGCTTCAGAAGACCTACGATTTCGGGCTGATGAAAGAGGAAGCCGGGCCCGTGAAAGGATCGGTCAGCTTCATCAATCGAGGCACGGAACCCGTTTCCATTACCGGTGCGCGCCCGAGCTGTGGCTGCACCAGCGTGGACTATTCAGAGGAACCCGTCGCCTCCGGTGAGACTGCCGTCATCTCATTCACCTACGATCCCACCGGACGGCCGGGGAAATTTGACAAATCCATCCGTGTCTATATCGGGGAAAACGATTCATATAAAATAGGAATCACAGGCAATGTGCTTGGCACGCCCGAATCACTCACGCAATTCTATCCCTACGAATGCGGACCATTGCGCCTGTCCGATCTCCGCATCAGTGGAGGAGAGATGACCGCCGGTACATCGCGAAATTTCTTCATTCGCAGCTATAACCAGACCCTCGATTCAATCGCCCCGACATGGATATGCACTGATCCTGCTCTTACCGTCAGCTGTTCTGAGAAGAAAATAGGCCCGGGCGACATTGCCGTGTTTGCCCTGTTCTTTGATGCCGGGAAAGCCAAGGAAATGGGCGAAGTGCAGATTCCCTTAACCATCATCTCAGACAACTCACGCAAGGATTCACCCCGGCAGGAAGTACTCTTCTCCGCCAAGGTCACACCCGACTTCTCCCGCCTGACTCCCGAACAAGTTGACAAAGGGCCCCGATGTTATCTGATTCCTGAGAGGCTTGACCTTGGCATCCTCTCTGGCGAATCAACACGATCCATATCCTTCCTGATTCAGAACCAGGGGAAAAGCAAGATGACAATCTTCCGCATCTCTCCCAAATCGGAGGCATTATCCGTAAAACGCAAGCCCACGGTGATAAAGCCATCAAAAACCGAAGAAGCACGACTCTCGATAATTTTGAAGAAACTTCCCGCCGGGCCTTTCAACCTCCCCGTGGAGATAATCACCGACGATCCCCTCCATCCGGTAAAAACCCTCTCCATAGTAGGAATAAAGGAATAATCCTCCCCTCGCGAAGCCTACTGTCAGCCGGACCCCGGCCCGGAGCCCCGCGCCGGCAAGCTAATTGTCAGCCGGACCCCGGCCCCGATTAAAATAAAGATCTTAAATTCAAATATCATGAATCATCCTGAAAATAACGAAGAATACAAAGGCCTCCAAGTAAACTCAGGAGTCACCTCCCAGCCAACAGTCAATCCCTATCGCCGGCCCCGGCGCCGCAAACCGCAACTCACCGCTGGCGAATATGTAGAAGGGATCTTGAAAGGAGACATAAGCATCCTTGGCCAGGCTGTGACCCTTGTCGAGAGCACCGCCGATCAGCATCAGGCACTCGCCCAGGAAGTGATAGAAAAATGCCTACCCTACTCCGGCAATTCCCGCCGCATCGGCATCACCGGTGTTCCGGGAGCCGGGAAATCCACCTCCATCGATGTCTTCGGACTTCATGTCCTGAAACAGGGTGGCAAATTAGCCGTCCTTGCCATAGACCCCAGCAGCGAGCGAACCTCCGGCAGCATCCTTGGCGACAAGACCCGTATGGAGAAGCTCTCTCTTCATCCCGAAGCCTTTATCCGTCCTTCCCCCTCTGCCGGTTCCCTCGGTGGCGTAGCTCGCAAAACGAGAGAGACGATTGTCCTCTGCGAAGCAGCCGGATATAACAACATATTCGTGGAAACTGTCGGCGTAGGTCAAAGCGAAACCGCCGTACATTCGATGGTTGATTTCTTCCTCCTCATTCAGCTGGCCGGCACAGGCGACGAACTGCAAGGAATAAAGCGCGGCATAATGGAGATGGCCGACGGTATTGTTATCAACAAAGCCGACGGTGACAACATCGACCGCGCCAACTTAGCTGCGGCCCAATTCCGCAACGCCCTCCATCTCTTTCCGCCCACTCCAAGCAAATGGATGCCGGAAGTAATCACATACAGTGGCTACTACGAACTCAACATAGACAAAGTGTGGGACATGATAGACCGTTATTTCGCTTACGTGAAAGAGACCGGCTACTTCGAACGAAAGCGGAATGAGCAAGCGAAATACTGGATGTTTGAAACCATCAACGAACAGCTCCGCGCCGACTTCTACCGTCGCCCCGAAATCCGGGTGCTCCTCGAACAGAAAGAATTGCGAGTCCTCAACAACGAGCAATCATCCTTCACCGCCGCCCACGATGTTCTCGACGAATATTTCCGCCTTCTGCGAAAGTAAAATAGTGCGAAACCGTTTCCGCCCAAGGCTCTACCTTCCCAGCACAAAACCGAGATAACGAAAAAAATAAAAAGGAAGTCCTTGCATTTATTCAAAAGAATTATTAACTTTGCAAAACCATTCGGGGCGTAGCGCAGTCCGGTAGCGCACCTGGTTTGGGACCAGGTGGTCGCAGGTTCGAATCCTGTCACCCCGACTCCCTTTTTAATAAGATCTAAATCTTAATAAGAATTAAAACAAACCCTCCCGCTCTAAATTAGAGCGGGAGGGTTTGTTTATCAAAAGAATAATTTTCCTCTTCCCCTCGCGAAGCCGTCCTGTTCCGGAGCCCGGCTCCGGCTACCAAGCTAAAGCTTGATAGCCTCCATCAGCTTCATCGCCGACACATACTGCTCAATCCCCTCCGCAACAAGCTTAGCATCCCTCATGGCATGCACCACAGTCGCCGGGCGGTCTGACACATCGCCCCCGGCAAACACCCCCACACGGCTTGTCATGCCATAAGGCATATCCCGCGTAAGCACATATCCCCGTTCATCCACATTTATTCCCTTTGTAGTAGAAACTATACGAGCCGCCGGCGCATTACCCACTGCCTGTATCAAATGATCCGCAGGATACTCCTTCTCCTCCCCCTTGGTCTCGATAATAAGCGACCGAAGATTCGTACCCTCACCTGCATTAACCTTAACCACATTCGACTCCCACATAAACTTAACCCCCTCGGCCAAAGCCTCTTCATACTCCGACCGAAGAGCGCGCATCTTATCAAGCGTGCGGCGATAAACCACCGTCACCTCCTTGCTACCCATTCTCAAAGCCGTGCGCGCTGAATCCATAGCCGTGTTACCGCCGCCAATCACAAAGACAACATCCCCGTCTCCAATCATAACTTCCCGGCGCTCGATATGACCAGACTTATAAAGTTGCACCTTACGTAGGAAATGTAACGCCTGACACACCCCCTCAGCATCCATCCCCTCCGTAGGCAGAGGGATAGGAAGTCCGGCACCGGTGCCGATAAAGATAGCATCAAATCCCATGGCGAAGAGATCATCAATAGTATAATCTACGCCAATCGTGACTCCGCAATGAATAGTAACGCCCAAAGCTTCGAGCGCCTTCACCTCACGCCGCACAACCTCCTTCGGAAGCCTGTACTCCGGGATGCCATAGAGGAGCACACCTCCCGGTTCCTCCTCCATCTCATAGATCTCCACATTGAAACCCTTACGCGACAGGTCAGCGGCAATAGTCAGCCCGGCCGGCCCGCTACCGATCACCGCCACCTTACCCTTAGTCTTTTCAGGCATATTCTCGTGATCCAGACCGGCATCGAAATCGAAATCAGCCACAAAACGTTCCAGTTTACCGATATGAATATGCTCACCCTTCTTTGTTAAGATACAATGTCCCTCGCACTGACGCTCCTTAGCGCACACCCTGCCACAGACAGCCGGCAGATTGCTCCTCCGGCGGATAATCTGGATTGCATTACCGAAATTACCCTTCCCGAGCTCCGCGATCCACTCCGGAATATCATTACTGATCGGGCAACCCTTCTTACACTGCGGCACCTTACAATTCAGACACCTCTGCGCTTCCCGGATAGCCTCCGACACCGTATAACTTTTATTTACCTCATTAAAACTTTCCATAACAATCAAATATAATTCACACCAAAACAAAAAATCCATATCACCTATCCGCCCACAATGCCTACCTTGCCCATCCACGCCCATAATGCCTATCCCGCCTACAATGCCTACCTCGCCTATCCCGCCCATAATGCCTATCCCGCTCATTCTTTACAAAATTAAGAAAAAAATCCCACTGAAAAGTAGGAAATCCCGAAAAAAAACATTATCTTTGCACCCACAAACCGAAATATGCCCAGGTGGCGGAATGGTAGACGCGCTCGTTTCAGGTGCGAGTGGTGAGAGCCGTGCAGGTTCGAGTCCTGTTCTGGGCACAAGAAAGGCGACTTAACAAAGTGTAA
>CAMWIH010000077.1 GCA_947174305.1 uncultured Porphyromonadaceae bacterium | reverse complement strand
GAAGTGAGCGCATTGATGGTCTGCATATTGGTGATTTTGCCAACGGTGGTGATAAGTTTCATCATCTTGGTTGCATCAAACATCACATCCATCGAGTTGTAGCTTTTCTGCACGTAAGTCTTTACAGCTCCAATCTTGATTTTCCCGAAGGCCTTGAAATTGAAATTGAAAATCCCTTTCTCACCGGTCTCCGTGATGGTTCCCTGAAGCTTCACTTTCTTCACTGTAAGAGTGAAATTGCCACTGTTATCCACTGTGAGTACAGCTCCTTTCAGGCCATACTGATTGAAATAGGGGTCTAATTTCGACTCGATGGCCGCGGCTGCCGCCACGCCACCGGCCTTCTTGAGGAAATTGTCGCCCTGGAATGACACGGCCGGACCCGATGATGTCCATGTACCGGCCAGGTCGGCTACCGTGATGTTCGAGCTTGAGAACACTCCCTCGAGCAGATTGCCCAACGTGCCGCCTAATCCTGAGCCTGACTTATTGTCAGAGGAGGTGTTCTCCTTGTTTCCTGTCGCATTGCTGATCTTTCCGAGTATGTCGGAAAGTGACTGGGCATTGGCCATATTCGCGCCTGAAATCACCACGAGAAGGGCCACGATAATTGTCTTGATTCTTTTCATTGTATTTATATTATTGATTCTTGTTTCTTCTTAACTGGAATTTTATATTTCTTTTTGTTGTCTCGTCGCCAACCATCATTTTTATTAACAAATAAAAAGGCAAATTGGTTAAATTGGCGTTTTAATGCGCAATTTTGCGTTAAAATTGGCTGATAAAAAATAAAAAATGTAACTTTGCATACCGAAAAGAGCATTTTTGGAAAATTGGCTTACATAACATGTTAGATATTCACGCCTTATAATGGTTTAATTTTAGATGATAATCCCTTATAATGGTTTAATTAATGTGGTGGTTACTGCCGCTGATTGCTTCAAGGTTTCCGAAACATTGCTCATAAATAGAACTAATGATAGCAATTATGAATAGAGTTTCTTCAGTATCTCTTCTGTGCGGTGCATTGTTGGCTCTGGCCTCGTGTGGCACTGAAGATGGTTTCCGTCAGGACGGTCCCGAAGGGAAGGTTACGCTCGATCTCACTACAGATGGCTCCGTCAGGATGAACACTCGCGCCGATGATACAAAAGTGAGTGTAATTCCCCAGCCTTCGCAATTCCGTATCTCTTTCGAGAAACATGATGGCACCTTTGCTCAGGAATGGGCAAGCCTGAATCATTTCAACAAAGAATCAAGTTTCCCGATTGGTTCTTACACTCTTTCCGCCTCTTATGGCGATAAGACGAAAGAGGGTTTTGAGCTACCCTGTTTTGACGCCTCAACCGAAGTTATGGTGGAATCTGGTGTGGAAAGTCATGTTGCCCTTACTGCCACACTCTCTAACGCAATGGTCAGTGTAAGGTATAGCGAAGATTTCAAAAGTCAATTCTTGGCTTATAGCTCTGCCTTGAAGGCTGAGTCGAGTGCCGATTACGTTATTTTTGCTCAAGACGAAGATCGTCCGGCATATATGAAGCCGGAAAAGATTTCCCTTACGCTTACCCTTACCAATAATCAGGGTCAGCAGGTTAAGGTGTCTCCATATTCTTTTATCGCTTCTCCGCAACATCACTACATTGTCACGATGGGTATCAAGGATTCGCAGGGCTCCGACGATATCCGCTTGGATGTGCAGATCACGGAGGAGGTGACAGCTGAGTTTGTTGATATCTCATTGGGCGATGAATTGTTCACTGCTCCCAAACCTTCGGTAAAGGCATACGATTTCCCTAACTCTATGCGTTATGAGGATTTTGAAGGATTCGAAGCAGATGGTGACCCTCGCGTTGATGTGCTTGCTTACGGTGGCTTGAGAAGTGTTAACGTAAATGTGAAGAGTGCGGAGAAATTGATTTTCGGAGAGACTGTTCAATTGGTCAATGCCGATGCGTTAACCCAACAGCAGGTTGCCACCACAGGACTCGAGGCCGAGGGCTTCTTCCGCAACCCGGAAAAGGCAGGAGTGATAAAGTTCAAGAATTTCCTGGCCAAGTTGCCGGTCGGAACTTACACTATATCCGTTGATGTTCAGGATGCACGCACCATTGTATGCGACGAGCCTGTAGCGTTTGACGTAACCATTAAGCCGGTTACTGTCAAATTGAGTGTTGCCAAATTCCCTGAATATATGGGAGAGGAGATGGACGTGACTGTCACTTCAAATAAGCCCGGCATTAAGAATAACATTCGCTTTGAAGTGGCCGATCACAGCGGTAACTGGACGGAAGCAACAATATTGTCCGCTCCTGCCACGGTCAAGACACGTGCCGACCAGACATACACATATAGCTATCATCTCTCTATTCCGGCTCAGGAACGTTCATACGTTAAAGTACGTGCTTATTATGGATCAGAGACTGACCCCAAGGATCAGATTCAGGAAGAGGGTGTCATTTTCCCGAAATATAGTGTCGTGACTGATGCTTTTGCCAAGAAAGTTTATATTAAGGTCATTCCCGAAGATGCCTCAAAACTTGGCATTATCATGAAGAAGTTCTGCCTGCAGAGAGGGAAAGAGGAAACACCGGAAATATATGATGAAGAAAACGGTATCTTCCTTTTGCAAGGCCTGGATGCAGCAACCGATTACTCCGGGTGGGAGTCGTATCTCTCATACGGCACCAATCCCCGGACAGCAATTCCTGCTTTCCGCACGGAAGCGGCCAGCGATATTGCTAACGGAACATTTGATGATGAGAAAAATACTTTGTCTTTGAACTTCAAAGATATCCAGGTTGGAGGACAATATAAGGTTTGGAATGTCGCCTATACTTTAAACTCATCTATTGAACGTTACACTCCAAATGGATGGGCCACATTAAACGAACTGACTTGCTGGGATGGTTCTGCAAACAAAAACACTTGGTTTATGGTGCCTTCAACTTATTCAGAGGATGGAAAAGTTATAATTCAGACAGTGGGATACCATCATAATGGAACCACTCCACCCTCATCGGAAAGTGGAGTGCGTAGGCAGTATTATTGTGAGAACTCACCTTCCGATGCCGATCTTCAGAAATCAAGAGGAGAACTTTTCTTGGGTTCATATTCCTACGATGGAACTGCTCATAGGGATGATGGTATTGCCTGGACCACACGTCCTCATACGCTGACCTTCGATTATACCTACGAGCCTTACGGAGCTAAGATGGGCGAAGCCTATATAAAGATTCTTGACGCGTCGGGCGAGGAGATTATTTCGGAATCCGCTATTATTCCGGCCGGTCAGAATCAGACAATGACTATTGCCTTACCTGATTATCCTTTCGGCGTGAAGGCGGCTAAGCTGATATTAGGGTTCAAGTCAACCCGTACAGGTTTGTCTGCCACTGTCAATATACCGACAGGGAGCGAATTGAATGAGGGCCAAGGTTTAGGTGATCATACGATGGCGGCAAACAGCTACCACGCGGTCGCTTTGGGCTCGAAATTGACAATCGATAATGTTAAGTTGGGATACGATCCCGTCAGCACAGAGAGTGAAGTTAAGCACAGCAAAGGCAATAAAACTAAAATAGTGAAGAAGGTTGTTAAATCATCCCGTAAATAATTTAGATCCCCAGATACGAAAGATATGAAAACTAAACATATATTATCCCTTTTCTTTGGCAGCGCTCTTCTCTGGAGTTGTTCAAAGGAATCTCCATTCATTCCTACGGTGGAACAGTCGGGCACAGGAAGTTTCGATACAGCGTCATTATCTCTTGATGTGCGCAATGGAGGTGAAACTGCCCTCGATGCCCCCTCGCGCGCCGGAGATGAAGATTTCAAGATTCTGTTTTTCAAAAATGGAACCATCGCTCCGGAGCAGACCTACAATTATTCCGAGATGCCTGATGTGGTGGTGTTGCCTATCGGAAAATATACTGTCAAAGCCACTAAGGGCGCAGATGTAGAAGCCGATTGGGAATCCCCGTATTTTATAGGCAATTCTCCTGAATTTGAAATTAAGGAAGATGAGATCACTTCTAACCTTGACCCCGTGGTATGCACGTTGCAGAATGTGCAGGTAACGGTTGATTTCGCTCCGATGCTCTCCGGAAACATGTCTCCTGATTCATACGTGGAGGTGAAGGTAGGAGATAATGCCGGGCTGCAGTTCACTAAAGAACATGAGGGTGTGGCCGGTCATTTCCGTCACACTGAAGGCGTCTCTTTGGTGGCTACTTTCCACGGTGAAGTTGAAGGGCTCCCGACAGTGGAAACAAAATCATTTGATCAGGTTCAGAAGGGGCATCATTATAAGATCACCTTCAAGCTCCATACCCAGAGTGATGAACATTATGGCGAAGCGGATGCCTCGATTAATGTCGATGCCTCTGTCACTACAGTTGACCTGGAGAACAATATCGTAATTGGAGAAGATGAAGATCTCGGGGACGAAGAACGTCCGAAAGAGGGAGGTGAGGACACGCCGCCGACTCCTCCCAATGAGAACCTGCCTACCATTACTGCTAAAGCCCCAATTAATCTTGATGGTGAGAATGTCATAACCGACGACTTGACTTGTGAATTGCTAATGACAAGCAAATCGGATGGTGGCTTCACTAAATTTGAATGTGTAATTAATTCTGCCACCCTCACTCCCGACGAGCTTGAAGGTGTAGGATTAAGTGATCATCTGGACTTGATTAATACGGGAGCTATGACTGATTCGCTTGCAGGACTCGGGTTCCCGGTTAATGTTGGGGGCAGGAAGAGTGTTGAGTTTATTCTCAATAATTTCCTTCCCATGATAAGTGCTTTAGGACCTGGCCGGCATGAATTTAAGCTGACAGTGGGAGATAGCAATGGCGAAACTACTAAAACTTTAGTGTTAATTTCAAAATAAGTTACAGCTATGAAAAAAAGATATAAAAATATTGTATTCGCAGCTGTTGCTTTAGTTGCAGGCCTCTTCACTTCTTGCTCCATGGAGGAACCATTTAGTGAAGAGAAAGGGAACGGTTCGCTGACCCTTATCACCCAGATCAATGGCGACACTCAAACAAGGGCTGCAATCGATGCCTCCACCATGAGTTCGCTCCGGAAAAATGCTGTGATATATGTGGAAAGAAAGAATTCTAATGCAGGTCGTCATGACGTGATAAGGAAATACTTCGGACTTGACCAGATTCCTTCCACTATCTCTTTGCAAAAGGGGAACAGCTATCTTGCCGAGGGATGGACCGGCGATTCCGTGTCTGCTTCCTTCGATGCCAAGTTCTATCGTGGAAAAACCGAAGAATTTCGGGTTGAAGACCAGACAATGGTGGCTTTGAAACTTAACATTGCCAACGTGCTGGTTTCTTTCGCTCCTGAAACTTTCGACCTTGGCCTTACAGATCTTGAGATGAAGGTGAGCCATTCGCGTGGGGAATTGTTATTCAGCGATAAGGCTGAGGGCGGTTCCACACTATACAATACCGGTTATTTCATGATGCCTTCTGCCGATAAGTCTTTGAAATATACCATAACCGCGAAGAATTCATCAGGAGAGACAATCACCCGCTCCGGGGAGATTCCTAATGTCCAGAGGGCATACGAATATCAGGTTCGCCTTAAGGCTAACGATTCGCCGCAGTGGGGAGGAGGTTTGATCAAGGTTGAGATTGCCGAGATTCCGGTTATTGACGAGAGGATCGATATTTTGGGTAAACCCGCCATTGAAGGTATTGAGTTTGATCTTGACGAACAGGTTGTGGGCACTCCCGGGAATTTCAATGAAAAGATAGTTTCCATAAGCGGATACATCTCTCTTGATGAGGTGTCGCTGGGTGGCGATGATGCACCGCAGGCACTTAAGGATATTCTGGATAATGCCGGGGGAGGTGACCTTACCAATAGCTCAACCGGCGCCGGTCTCAGGTCTCAGCTTGAGAACATAGGAATCCATATTGAAAATAATCCGGATAATTTCGATGCCGCGTCGGGAGTGAAGTATAGCACATATACCCTTTATTTCAAAAAGGAGTTTTTCGATAACCTTCCTCTGAGCGAGACGGAGTATGTGATCTATATTTATGCCCGCGACGTGAATGAGAAGTATAATTATGCCACACTCCGCATCGCCAATACAGAGAGTGCCGTTGAGGTGCTTGCACCGGTGGAAACTGTAAAAATGCCGGATGTCAATAAAGAACCTATGGCTGTTTTGGCTCACAGGGCTACTGTTATCGGTTATCTATATAATCCCGATGCCGCAGACTACGGAATTGAGTATCGCGAAGCGGGCGCGTCGGAGTGGATAAAGGTTTCAGCTAAGAATCAATCTTCAGCGCGACGCAAACTTCGTTCCATGAGCCGGATGGAAATGGCCACAAGAGCAGAAAAGGCTACCTACACAATCAATCTCGACGGCTTGAAAACAGGCACAACATACGAATACCGCGCCTATTCTGATGATTATCGTAAATCTGCAGTGATGACCTTCACCACTGAATCGGAATATAAGATTGTAAACAGTTCGTTTGAAGACTGGAGCACATACGGAAAAAATATAATTTATCCGGGAATCGGTGGCCGAGACGAGAACCCGTTCTGGGAATCAGGTAACGAAGGCGCGGCTGTAGCAAGTCAGGTTTTGACGGATAAATCCACAGAAATGGTTCATAGTGGCCAGTATAGTGCGAGATTACAGTCTAAGGTTGTCATGACTATCAAATTGGCGGCCGGTAACATATTCACAGGTTCATTCGTCGGTGTAGATGGGACAGACGGTATCTTGTCGTTAGGACGTCCCTATAATAATTCTCATCCAAGCAAATTGAAGGTATGGGCTAACTATCGTCCGGGTAGTACAATTAAGATGCAAAGCGGAAATGAAAGTTTTGTACCTGCTGATTTCTCCAAAGGTAATGATCATGGTCAGATTTATGTGGCCTTGACAACAGAACCTGTTGAGATCAGGACCAAACCTGCTAACCGCAAGGTGTTTAATCCTGATGAGGATTGTGTGCTGGCATACGGTGAGAAGACATTCACCACTAATTTCGGACCTGACGGCCAATTGGAAGCAGTTGAAATTCCAATAACCTATAATGATAGGGCTAAGACTAACAGGCCGCTATATCTGATCATAGTGGTTGCTGCCTCCAAATATGGCGACTACTATTGCGGAGCGGATGGATCAGTGTTCTATCTTGATGATTTTGAATTGATTTACGAATAATATTCTATTGTGAGAAATAGATTGAGAACTTTTGTTTTTGCAGCGATGGCTCTGGGTGCTTTGGGCTCCCGGAGTCTTGCTGCATTCACGGCTCAGGGCCTCGAACATATAAATGATATCGAGGATGTAAGCTTTAAGGAAAATGGGAGTGCTAAAGCGGATACCTTGCATGTCACTCCGGCAATGATTCGTGAAATTTCTGAAAACGAAGCTTTGGAGGAGTTCCAGAGGCAAATTGAATCGGTTGTGTTTGTTCCAAAGGGTCAGTGGGTGACGGGTGTCTCCGTTTCCTATACTCAGTCAAACCAGAACCAATATCAGTTCTTGATTCTTGAGAACCTTTCCGGAGATACCTATTCTTTCAAGATTAGTCCGAGCGTATGCTATATGTTCCGCGATGATATGGGAGCAGGGTTGAAGTTTGCTTATGCCCGTTCGCTTGCGAAATTGGAGAATGCCGACATTGTATTGGGTTCGGAAGCATCATACGCTGCCGATCATGTCTATTCACTCTCCCATAATTATTATGCAACCATGTTTTTCCGTAACTACTTCTCAATCGGCCGGTCCAAGAGATTTGGTTTCTTCAACGAGATTCAATGTCAGTTGGGAGGCGGTCAGTCGAAATTCACAAGAGGGGTAGGTGAGGACTTGACAGGTGCGTATGAGACTAATTTCTCTCTTGATGTGGGTCTTGTGCCGGGACTCTGCCTTTTCTTGAGCAACTATTCCGCATTGGAAGCAAGTGTTGGTGTGCTCGGATTCTCCTATACCAGCACAAAAACATTGACCGACCGCATCTATGTTGCTCATAGAAAATCTAAATTCGCCAATTTTAAGATTAATTTGTTTTCCATCACGTTCGGAGTCTCATTCTATATCTGATTATGAAAAGTTTTCTTTTAGTGATATGCTCGGTCGTCCTATCGGCATTCCCTATATTGGCTGATGGGGAAAAGTCTTCAGAGGATTCGATTGTTAAGGATTCAGTGGATGGGAAATATATATTTATCCCTGATTCACTGCAGAATGATGTCTTGCTTCTCTTGAAGGGAGGAAGGAAAGTTGTGGATACGGAGGAAATAGTTAATAGTGATGACAAGGCTCTCTGGAGAGGAGATACGGTTCCAATGATATTGAAAAACCGTAATTTCGGGAGGGAGCGGTTCAATCGAGGCCTCTATAACCATCTCTTCATCCCCAAAGGAAACTGGACGTTTGGATTGACAGCATCATACGGGGAATTCTCCTCCGAGGATCTTGATGTAATGGGCTTGCTCACCGACATTGACCTTAATATTCACGCTTTCTCGATTAAGCCCTCGGTGGCATATTTCGTAAAGAATAACCTCTCGGTTGGATTGCGTTTCGGCTATAATTCTATGAAGGGCACCATCGGATCGTTTAAGGTGGATATCGATGAAGATATGAACTTCAGCCTTGACGATGTGATGTATCGTAACGAGAGCTACACCGCCGCCCTGACACTCTCCCAATATATCGGTATCGCCCGGAAAGGGAGGTTTGGTATTTTCAATGAGGTTGAACTGGCATTCTCTTCCGGAAATTCCGATTTCAGACGCCCTTATGGTGGCGAAGCGCGTGAAACACATACTACATATATGGATGCAGCACTTAATTTCTCACCGGGTGTGTGTGTTTTCATTATGGATAACGTGAGCTTTAATGTCTCTTTCGGTGTTTTCGGTTACCATTTGCGTAATGAACAGCAGACTGAGGAGGGAGAAAAAATAGGTAACAGGTTCACTTCCGGAGCCAATTTCCGTTTCAACATCTTTAATATTAATTTCGGAATAGGTATCCACATATGATGTTTTCTAAGATGACAAAGTTGAAGATCAGATATATTTTGGCTTTTCTGCCGGCAATGGCGATGCTTTTCTTTTCAGGGTGTATAAGCAATGATATCCCTTATCCTAAGATTGCTCAGAACATCACGTCGATTGCCGCAGAGGGGGAAACAAAAGACTGCCTTATTGATTCTATGGCCTTTGATGTTTCCATTTGGCTTGATGAGATTGTGGATATTGAGAATGTCCGGTTCACTGAGTTTGCTTATACCCCGGGTGCGGAGTGTAACGTGAACCTTCTTGAAGGAACTTATAATCTATCCTCACCAATGATTGTAAGCCTAACGCGTTATCAGACCTACGACTGGACCATATATGCTTATCAGGATATCGAACGCTATTTCACGGTTGACGGGCAGGTGGGGGAAACCGTAATCGATCCTATTGGCCATCGCGTCATTGTTAGTATGCCTGAAGGCACTGACCTCTCCGACCTTAAGCTTGAGACGGTGAAGTTAGGCCCTCGTGACATCACGACTATGTCTCCCGACCTTAAGCCGGGGCCTCTCGATCTTTCATATCCTTTGCGTGTGGAAGTGACGGCGCATGGTCGCACGGAAATATGGACAATATATGTAGTCTTCACCGATCTTGTTGTTTCCACTTCTTCTGCTGACGCATGGTCAGAGGTGGTGTGGGCTTATGGAACTTGTCCTTCCGATATGACCGGTGGTTTTGAGTATCGTGAATCCGGGGAATCCGATTGGACACCTGTTCCCCAGGAGCGAGTGATACAGACACAGGGCACATTCTCTGCTTCAATTCCTCACCTGAAACCTCTCACTGAATATGAAGTTCGTGCAGTAGCGGGAACCGACAAGGGTAATGTGGTTAAGGTTACAACCCAGGGTACAGCCGATATCCCGAATGGTGATTTCGAAGACTGGTGGTTTGATGCAAACAGGAATATATGGTTCCCCTATGCCGAGGGGGGCCTGGAATATTGGGATACAGGAAATACCGGAACTGCAACAATGAAGCAGAATAATGTAAGCCCTACCGACCATACGCCGACCGGTCAAGGACGCGCCGCCATGCTCGACACAAGATTTGTTGGCCTTTTTGGTATCGGTAAACTGGCCGCCGGATCTGTCTTCACAGGTAAGTTCGCTAAGGTTGACGGCACAAACGGTATCCTTGATTTCGGGCAGCCATTCAATTTGCATCCTACCTCCCTGAAGGGATATTACCAGTATAAGACAGCCCCTATTGATTATGCATCGGCTGAATTCGAGGCCTTGAAGGGTCGCCCCGATACTTGTCACATCTATGTGGCTTTGGCCGACTGGACCGCTCCATTCGAGATTCGCACCAATCCTAAGAACCGTCAGCTGTTCGACAAGGACTCTCCCTCTATCATTGCATACGGGGAATTGCTGTATGGAGGAACAATGGATAATTACGAGGAATTCGAGATTAAACTTGAATATCGTGACACCTCCAGGGAGCCGACTTATCTTCAGATAACCTGCGCCACCTCAAAATATGGTGATTACTTCACAGGAGGAACAGGGGCCACTCTCTATATCGACCAGTTGTGTTTCGGTTGGGATTTGCCATAAAGTTTCCAAAAGCTTTATGAAGTTTGGTCAAGCTTCATCGGGCTTGACCAAGCTTCAACATGATTCAACAAGTTTAAACAAGAATTAATGAGATATTATTTTTTAATATTTATCCTCATCACATCCTTCATTAACCTGTCGGCACAAGAATTCACGCCCTCGCGGAGTCAGAAAGCTGTGGCCAAATCAACCGATGCGATTGTGATAGCTCTCCCGGTGGCTGCTCTTACTGGAGTGTTGGTTCAAAAAGACTGGAAAGGGTTGATTCAGGGAGTGGAGACAGCGGCAGCCACGACGGCGACAACCTTGATTCTTAAATATAGCATCAAGGAGATGCGCCCCGACTACTCCAATACTCATAGCTTCCCGTCGGGACATTCTTCCATCAGTTTTGCCACAGCCGCCTTTCTTCAACGTCGGTATGGATGGGGAGTAGGGGCTCCCGCCTATGCTCTGTCATGTTATGTAGCCTGGGGTAGGGTTTTTGCCAAGAAACATCACGTATGGGATGTTTGTGCCGGAGCAGCCATTGGTGCCGCCAGTGCATATATCTTTACAACTCCATTTGCACGAAAGCATAACCTGCAGGTTGCCCCGGTAGCGGATGATACCCATATAGGAGCCTATCTCTCCTTAAATTTTTAGCCTCATGCTCACATATTTAAAAAAACGCCAAAAAGCCTTCGGTTACGCCTGGACTGGAATAAAAACGCTGTTCATGAAAGAAGCACATGCCAAGATTCATTTCTTGGCCATGATACTTGTCGTCATTGCCGGCTTTCTTTTTAGATTAGACAAGACCGAATGGTGTATCATCATAATGTGTATAGGAGTAGTATTAATGGCAGAAGGAATAAACACAGCCTTAGAGCGCGTATGCGATAAAGTTTCACCCGAACGGAATCCATTGATCAAGGATGCCAAAGACATCGCCGCAGGCTCAGTGCTCCTCGTAGTAATGGCAGTGGTGGTCATCGGCCTGATAATTTTCATCCCTAAAATCATCCAATTCTTCCAATAAGATCATCCAAAAATAAGCAATAAGATCATCCAAAAATAAACAATAAGATCATCCAAAAATAAACAATAATATCATCCAAAAATAAACAATAATATCATCCAAAAATAAATAAGAGCTTGTAGCAGGATCAAAAGGCGGAGCATGTGGCGGGAGCTTGTAGCTTCCGCAAAATAATGCGGGGTTCAATACCCCGCATTATTTTTTGCCTATCCCGCCTATCCCGCCTAAATTGCCTACCTTGCCTATCCCGCCTACAACGCCTACAACCTCCAATCCTTCATTAACAAAACTACACAAAAATTAACATTTGTTGATTCAATTAATAATCAGAAAAATAAATAAAAAAGGAAGCCCTTTCCGAAAAAATCTTAAGGAAAAACTTGCACAGGGCCAAAAACGGTTGTAATTTTGCAACCGCAAACGGGAAAACGCCCGGCCACCCGGTGGAGGGCCGACTACCGCGAGCGAAAAGGACAATGACATTCTGCCACAGGACAAGCAGCGTCAGCGGAGCCCCTTGGGGGCGAGGCTGACAGGAGAGACAAGGAACATGATTCCGTCAATCTCATATCCTTAGATACATATCGGCCACGGATCTACAGCAACAAAGCAAAAAGATATAGCAATATATACTTAACAGCGGAGAGTTTGATCCTGGCTCAGGATGAACGCTAGCTACAGGCTTAACACATGCAAGTCGGACGGCAGCGGGGGAGGGGCTTGCCCCTCCCGCCGGCGAGTGGCGCACGGGTGAGTAACACGTATGCAACCTGCCCCTGTCAGGGGGACAACCTCCCGAAAGGGAGGCTAATCCCGCGTACATCCCCCGGGGGCATCCCCGGGGGAGGAAAGGTTTACCGGACAGGGATGGGCATGCGGCGCATTAGGCAGACGGCGGGGTAACGGCCCACCGTGCCGACGATGCGTAGGGGTTCTGAGAGGAAGGCCCCCCACACTGGTACTGAGACACGGACCAGACTCCTACGGGAGGCAGCAGTGAGGAATATTGGTCAATGGGAGAGATCCTGAACCAGCCAAGTAGCGTGGAGGACGAAGGCCCTACGGGTCGTAAACTCCTTTTGCCGGGGAACAAGACCCCCCACGCGTGAGGGAGCGAGCGTACCCGGAGAAAAAGCATCGGCTAACTCCGTGCCAGCAGCCGCGGTAATACGGA
>CAMWIH010000076.1 GCA_947174305.1 uncultured Porphyromonadaceae bacterium | reverse complement strand
TAATGGTAGATATGTCATTATTTTTTTGTAATTTTGCCACAATTTTTTACAGGTGAAATAGAAGTTGCATAAAAAAACGAATCAAAACAACTTCATAACAATCTTTCGGAAACAAAATGGACATTAAAGACATCACTGTCAAGTTTGCCGAACCCGCGGAGGCTAAGTATGCCGAGCTGATAGTGAACCTGATCTATGAATCAGCACTCCAGCGCGGCACGGGAATCGCTAAGCGAACCCCTGAATACATAGCCCAGAAAATCAACAGCGGAAAGAGTGTCGTGGCTCTCCACGGCGACCGCCTCGTTGGGTTCAGCTACATCGAGAGCTGGGGTCACGGAGATTTTGTGGCTACATCCGGATTGATTGTCGATCCAGAATATCGCCATCTTGGCCTTGCCGGCGCCATCAAGGCGAAAACTTTCGAGCTGGCTCGACTTCGATTTCCTTTTGCCAAACTTTTCTCCATCACCACTTCGCTCCCGGTAATGAAGCTTAATTCCCGTATGGGATATAAACCGGTAACTTTCTCTGAGCTCACCGATGATGAAGAATTCTGGCGAGGATGCGAGGGATGCAGGAATTACGATATTCTGCAACGCAACAACCGCCGTATGTGTCTTTGCACCGGTATGCTGTTCGATCCTCAGCAACCTCTGGCCCCAAAAGACAGGGCAAACCCTTACGTGATGATGGTGAAGAATACCTTCAAGAAGATCTTCCATCTCAAATAACGTTTGTGGCTACTGGGTGCGGAGGCGTAGGGTGATGTAACCGTAGGTCGATGCGCCATATTCTCTAATTGCAATAAGGTAAAAATAATAATGACTGACAAGAAGAAAAAAGTGCTTCTCGCTTTCTCGGGAGGACTCGACACATCGTTTGCTGTTAAATATCTTTCGGAGGATCTCGGATATGAGGTTCATACGGCCATCGCCAACACCGGTGGCTTTTCGGAAGAGGAGTTGAAGGTTATTGCCGACAAGGCCAAGCGATTGGGTGCGGCAAGCCATGCCACTCTCGACATAACCCGCGATTATTACGAGAAAAGCATAAAATATATGATAGCCGGTAACGTGCTCCGCAATGGCACTTACCCGATTTCTGTAAGTTCGGAACGTATATTCCAGGCCATCGCCACAATAGAATATGCCAAGAAAATAGGGGCTGATGCAATTGCCCACGGCTCAACGGGAGCCGGCAACGATCAGGTGCGTTTCGACCTGACATTCCAGATTCTTGCTCCCGAGATCGAGATCATCACTCCGACACGCGATCTTACCCTCACCCGTGAATATGAGATAGACTATCTCAAGAAGCACGGATATGAGGCTGATTTCAAGAAACTCGAGTATTCCATCAACAAGGGCCTCTGGGGCACCTCAATCGGCGGTAAGGAAACCCTGCACTCCGAGCAGACCCTTCCCGATGAGGCTTACCCATCACAGGTGACAGCCACCGAGCCTGAAAAGCTTACCATCTCCTTCAAGGAGGGGGAAATCTCCGCTGTCAACGGAAAGGAATATGATGACAAGGTTGAGGCCATACGTGAAGTGGAGCGTATAGGCTCACGTTTCGGCATAGGTCGCGACATGCACATCGGCGACACCATCATCGGCATCAAGGGGCGCGTGGGTTTTGAGGCCGCCGGCCCGATTCTTATTATCGCCGCCCACAAGATGCTTGAAAAACATACACTCACCAAATGGCAGCAGTATTGGAAAGACCAGGTGGGCACGTGGTATGGCATGTTCCTCCACGAGGCTCAGTATCTCGAGCCGGTGATGCGCGACATCGAGAAGATGCTTGAAAGCTCGCAGCGAAATGTGACAGGAACTGTCGAGATCCTGTTGCGTCCCTTGTCTTATACGCTTGTGGGTGTGGATTCACCGTTCGACCTTATGAAAACCGATTTCGGCGAATACGGGGAGGTAAACAAGGCCTGGACGGCCGACGATATCAAGGGCTTCACCAAGATTCTCGGCAATCAGATGAAGATTTACCACAACAATCAGTTGAAAAACGGCAAGTCGGAATAAGGTCTATGAAGAAAATTGGAATCATAGGAGGGGCCGGCTACACGGCCGGCGAACTCCTCCGTCTGCTGATAAACCATCCGGAGGTGGAGGTAGAATGGGTTCATTCCGAGAGCAATGCCGGGAAGCCGGTCTCTTCGGTTCATGTCGGTCTCTTGGGAGAGACCGATCTCGTTTTTTCCGACACTCATCCCCTTGAGGATATCGACATACTTTTCCTCTGTTCCGCCCACGGTCATAGCCGTTCATTTTGGGAGGAGAATCCTCGTCCGGCAGGGCTTAAGGTTATTGATCTTGCCCAGGATTTTCGCGATGAGAGCGAAGGATATGTCTATGGATTGCCCGAGAAGAATCTGGAGCGCATCAGCGGGTCGGACTCAGTGGCCAATCCCGGGTGTTTCGCAACCGCCATTCAATTGTCATTGCTCCCTTTGGCAGCCGCCGGCCTTCTACCCAAGGACGGGGAGATCAACGTGACAGCCCTCACCGGTTCGACGGGTGCCGGCGTGAAGCCGGGGGCCACAACCCATTTCAGCTGGCGCAACGACAATATATCAGTTTATAAAGCCTTCACTCACCAGCATCTGAAAGAGATAGGGATGACTCTCGAACAGCTTCAGTCTGGCCATGGAGCGAGGATTACGTTCATACCTATGCGAGGAGACTTCGCACGCGGAATATTCGCGGCCGTGACGCTCGATTGCTCCCTTTCGCAGGAGGAGGCTGTGAATCTATATAAGGATTACTACAAGGATGCCCCTTTTGCGGTTGTGAGCGATGAGCCGATTCATCTCAAGCAAGCCGTTAATACCAATAAGGCCGTGTTGCACGTGGATATTCACGAGGGGAAGATACTGATTACCTGTGCGGAAGACAATCTGCTTAAAGGCGCGAGCGGACAGGCGGTGCAGAATATGAATATAATGTTGGGCATCGACCAGCGCACGGGGCTCAGATTGAAGCCGTCAGCGTTTTGATCTTTGAAGGTTATAAGGTTATAGGTTTATGGGGTTATAAGGTTATAGGTATGAATTTATTTGATGTTTATTCGCTTTACGATATAGAGCCGGTGAAAGGTAAAGGCTCACACGTGTTCACTGCCGATGGCACTGATTATCTTGACCTCTACGGAGGTCATGCTGTGATTTCGATTGGTCACGCCCATCCGGTTTATGTAAAGGCGGTTTCTGAACAGGTTGCCAACCTTGGATTCTATTCCAATTCGGTGCAGAACTCTCTTCAGGAACGCCTTGCCGAGAAGCTTGGCAGGCTCTCCGGTTATGAGGATTATTCTCTCTTCCTTTGCAATTCGGGAGCCGAGGCAAATGAAAATGCCTTCAAGCTCGCATCGTTCACTACAGGGCGTGCCAAGATACTGGCCTTCGGAAAGGCTTTTCACGGGCGCACCTCCGGCGCCGTATCTGCCACGGATAACCCCTCTATCCGAGCACCATTCAATGAGACGGCAAACGTGGATTTCGTGCCGTTGAATGATTCGGAAGCAGCCGTCAAGGCCCTTTCCACAAAGGAATATGCCGGAGTTATAATCGAAGGGATACAGGGTGTATCTGGCATTCACGAGCCGACACCGGAGTTCCTGCAGCTCCTCGAAGAGGAATGCAAGAAAACCGGTACCCTCCTCATACTTGACGAGATTCAGTCGGGTTATGGCCGGAGCGGGAAATTCTTCGCGCATCAGTATGCCGGGATACGTCCGGATATAATCACCTGTGCCAAAGGGATAGCTAACGGCTTCCCTTGTGCCGCCGTGCTCATCTCTCCCGACATACCCGCCAAGAAAGGGATGCTCGGCACAACTTTCGGAGGAAACCACCTTGCCTGCGCGGCTGCAATTGCAGTGCTCGATGTGATTGAAAATGAGAATCTTGTGGAGAATGCACGCGAAGTGGGAGAATACCTTATCTCAGAATTGCGTAAGATTCCGGAAGTGAAGGATGTAAGAGGCAAGGGACTTATGATTGGACTTGAAGTTGACGGTTTCACAGGAAGCGACCTGCGCAAGAAACTCCTCTTCGATCATCATATCTTCACCGGCGGTGCCGGACAATATACCGTGCGCCTGCTTCCTGCGCTCTCCTTGTCAAAAGAGGAGGCCGACAGGTTCCTCACGGAATTTAAAGAAGCAGTGAAAAAGTAGTCGCCTCGCGAAAAGATGGCCGGCTAAACAGACTGGCCACATTAATAATGGATAATCCTGATTGTATATGAGAAAATTCACTTGTGTTGACGATATAGGCCCGCTCGATAAAGCTCTTGCAGAGGCCGCCGAGATAAAGAAAGACCGTTTTGCCTTCACCGAACTCGGGAAGAACAAGACACTGCTGATGATATTCTTCAATTCCTCACTCCGCACACGCCTCTCCACCCAGAAAGCGGCGATGAATCTCGGAATGAACGTCATGGTTCTCGACGTGAATCAGGGAGCCTGGAAATTGGAGACAGAGCGCGGTGTGGTCATGGATGGCGACAAGGCCGAACATCTCCTCGAAGCAATCCCGGTCATGGCCTCCTATTGCGACATTATCGGCGTGCGTTCATTCGCCGGCCTGAAAGATAAGCGCGAGGATTATGAAGAGAGGGTGATAGAACAGTTCATCAAATATTCAGGTCGCCCCGTTTTCAGCATGGAGGCCGCCACGCGCCATCCGCTGCAGAGTTTCGCCGACCTCATCACGATAGAGGAATTCAAGACCAAAGAGCGTCCGAAGGTCGTGATGACCTGGGCTCCTCATCCTCGTGCCCTTCCGCAGGCCGTGCCCAATTCATTTGCCGAGTGGATGAATGCCACCGACTATGACTTCGTGATCACCCATCCGCGCGGTTATGAGCTCGACCCCAAATTTGTGGGGAAGGCCGTGGTGGAATATGATCAGCGCCGCGCCTTCGAGGGTGCCGATTTCATCTATGCCAAGAACTGGTCGGCATACGCAGATCCCAACTATGGCAAGGTGCTTTCTGCCGATCGCGACTGGACCGTTGACAGCGAGAAGATGGCCCTCACCGACAATGCATTCTTCATGCACTGTCTTCCGGTGAGGAGAAATATGATTGTCACCGACGACGTGATAGAGAGCGAGCGGAGCATAGTTATCCCTGAAGCCGCCAACCGCGAGATTTCGGCTCAGACTGTGTTGAAGAAAATGCTTGAGGCGCTATGATAAATGTAGTAAAGATAGGGGGGAACGTTATCGACAATCCCTCTGCGCTCGAGAGTTTCCTTCGTGATTTCGCACGCCTGGAGGGGAAGAAAATCCTGGTTCACGGCGGAGGTAAGGAGGCGACCCGGATGAGCGAAAGCATGGGTATAAAGGCCAATATGATAGAGGGGAGGCGCGTCACCGACAGGGCCACACTCGATATTGTCACAATGGTATATGCCGGACTTATCAATAAACGTATCGTGGCAATGCTCCAGAGTATGGGATGTGATGCAGTGGGTCTGACCGGTGCCGATGGCAATGTTATTCCGGCCACGCGGCGTGCTGCCAAACCGATCGATTACGGTTTTGTGGGCGATATCGACCCGGCAAAGGTTAACGACAGGTTCATTGCTTCCCTGCTCGATGAAGGTGCCGTACCGGTTTTCTGTGCCATTTGCCACGATGGCAAAGGAACATTGCTCAACTGCAATGCCGACACCATTGCCTCTTCGGTGGCCTTAGGTGCAGCGCGGATAGGGGAGACACTGCTGACCTATTGCTTCGAGAAACCTGGCGTAATGAGCGATGTCGATAATGAGGACTCCGTAATTTCGGTCATAACTCCGGATTCTTTTGAAGAACTTAAAGAGAAAGGCATAGTGGCTGCCGGCATGATTCCCAAGCTCCAGAATGCGCTTAAATCAGCACGGGAAGGGGTGAAGGAAGTCAGGATATGTCGTGCCGAAGACCTGCTTAGTGAAGGTAAAGGGACAAGGATTATTGCGGAATGATGGAGGAGAAGATGGTGATTGGAGAACATAATAGGCTAAATGAGGCTGTATCCCTTCTTAAACGCTTGATAGCCACTCCTTCTCTTTCACGAGAAGAGGAGACGACTGCGGATATATGGGAGGCATGGTTGCGCGAGCAGGGAGCGGAAAATGTGGTGAGACAGCATAACAACGTTTTTGCTGTCGGCTCCTCCTACGACCCCTTCCGGCCAACGCTGATGCTTAATTCCCATCACGATACGGTGAAACCGTCGCCCTCTTATATCCGTGACCCTTTTTCACCAGAAATTGAAGAAGGTAAACTTTACGGCCTCGGCAGCAATGATGCCGGAGCGTCGGGAGTGGCTTTGGCATCGGCCTTCCTTGACCTGAAAGACCGTGCCGATCTGCCCTTCAATCTAATCTTTGCCATAACGGCTGCAGAGGAGGTGATGGGGGAGAAAGGGATGCGTGCTTTCCTCCCTTATCTCGAGCAGTTGGGAATGCTTCCCGATATGGTTATTGTAGGGGAACCAACCGGCATGCGTGCCGCCATTGCCGAGCGCGGTCTGCTGGTGTTCGATGCCGAGACTGAAGGGAAGTCGGGACACGCCGCCAGGAATGAAGGGGTAAATGCCATTTATAGGGCAATAGAGGATATAGAACTTCTGCGGAACTTCACCACCCCCGTGGTGAGTGAGGTTTTGGGTCCGATAAAAGTGAGCGTGACAATGATTTCTGCCGGCACGCAGCATAACGTTGTGCCCGATCTCTGCAAATGGGTTGTAGATGTGAGGACCACCGATGCTTATACAAATCAGGAGACGGTGGAACTGATAAGGTCGGCTGTGAAATGGAGCCGGCTCACTCCGCGCTCCACACGTGTCCAGGCCTCGGTCATCTCTTCAGATCATCCGCTTGTAAAGGCTGCCATGTCGTTGGGGTTGGAGACGTTCATATCGCCTACCACCTCGGATATGGCCCTTATGCATGGCATACCCTCCCTTAAGATTGGCCCCGGAGAGTCATCGCGCTCGCACACTGCCGATGAATATATAAAGATAGGTGAAATAAACGAAGCGTTGCATCTTTATCCTCTGCTTATAGAGTCGGCCGGAGGGCTTATTGAGCTGAAAAGACCTCAGATAGGGGAGGGTGTGTCATAACGGTCCGTCTGGGTCGTTGGTTGAGATTTCAGCTTCGGTCACATACGTGAGTATGCTCCCTCAGCCTCAATCTCAACCGCCTACCATCCGAACCATTCTGACAGCACCCTCGCCATCCGGATAAAAAAACAGAACGGTGTTCAAAATTTTCGCATTTTGACACACCGTCATTATAATAATTAAGATCCGTAAGACTATCATCATGAGTCACGGAGTTTAAGATAATATCAATGGCAAAGCAATTATGGAACAAGGGTTTTGAACCCGATAAATCGATAGAGGAATTTACCGTAGGCCAGGATCGTGAACTTGATCTCCGGCTTGCACGCTATGATGTTTTGGGTTCGATGGCCCACATCACGATGCTTGAAAAGATAGGGCTCCTTACACAAGATGAGCTCGACATTCTCTTGCCTGCTCTTGAGGAAATTCTGGAGTCGGTTGACAATGGAGAATTCGTTATTGAAGATGGCGTGGAGGATGTGCATTCACAGGTAGAGTTCCTTCTTACAGCCCGCTTGGGCGATGTGGGAAAGAAGATTCATTCCGGCCGTTCGCGCAATGACCAGGTGCTTGTTGACCTGAAGCTTTTCTTCCGCGATGAACTCCGGCGCATAGCAGAGGCAGTGGAACGTCTTTTCAATTGCCTCCAGAGCCTTTCGGAGGAGCATAAAGACAAACTTATGCCCGGCTACACTCACTTGCAGGTGGCTATGCCCTCGTCGTTCGGCCTTTGGTTCGGCGCATACGCGGAGAGCCTTACCGATGATATGCAGATGGTGTTGGCGGCCTATAATATAGCCAACCAGAATCCACTTGGCTCTGCGGCCGGTTATGGTTCCTCCTTCCCGCTCGACAGGGAGATGACTACAGAGCTTTTGGGATTTGCCAATCCACATTATAATGTGGTTGCTGCACAGATGAGCCGTGGAAAGACCGAGAGGGCTGTGGCCTCGGCCATTGCGGCTGTGGCATCCACCTTGGGCCACCTTGCCATGGACGTGTGCCAATGGATGTGTAATAACTTTGCGTTCATCTCATTCCCCGATGAACTCACCACCGGCTCAAGCATCATGCCTCATAAGAAGAATCCGGATGTGTTTGAGATAATGAGAGGGAAATGCAACCGTCTCCAGGCATTGCCTAATGAACTGACTGTGCTTACGGCTAATCTTCCGCTCGGTTATAACCGCGACCTGCAGTTGATGAAAGATATCGTGTTCCCCGCCACTACGGAGCTGATTGAGTGTCTTGATATGGCGGTTTATATGCTTGGAAACATACGCGTAAAAGATAATATACTTGACGATCCGCGTTATGATTATATCTTCACAGTGGAAGACGTTAACCGTCTTGTGCTGGAAGGGATGCCTTTCCGCGATGCCTACCGTGAAGTTGGAATGGCTGTTCAGGAGAAACGCTATAAACCAACCCGGGAGGTTAAACATACACATCTTGGCAGCATTGGCAACTTGGCCAATGATAAAATCGCCCGGAAAATGGAAGGATTAATGAAAGAAATTGAAAAAAATTAAATTTTTTTCTTGCCCAACACAACTTTTTGAAGCGAGGTCACGTTATATATACAGAAAGTAAATTCGTTTCATGATGTTAGGTTAGTAAAAATGCACAGAATGTCGGCCGATGTGAATCGGCCGTATTTTTTTATATTCTCAGCTTATACTTTCTATTTGATGTTGCCCGGCTCAGCGGGGGGTCTGTCATCCTATGTTCATTATGTTACCGTGGATGCATTCATTCCCAGGCAACGATAGGAACACAGCAAGTTGTGCCACTGCTTTCGGTAGGGTGCCAATCTCTGCAACACTTTCCTCACTATGATTCACGTCTGCTGTAATCTGTATGCCATTCACGGTTATATCTTGCCATGGAATATCATTAAGGATGGTGCATAGTGAGTCCTTTTCATTGTATTCCGACAAAATAATCATGCGTCTCCTGTAAGTTCCGGGTATTGGAGTGATTTGAAGATGTCTTTCCCATTTTTTACCTAAACCATGGGCTATGGAAGGGGGGCATACGATTATATCAACTTCCCTCCAGGCCTTGATGGTCTCATCGAAAGCCTTTTCCAAGGATATGGAATCATCATTTGACAGATGGTGGAATCTCACCCCCTCCTCTCTGGCAAATCTGCTCCCAATCCCGGCATCGGAATGTATGAATGCGACCTTGCATCCCGGTTTGGAAAACTCACGTATGACAGGCAATGCCAAGATGCCATTTAGACCAGCTATCATCACCTTTCTCGCAGGAAATGGAAACCTGACATAACCTTTTTGTGGACCTGAGGAGGTTCTGCGGGAGGAAACCTGTGTGCCCCGTCTCAAGTCCTCCATTTTCCGTTCGAGATAATTATCGGCCATAATTTTTTGGAAATATAAAGTTGTAAGATGCTTATAGTTATAACGTTAATCTAAAGTCCAGAATATTTTTGAAAAATTTTTCAAAAAATCGGAACTTTTTTGGACCAATTCTGTTTTATAAACAGAAAGTAAATTCGTTTCATGATGTTAGGTTAGTTAAACACATAGCGAACGCGGTCGATGTGAATCGATCGCGTTTGAATTTTTACTTATCCAATCCCTTGATTCTCTTTTTGGGAGTGATTCCCAAATCTTTCAGGTTCTCAATGCGACGGAAAATATTCCCTTTCCCGTCAAACATCTGATTCTTTGCTCTCGCAAAAGAGTCGTTAAGACGTGATATATGGGTCTCTACATCCTCCATTGTTTCAGAAAATATAGCCACCTTCTCATAAAGTTCCGTGGCGGTTTTAACTATGGTTTCCACATTCTTCGTCTGACGGTCCTGTTGCCATAGGTTGAAGGCAAGCTGGAGGGCAATCATAAGGTTGCTTGGAGAAATTATCACGATCCCTTTTGCGTAGGCGTATCTCGTTAACTCTTTATCCTGTTCGATGGCCGAGAGGTAACACTGGTCGTTGGGAATGAACATAAGCACGAGCCCTATTGAATCGGACACGAGGTCATCATATTTCTTTGAAGCAAGTTCATCAACATGTTTTCTCACACTCCTTGCGTGTTCCTTCAACTTTATTTTCCGGGTTGTTTCATCAGGGGCATCGAAAGCATCGGCATACGCAGTTAGCGACACTTTTGAATCTATAATCACCGAACGCCCTTCCGGAAAACGCACAATCACATCCGGACGGAAATTACGGCCATATTCATCCTTCACATTCTCCTGCACAAAGAAATGCGTATCCCTCTCCAGTCCACTGCTCTCAAGGAGCGTTTCAAGAATCATCTCTCCCCAGTCGCCCTGAGCCTTTGAATCACGTTTGAGCACTCTGGTAAGATTCTCGGCGTCATTCCCTATCTTCTGCGTCTGCTCACTCAGAGCTTTGACGGCCATCTGCTGCTGTTGGCTGAAAAGCTTGAGAGTATTTTCAAAAGACTGCTTCAATTCCTCCTTCGACACTTCCCCGGCAGTGCGGGTAGCCTCCACAGATTTCCTGAAGATATCAAATTGCTCCTTTACGGGCTGTAGGAGTTCTGCAATCTGGGAGCGGTTGGTGGCCTGCAACTTTTCTTGTCGTGCCAGCAGGAGGGCATTGTTAAGGTTAAGTATCTCCTCTTTCAACCGGTCGAAGCGTAACTGCCATTGACGGTCGGCATCCTCCATACGTCTCTCCGTACTCTGTCGTTCACGCTCCATCTGGTTCATGCGTTCATTGTCGAGACGGGAATGACTCTCTTTGAGGGAAGAAATCTGTGATTCATACCTTTCTTTAAGACTCTTCAGGTTGCGTTCGGCATTCTCAAGTTCTGCTTCGAGACGGCTCTTTAAGGCCACTGTCCGAGTGCGGTAAAACAAAGCAGTAATAATAGCCGTAGCGATGACGGATAATATGGCAGTAATAATAATTTCCATTATAATGAGAGGGAGAGTATAAAGTTGGAGCTATAAAGGTGTTTAAGAAGAAATAAGTGAAAAGAGGAGGTTTACAAAAATAGTTTAAATAATCGGATGTTGCAAATCTCGGATAAAAACGCCGAATGCGGTGGGTCGTCACGACTCACCGCATTCGAATGTTTTCCATAATACTTTACTAAACTAACCTAACATCATGAAACGATTTACTTTTCATCTATTATAACGCAATAGAAAGGAAAAAGTTCCGGGTATTGGAATAAAAGCCATAAAATGTTATCTTTGCGCTATCATAGATGTTATGACTAAAGCGAAGTTAAGATGACACAGGAAAGGAAGGATACAAAATATCCGATAGGGATACAAAGTTTTGAAAAACTTAGGGAGGAGAATTATCTTTACGTTGATAAGACTCCATACGTCTATGATATTGTAAAAGACGGTGGGTATTATTTCCTGTCACGTCCGCGTCGTTTCGGGAAGAGCCTTTTCCTTTCCACCCTGGAAGCGTACTATGAGGGCCGTCGCGACCTCTTCAAGGGTCTTGCGCTCGACCCCCTGACCGAAGAGTGGGAACCATATCCTGTGCTTCACATCGACCTAAACAACGGCCTGTATGACTCCGAGAAAGGGTTGCTCGACAAACTCAACCTGCAGCTTAGCGAATGGGAAAGGAAGAATGGACTGGCGGTGCCTCCGCAATCGGAGGAGATACCTGTTAGCCTCCGCTTCGGGCTTCTGATAGAGAAACTCTATGAGCGCACCGGCAAGAAGGTTGTCATACTCGTTGACGAATATGACAAGCCGTTGCTCAACACCCTGGATAATCCTGAGCTGAACGATGCCTACCGTAAAATATTGAAATCGTTTTACTCCAACCTCAAGACGCAGGACAAGTACATCAAGCTTGCGTTCATTACCGGAGTTGCTCGTTTCAGCAAGGTGTCGATATTCTCTGACCTCAACAATCTCGAGGATATATCATTTGCGCCGGAGTATTCCGGGATATGCGGGGTTACGTCCGAAGAATTGCTAACTTATTTCAAGGAAGGGATATTTGAATTAGGGGCTACGCTGGGAAAGAGTGAGGAGGAGACCGTTGCGCTGTTGAAAAAACGCTACGACGGCTACCACTTCTCCCGGACTTCCCCCGATATCTACAACCCGTTCAGCCTTGTCAACACCTTCAAGAGGGAGGATCCTGGGAGCTTCTGGTTCGAGAGCGGCACACCTACCTACCTTGTCACGCTACTGGGCAAGATCAATCGCCAGTTCAGCGACCTCGCCCCGGTGGAGATGGACAGGACAGAACTGGAATCCGCGGGCCTTCTCGACAGCAACCCTGTTCCGGTGTTCTACCAGTCCGGCTACCTCACCATCAAGGGCTACGACCGCGACGTTGACAGCTACCTGCTTGACTATCCCAACGAGGAGGTGAAGGAAGGCTTTCTGAAATTATATTCGAGTTCAAGATAGACAGCAGTGCCGGGAAGGCGATGGAGCAGATAAAGGATAAGGAATACTGGCGTCCCTACGCCGCGTCAGGGAAGGAGATATATCTGATCGGAGCTAACTTCGACACTAAGACGCGTCGCCTTGACGGCTGGCTGATCGAGACGCTGAACCAATAGGGAATCTTGGATCCGGAGTCGTGGAGGGAGGCAACTTTTAGTAAATTAAAAGATCCCTGATATTATAAAACGCCGAATGCGGTGGGTCGTCACGACTCACCGCATTCGAATGTTTTCCATAATACTTTACTAAACTAACCTAACATCATGAAACGATTTACTTTTCATCTATTATAACGCCACGGGAGAGAAAAAGTTCAGGGTGTTGCAATAAACGACATAAAATGCTATCTTT
>CAMWIH010000075.1 GCA_947174305.1 uncultured Porphyromonadaceae bacterium | reverse complement strand
TTTCTCACTCAAAGCGTCGCACCAAACGCAAGTTCGAGGTAAACTTGCACACAAAGAAATTCTATTGGGTTGAGCAGGACATGTGGATTGTATTGCGTCTCTCAACAAGAGCGCTCCGCACCATCAACAAGATTGGTCTTAACGCAGCTCTTAAGAAAGCAGAGGCCGAAGGTAATCTCGATTTCAAAGACATCAAAATCCTTTCTCTTTAATCATCTCACAGAACAATTATGGCAAAGAAAGCTAAAGGCAACAGAGTCCAGGTGATTCTGGAATGCACCGAACATAAGGCAAGCGGTATGCCCGGTATGTCTCGCTACATCACCACAAAAAACCGTAAGAATACTACAGGTCGTCTGGAGTTGAAGAAATACAACCCCATCCTTAAGAAAGTTACCGTTCACAAAGAAATTAAATAAGCACTGATTTATGGCAAAGAAAACCGTCGCGTCTCTTCAGAAAGGTGAAGGTCGTACTTATAGCAAAGTCATCAAGATGGAGAAATCTCCTAAAACAGGCGCTTATGTCTTCAAAGAGGAAATGGTGCCCAATGATGCAGTTAAAGACGCTCTTAAATAATTAAGAGGACCGTTCGAAACGAGATAATTTATTCTAACGATAAAAAAAGGATTCTCAATTGAGAATCCTTTTTTTATAATCTTTCCTTTATATTTTATATTCAAGTCTTCTAAACTTCATTATCTTTTCTCTGTTGACGGCAACTCTCCCGGGATCAGAAAACGTAGCCAATACCCATCCCGATAAAGCCACCGCTTGTGTCGTTCATTACGGAATATTTTCCCTGAAGTGAAAGCTTCAGATTTGAGGTGAGATATAAATCGAAACCGGCACCGAAATTACCACCTGCCCTGCTCGCATGGCTCCCACCTGCATAACTCCAATTATTGAAAGCAAAACCAATAAGCGGATATACTCCGAATCCTTTCGCAATCTTGAACGGGAAATGCAAATCAACATCAAGAATGAAAGCCGACTTGCCTTCGTTGCGGAAACTGTAGGCAATATCGGGAGCTAATCTCACGTGATTAACAATCGTGTATTGGAAATCCAATCCCATATATCCACCATTGTTATAAGTGGAGAAACCACCTATTAGTCCTAAAGACTTCTCTCCCTTCTGAGCTTGAGCCTTAAACGGAGTCAGAAGAGCAACAGCCCCTAACAACCCGCAAATAATCTTAATACCTTTTTTCATAAAGCTTTTTCAGTTAATACAGATTTGAGAGAGATTAGTTAAATAACATTTCTAAATATAAAAATGTTTAATTATCTTTGCATATAATATCCCTCCTTATTACGCCCAACGTGATAGCTGACTCATCCATCTTTCGGGAGCGTATGGAGGATTAAAGGATAATTGAAAATGGATAATCTCGGATATATTCGTGTTGGCGCCGCCAAACCGGTTGTTCGCCTTGGCGACGTGGAATTTAATGTGAATCAAATCTGCGAAATGACAAAAGAAGCAGATGACAAAGGTGTGCGGATGCTTGTATTCCCGGAATTATCTGTCACGGGCTACACCTGTGCCGATCTTTTCTTCCAGTCTTTACTTATGGAGAGGGCTCTCCAAGGGTTGGAAAAGATTGCAGAATTCTCCAAAAAGGTTAAAGCAACAGTAATCATAGGCGTCCCGATAGCAAGGAGAGATGCGATATATAATTGCGCCGCCGTGATTTCAGATGGGAAAGTGTGGGGTATAGTTCCCAAAACTTATCTACCCAACTATAATGAATTTTATGAACGCAGATGGTTTGCCGAGGGAACTAAGTCGGATGCCATTATCTCCCCATTCGGCTACGACATCCCTTTCTCCACGCGACTCATTTTTGATTTAACGGGAATTAAATTCGGAGTTGAAATTTGCGAAGACCTGTGGGTCCCCGTTCCTCCGAGTTCGGAAATGACAAAAGATGGTGCCGAGATTATCTTCAACCTCTCGGCAACTGACGAACTGGCGGGGAAACACTCATATCTGATTGACCTTATCGAGCAACAGTCAGCCCGTTGTAGGTGTGGATATGTATATGCCTCCGCAGGTGCCGGTGAGTCATCCACCGATCTCGCTTTTTCAGGCAACTGCATAATTGCTGAAAACGGTATCATATTGTGCAGCTCGCAACGCTTCTCACTCTCTCCCCAAATGGAAATTGCAGACCTGGATGTTGAACTCCTGCGAAACGACCGTCGGCGTCACAATACATTCCGCACCGAACCTGAGGAAAGTATTGATTCCTTTATCATGATTAAGAATAAGAATCTCCCCGATTCTGAGAAGAATAAAACATATAGGGAAATTCTTGAATACCGTAAAGTTAATCCTACCCCATTTGTAGAAAAAAATGAAAATCTTTTGCAACAAAGATGTCAAGAGATTTCTTCAATACAGGCTTGGGGGCTTGCCCAGCGTTTACGAGCAATAGGATGTAAAAAAGCAGTAATCGGTATCTCAGGAGGTCTTGATTCCACTCTTGCCCTACTTGTCACTGTGAAGGCATTCGATCTTCTATCGCTCGACAGGAAAGGGATTGTGGGGATAACCATGCCGGGATTCGGCACTACAGAGCGCACTCACGGAAATGCCTGGAATCTGATGCAGGAATTAGGCGTGACGCCAATTGAAGTGCCGATCAACAAGGCAGTTGAAATTCATTTTTCAGATATCGCCCAAGACCCGGAAAAACATGATGCAACTTATGAAAATTCCCAGGCAAGGGAGAGAACCCAGATCCTGATGGATATGGCCAACAAGATTGGCGGTATTGTGATTGGTACGGGTGATCTTTCCGAACTTGCCCTCGGATGGTGCACTTATAACGGTGACCAGATGTCGATGTATGGTGTGAACGCATCCATTCCCAAAACATTGGTGAGAGACTTGGTGAAGGGCTACATGATTTCCAATGACAATGAAAAGGTGAAACATACTTTACAGGATATCATTGACACACCGATAAGCCCGGAATTGCTTCCTGCGGGTGTCGATGGAACAATCGCACAGAAAACAGAAGATTTTGTCGGACCATACGAACTTCACGATTTCTTCCTGCACCTGATGTTGCGCCATTCCTTCTCACCCACTAAAATCTTTTCGCTTGCCTGTAAAGCCTTTGAAGGGAGCTACGACAGAAAGACAATTAAAAAATGGCTCATCACCTTTTACCGACGTTTCTTCAGCCAGCAGTTCAAACGCTCCTGCATGCCCGACGGTGTAAAGGTTGGTAGTGTATGTCTCTCGCCCCGCGGCGACTGGAGAATGCCTTCGGATGCCTCCTCTTCCTTATGGATAAAGGAGGCGGAAGAATTAAAGGCTGATGATAAAGAGGGCTGTTAAACGGTAATTTTTTAATTATATGAAAGAGAGTCTGGATAAAGCGCTTAAAGTTTTAAAGGAAGGCGGGATAATCCTTTATCCTACAGATACAGTCTGGGGTATTGGATGTGATGCCACCAACACTGAAGCCGTAGAACGTATCTTTGCCTTGAAAAAACGCGCGGATGCAAAGGCAATGCTTATGTTGGTTGGCTCTGACGGACAACTGCAGCAATATGTCAGGGAGGTTCCCGAAATTGCATGGCAACTTATTGATGCAGCCGTTAATCCCCTTACGATTATCTATGATGAGCCCGTCAATATAAGCCCGGCGCTTATGGCAGAAGATGGGTCTGCTGGGTTCCGGATCACGAATGAGTATTTTTCCAAAACACTCTGCCAGAGATTGCGACATCCCCTCGTTTCCACCTCAGCCAATGTAAGTGGAAAACCAACCCCCGGAACTTTTGACGAAATTGCAAAGGAAATCATTGACGGAGTGGATTATGTGGTGGAGGTCAGGCGTGACGAAAAGGGCACCCATACCCCAAGCAACATCATCAAGGTGGGAAATGACAGTGTGGTTAAGATTATTCGATAGGAAGTGTAGAAAAAATAACTGATGTTTAAGCGCAGAGACAGGACATTACGAACGGCTTATATCCTGAGCGATTTCATTATGACATCGCTTGCCTTTTTCGTATTCAACATTCTGCGCTATCCAATTCTTATCTCCAACGATGGTTTTGAAGGTGTTTTCAGCTATCTACAGGAGCCCAAGATGATATGGGAACAATGTCTTGTGCCACCTGCCTTAATGTTGACCTACCTTCTGTCGGGTTATTACAACCATCCTTTCCCTCGATCAAGGGCGAGCGAGATGTTGATCACCATGGGGAGCGCCATGGTCAATGGATTCCTGATCTTCATGACTATGCTCATCAATGACCCTACACCCCGGCGACGTACGGAATATTACCTGCTTTTCCTTATTTTTCTTCTTCTTCTGACGTTCACTTATATCGGACGTCTAACCATCACTTTGGTTGCCATAAAGAGGGCCAGGAGAAGCAAACTTATATTTAAGACACTAATCATAGGCAATTCCGACCGTGCACGCAAAGTGGCTGACAATATACTCGGCTCAAGGTCTATGTATGAAAACCGGGTTGTCGCTTTCGTGGCGATTGAAGGTGAACAGAGGAATAACCATAAATATAAGGGCATCCCCATAATAAAGCAGAAACATCTAAAGGATTTCTGTATAAACGAGAAAGTGTCACAGATTGTCATTGCTCCTGAAAAGGTGTCCGACAACGTGGTCCTGCAGATAGTTGACGAGTATATCGATTTAGATATACCTATAAAGATTGCACCTGACGATCTCAACTATGCAATCGCAGGAATACGCACAAATGATATCCTTGGCAACACTCTCATAGATCTTTCTTCGCCTCGTTTAAGCGACTTTGAGCAGAACATCAAACGAACTTTCGACCTGATCATATCCTTTATCGGTCTAATCATTCTGCTACCCTTCTTTCTGATTATTGCCTGCTTCGTAAAGCTGGATAGCAAAGGATCAATCTTCTATTCGCAGGAAAGAATCGGCAAACATCATATTCCATTCAATATTATCAAATTCAGGACGATGCGTTCGGATGCTGAAAAGAGCGGTCCGCAGCTCTCCTCTGACTCAGACCCGCGTATCACGAAAGTAGGAAAGTTTCTGCGAAAGTATAGAATTGATGAACTTCCACAATTATGGAATGTGCTAAAAGGAGATATGTCGGTTGTGGGACCGCGGCCTGAAAGAAGTTTCTTCATAAATCAGATTGTCAAGAAAGTGCCTTTCTATAGCCTTGTTTATCAGGTGAGACCGGGCATCACCTCTTGGGCAATGGTGAAATTCGGATATGCCTCCAACCTTGACCAAATGGTTGAACGCACCAAGTTCGATATGGTCTATATCAACAATATGTCCCTCTTGCTTGATTTAAAGATCCTCATATATACGGTTCGCACTATTATAACCGGAGCGGGGAAATAGGAAATATAAATTGTTTGAAACGATAAATGGCCTATAAAGAAACACATAACAGATTCACAGACCTCTGGATGAAGTTTATCATCTGGAGGGAACATCATATCAAGGAAAGTAAATTTGTAATTTTCCTTGCCCTAATTGTCGGCATTGTATGCGGTTTCGCCGCCCAGTTGTTGAAATATCTTATCCATCTAATCGCTAATGCGTTAACATCAGGCTTAAGCACCACCTCCGCCAACTGGCTTTATCTTGTGTATCCAGTGATTGGAATCCTCTTCGTCACACTCTTCCTGAAGTTTGTGGTCAAGGACAACATTTCTCACGGAGTGACAAAGGTGTTATATGCCATCTCTCGTAGGAAATCACGTCTTAAAAAGAAAAATATGTATGCCTCCCTGATATCCTCTTCAATTACCATCGGGTTCGGTGGATCTGTGGGAGCCGAGGGTCCGATTGTGTTCACGGGAGCGGCAATCGGTTCTAATTTCGGGCAGGCATTCAGGTTGTCTCCTAAAATCCTTATGATTCTTGTAGGGTGCGGTGCGGCGGCTGGAATTGCCGGCATCTTCCGCGCTCCGATTGCCGGAATGCTTTTCACTCTCGAGGTCTTGATGATCGATCTTACAGGCATGACCGTCATGCCCCTTCTGATTTCATCGATTGCCGGTGCAACGGTGGCTTACGTTCTTGAAGGTTACAACTCGGAATTTTTCTTTGCGCAAAGCGAACCTTTCCTTACAAAAAGGATTCCTTTCACCATTCTTTTGGGGGTGGTGTGCGGTTTTGTATCCCTCTATTTCACACGCGTGATGTTCTGGATGGAAACCATTTTCTCCAAACTCCCAAATAAGTTTTTAAAAATAATTACAGGAGGGGTCATAATTGCTGTGCTTATCTTCATATTCCCTCCGTTATATGGAGAAGGTTACGGAGCCATAGAGAATCTTCTTGAGGGAGACATCTCCAAGATTGTTGACGGAACATTCTTTTATGTTGACCGTGATAACGTATGGTTCCTTGTCCTCTTTATCGGAGCCGTGATGATGTTCAAGGCTTTTGCAACGTCTGCAACCAATGGTGCCGGTGGAGTGGGCGGAACATTCGCACCTTCCCTTTTTGTGGGTGCCTTATGTGGCTTTCTCTTTGCTTACATTCTGAATAACCTTGATCTCGGCATTCATCTTTCTCAGAAAAATTTCGCTTTGATGGGAATGGCCGGCGTGATGAGCGGTGTCATGCACGCCCCGCTTATGGCTATCTTCTTGACAGCGGAGATGACCGGAGGTTACGATCTATTCTTGCCATTGCTGATAGTTTCGCTTCTTGCCTACATGACAATTAAGCTTTTCCTGCCATATAGTATCTACACAATGCGTCTGGCGCGTGCCGGCGACCTTCTGACCCACGAAAAAGATAAAGCTGTGCTCACTCTCCTTAAGCTTGACAATGTGATTGAAAACGACTTCAAGACTGTCAAGCCTGAAATGAATCTAAAGGAGATGGTCGATACGATTTCTGTTTGTAACCGTAACCTCTTTCCGGTGATTGATGATGACGGGATGCTGAAGGGAGTGGTCATACTTGATGAAATAAGGAATATTATGTTCCGTTCGGATCTCTATAAGAAAATGCACGTGTCAAGGTTCATGTCGGCTGTTCCGGCTACAATCGAACTCTCCTACACCATGGATAAGGTTATGGAGATTTTTGACAAAACCAATGCATGGAACCTTCCGGTGGTAGATAATGGGAAGTATGTAGGGTTTGTATCGAAGTCTAAAATATTTAACTCATATCGTCGCGTGTTGCGTCACTTCACGGAAGATTAACACATAAACCATTGTTTCGTAAATAATTTTGGTGTAACAACCAATGTCAATATGGATAAAAAAGATTTAAAGATAGTTTTTTTCGGCACTCCTGAATTTGCAGTCAAAAGTCTGGATGCCTTGGTCTCGAATGGATATGACGTGAAGGCGGTAGTGACCATGCCCGATAAAATGGCGGGACGAGGCCATAAGATGATCCAAAGCGATGTAAAGAAATATGCTGTCGAGGCAGGATTGCCGGTGTTGCAACCCGAAAAACTGAAATCTCCCGAATTTGTTGAGGCCCTTCAGGCCATCAATGCCGATCTCTTCATAGTGATTGCCTTCAGGATGCTTCCGGAAGTGGTCTGGGCAATGCCACGTTTAGGCACCTTCAACCTCCACGGGTCTCTGCTACCTAAATATCGCGGTGCCGCTCCAATTAACCGTGCCATCATGAATGGTGAGAAAGAAACAGGAATAACAACATTCTTTCTCAAACATGAAATTGACACAGGAGATATGATTGAACAACGGAGGATTGAAATCCTTCCGGAAGACAACGCGGGCACCATACACGACCGTTTGATGGAAATCGGAGCTGATTGCGTATTACATCCCGTAGAATCCATAATCGATGGAACCCTCTCCACCACTCCCCAACCGGATGGTGAATTCATACCGGCCCCGAAGATTTTTAAGGAGGATTGCCGAATAGACTGGAGAAAGGATGCTGAATCCATTTTCAATCATGTCCGTGGCCTGTCACCCTATCCGGCGGGTTGGTCCTCAATGACCGATATGAATGGAAAAATCTTCGACGTTAAGATTTTCGAAACCTCTCTCGCTACTCCTGAATTGTCGGGAACACCCGGTGAAATAAAAGTTATAGGAAAAAAACTTTATGCCATCACCGGTAAAGGAGCGATTGAAATCCTCTCCCTTCAGCCTTCGGGAAAAAAGAGGATGGATGCCTCAGCATTTCTCCTTGGCTATCATCCTGACAGATTCATCATTGACTGATCTCCCTTTTTACTAATAGGAAATGAAGGACACTGATAACACTTTTTGTCGTATTTTACTTGACATTCTCGAAGCACAAGGTGTCAGGGATGTAGTTGCAAGTCCCGGAAGCAGGAACGCTCCCTTGCTCATATCCTGTTCTTATCGCGAAAACCTTAATACGCGAGTCGTAACAGATGAACGCGTGGCCGGTTTCATCGCATTAGGAATGGCATCCGTTTCGCGCAGGCCGGTTGTCCTAATGTGTACATCGGGTACTGCTCTTTACAATTACGCTCCTGCCGTTGCAGAAGCCTATTATCAGGGAATTCCTCTTATCATTATTTCGGCCGACCGGCCTTTTCATTGGATTGACCAGCAAGACTCCCAGACCTTATCTCAACCGGGTGCCCTCTCAAAGATTGTGAAGAAGAGTTTCGACATACCGGTCAATTCTGATGCCAAAGAGATGGAATGGTATGTGAATCGAACTGCAAATGAGGCTTTTATCCTTGCTTCCGATAATAAACCCGGGCCGGTGCATATCAACCTTCAGATAGAAGCTCCACTCAGTAACACTGCCGACTCCACTCCCGTACTGTCACGTGTCATCAGAATCATGGATTCCGCTCCGGCGCTCTCTCAGAAAGATATAGGAATACTTCTCGATAGCCTCATCGGGAAAAAAATTCTTGTTGTAGCCGGATATATGGCTCCTGATAACTCCCTGAACAAGTACATTTCACTTTTCTCATCGCTACCGGGAGTTGTAACCCTATGCGAAACCCTTTCTAATATCCACATGAAAGGAAATCCTTACGCTATTGACTCAGTGATTTCCGGACTTTCGCTTGAAGTGAAATCAAAACTTAAACCCGATTTAGTCATCTCAATTGGAGGGGCACTTGTTTCAAGAATGCTTAAAGAGTATCTGCGCGAGGAGACTCCGGAAATATGGACTCTCGGAGATACATATTATGGCATTGATGTATTCAAGAATCTCTCCCTGAATATTAAGACTGAGCCTGCCTATTTCTTTAAGGTGTTCTATTACGCCTTGCGCAGATATTACAGAAAAAATGCAGAAACACTTGATGTCCTTAAGGAGTATGCCCAACGCTGGAATAAAGTAAGGAGTATGCAATTGGATGCAAGGAGAAGGTTCGTAGATCAGGCTAAATGGTCTGAACTGAAAGCTTTTCAACGAATCTTAAATACTATTCCGCGAAGTCATAATCTCTTCCTTTCCAATGGCACCCCCGTTAGATATGCACAACTTTTCACTGAAAACATTCCGCATGCAAGCTATTCAAACCGTGGCGTTTCAGGAATAGAGGGAACCAATGCAACTGCCGTTGGGTGTGCCTTGGCCTATAAAGATCCAACTCTTCTGATCACGGGAGACATGTCGTTTGCATACGCTCCGGGAATAATGGGATTGGAATTTCTTCCTCCCTCTTTCAAGATTATTATTATTAATAATAAAGGGGGCGGAATTTTCAGATTTATCTCACCGACACGTTACATAGAGCATCGCGATAAATTTTTCTGTGCGGACCCTAAAATCCCTATGAAAGATTTGGCGGCAACATACGGCTGGGTATATATGTCAGCAAAATCTGATGAGGAATTAGAGAAATATTTAACTGACTTTTTCGCATGTAAGAAGAATGTAATTCTGGAAATCATTGTGGAAGATGAAGAATACAGTGCATCACTCCTCCGTAAATATATGCGGATCGATGCTACGGATAGCTCTTCATTCCGACACTCATGAATTAGCATAAACAACTTCAATAAAAACTTAACATAAACAACTTCAATATAAATTTAAAAAGATGTTCGACTGGAAACCTATAAAAGAATATACGGATATTATTTTTGAACAATTTGAAGGAATTGCAAAAATAACCATCAACCGTCCAAAAGTTTATAATGCCTTCCGTCCCCTGACAAACCAGGAGATGCTTGATGCCTTTGCCATTTGTCGCGAAAGGCAGGATATCGGTGTCATAATCCTTACCGGAGCCGGAGATAAGGCATTCTGCAGCGGAGGCGATCAGAATGTAAAAGGTGTGGGAGGATATGTCGGCGAAGATGGTGTACCGCGCCTAAATGTTCTTGAGCTACATCATGCCATCCGCTCTATTCCCAAACCCGTGATCGCTATGGTTAACGGCTATTCAATAGGTGGTGGTAATGTGCTCCAGGTGGTGTGCGACCTCTCCATTGCATCAGATAATGCCCGTTTCGGTCAGACCGGTCCGAAGGTGGGTAGTTTTGATGCCGGGTTTGGATCTTCATATCTTGCCCGTTGCGTGGGGCAGAAGAAAGCTCGCGAAATCTGGTATCTCTGCAAACAATACACCGCTCAGGAAGCTTTGCAGATGGGAATGGTTAACGAAGTGGTTCCATTCGATAAGTTGGAGGAAACAACCGTAGAATGGTGCAGAACAATACTGAAACGCTCTCCTTTTGCTATCAGAATGATCAAACGAGCATTGAATGCGGAGCTCGACGGACAACATGGTCTTATGGAATTTGCCGGAGATGCCACATTAATGTATTATCTTATGGAGGAAGCCCAAGAAGGGAAAAATGCTTTCCTTGAAAAACGGGATCCCGATTTTGACCAATTCCCTAAATTCCCTTGACATGCGCATTCAATTTGCTCCTTACATCCTCGATTTCAAGTCTCCTGCCGGAACTTCGCGAGGAATAATGACAAATAAACTCACAGCCTTCCTGCGTATTTTTGATGAGAACGACCCTTCTCATTATGGCATCGGAGAAGCCGGGATTTTTCCCGGTCTCTCCCCTGAGGCCGATGACCGTTATTTCTATAAGATGGCTGAACTTGTCACCAACGTGAAACTTGGGATGCCTACCGACCTCACACATTTCCCCTCTATTCAAGCCGGATTCGAACAGGCTATTCTCGATTTCTCTTCTGGATGCAGAGGCATATATTTTGACTCTCCTTTCGTTCGAGGTGAGGGAAGCATTGAAATCAATGGACTCGTTTGGATGGGCGACTATGATGAAATGATGAGCCGGCTTGAAAGAAAGCTTAAGGAGGGGTTCAAGTGCATTAAGATAAAAATCGGGGCTATTGAATGGGAAAAGGAGAGAGAGATGATCGCCAGGATTAGACAAGAATATGATTCATCAAAAGTTGAAATTCGTGTTGATGCCAATGGAGGTTTCTCTATGGATACTGTTTTACCCGTTCTTGCTCAACTGGCTGAATTGGAGGTTCATTCCATTGAGCAGCCCATCAGACAAGGAAATCCGGAGCAAATGCATAAGCTATGTGAGCTTTCCCCTGTTCCCGTCGCCCTTGATGAAGAGTTGATCGGTAAATTCTCATACGAGGATAAGGAGAGGATGCTCGATACGATCCGGCCTGCCTACATCGTTCTAAAACCTTCCCTTATCGGTGGCTTCTCAGGGGCTCAAGACTGGATCAACTTGGCCTCCCAAAGAGGGATTGGCTGGTGGGTTACATCAGCATTGGAGTCAAATATCGGACTTAACGCGATTGCACAATGGGTGGCAACTCTCAATACAACCATGCCCCAAGGGCTGGGAACTGGTGCGCTATATAAGAATAACTTCCAGTCTCCCATTGAACTCAATGGTGACAGATTGATATATAATCCTGCAATACCCCTCGACCGAAGTCAGTTGTATCTACTTGATTGGCGAGACTGAATATAGTTAATATGAAGCCCGTTTTTAATAATAATACTTACCGAGAACTAAAAAAGAGTTGGTTTGATTCATCTGATAGCATCCTTTGCCACTCTTCAGGTTCTACCGGCATTCCCAAGAGGATTTATATCCCCAAGAAGGCGATGACGGCGAGTGCTTTGCGAACATGCGAGTTTTTTAACATAAATGCGTCTTCCCATCTCCATTCCTGTATATCCCCCGACTACATTGGTGGAAAGATGATGCTAATCAGAAGTATTGTATCGGGAGCTAAATTTACATACGAGCCCCCCTCAAGCCGACCGTTAGGTGACATTCAAGATGATTATATTGATTTGGTATCTGTTGTGCCGACTCAGATGATTCATATTCTGGAACATCCTGAGATTTGGAATTCGATTGGAAATTATCTTATCGGAGGGGCCGCAATTCACCCTAATATACGGAAAAATATTATCGACAAAGGGATAAAGGCTTTTGAATCATACGGAATGACTGAAACGGCATCACATATTGCCTTGCGCGAGGTAAAAGATGGAGAGGATTGGTTCAAAACCCTCCCTGGAATCACTGTCTTTCCACACACTGACAATCGGTTGGGGATAAGAATTGAGGGTTGGAAAGATTTCCTTACCAACGATATTGCAGAAATAAACTCGGAAAATTCATTCAGAATATTGGGCCGGGCAGATAATGTGATCAATACGGGTGGTAAGAAGGTTTTTCCGGAAAGTATAGAGCAAAAACTAAATGCTTATCTCGATTTTTCTTTTTATATCACATCACGACAGGATGAGAAATGGGGAGAAAGCGTCGTTTTGGTTACAACTCCTTGGAATATTGAAAATGTTTCCGAAGGAAAGATTTTTGAAATTTGTCGTGCCACACTTGTCCCCTGGGAAGTTCCTAAGGAGATAATAAGGGTTGAACATTTTGAGTTAACAGGCAACGGAAAGATTAAAAGAGAAAAGTTTTAACATCTCCCTGATAATTTAAATTTATTGGAAAATTATGATTTGTTCGGTTAAAGCAAGGGCATTATAG
>CAMWIH010000074.1 GCA_947174305.1 uncultured Porphyromonadaceae bacterium | reverse complement strand
ACTTGCTGATTTATGCAGCGAAGTTATGGACCTTATGACGGTTGCGAAAAGACGCTTATTATACAATTACGCTTGTAAGTTTATTCTTAGGAATCAAGAGATAGGGTTCCACATCATTAACAAGATATGGGGAGTTTGGTAAATCTGTTTTATTGTCTGGATAAAAGGCATATTTACCTTCCCAAACTCCTTCAAAAGTACAAGTGCCATATTCGGCAATAGTAACTTTGAAAAAGAGGATAATGCCAAGAATTGACCAAACTATTGTTATTATTGCTATTAATGCATCCATGTCACAAAGTTAATAATCCGCGAAGTATCAAAGGAATACCTCAAGGTCATTGACTTTGAAGATTCAGCAGTCACGGATTTTGCGACATTGCTTCATTTCGTAATTATTTCACCGGGATTCAGCGATTTTCAATTCGCCGGAGGAAAGCAACTTGACGTTGCACGATGCACCATTAAAATTGTATCTGAGTTTGCGGTTAGAGTTGCTGAAGATGATGCATAAATATATAATGATTTTATCGACGAAGTCGCTTGCGAAGCAAGAGTTAGCGATTGAAGCCTTTTGGTCGAGACCTTAGGTTCGGTTCACGAAAGCGCGGCGGCGGTGCCGCAACTACGTAAGAAAACCCCGACAATTATTGCCGAGGTTTCCGTGAAGTATGAGTTGCTGTTTACTTTAGGATACTTGATGATGTGCCCATCTGTTGCGACGCCTCGTTGCCGCGTTGTATCTTCTTGCCAAAGCCGAAAGTATAAGTGGCCGAAAGCAATACGTAACAATGATAGCTTGTGTTGTAATAGGTGGTTGCTACATCATAGTTCGGACTTGTCGTTTCGGATTTTGATGCTTCCCAATTCCAACGGAAGGGATTAGTGAGCCGTGCCTGTACGTTCCATGAGGAATTGCCCCATCCTACAATAGCGGTGTATGCGCTCTTGTCTTTCATCCATGCGCCGTTGACATAACCATCGCAATATTCTTGTGGTGATTGATATTGCAGTCCGAAGTTCCACCCTCCGACATAATAGAATGCTTGAATATACCATAGGACACGTTGCTTAGTCCAATCAAAGGGCACGCCGTTGCGAACTATTCTGTGAGCCACCTGTCCATTAATCATCAGGCTGTTGTTGAAGAGCCGTGCGGTGCCTTGTACTCCATATAGCCATGATGAATAATTGCCAACCCCCTTTTGCTGTATGGTACGGAGAATTCCGTCCGGAGATGCTTTATATACATAGGCATATCGGTCGGAGATTACAGTTGTTTGACCGAAAGCTGCGAAATTAAATCTATTGTTGGGCATGAACACATATCTCAAGCTTGCATCCCAGCTCTTATAGGGTGCTACATCCGGGTTGCCGGTGTAGCTGAACAATGGATTTGACTGTATTATGGCTGTACTACGGTATGATGAAGCCAAGGTCCACGTGGCGTGATGAAATTCTGCGCTTATGGAGTTTTTATTGTTAAAGGCATATTGCAGTGAAAAATCCATCCACGGTTGTGTGGAATGCTCTGATACATCGCCCAAAGTTGAGTGATCGTAATTAAACCCGCCTCCAATAAGTCCGTTGAATTTATCGGTTTTGAAGTTGTAGAACAAGCCGGGACCGACACGATAGGTAGTCAGATGGTCAGAAGCGGTTGAAGTGCCTGAATATTGGGTACGATTGGAAAGGAGTGTTCCGTTTAGAATGGCGGTAATGTTGCCATATTTGCCAAAGTCGTGCATGAATCGCAGTGAAGCGGTGGCACGGTGCGAATCATCATTTGCACCATTGGCAAAAGAATGGCTTGAAACCTCGGAATAGAGTCTGTGTTGGTTGGTATGGGAATATGAATAGTAGGGATTGAAACTTAGGCTGTTGCCGTGAGGTAGCACGAAATTCCAAAAACCTGAATAGGTTATGGAGTTTGTGCGACTGTTTTGTTCATCGGTATAATCAGTAGAGGGAAAGTCTGCCGGAGAGAAATAAACTTTACCTGCTGTATTCTGCTTGGGTGAACGAAAGAAATTTGCACCTAAAGTGTTTACCATTGTTATCTTCTCGGTAAGATATGAAGCCTTGAAAGTAGGCCAATATGATTGCTGTCGCACTTTGACATAGTTAGGATCAGATATTCGATCAAATGTTTTTATAGAGCCGTCAGTCTGCGGAAGCCTATATGTTTCTATAGTAGCCTGACTTAGATGGTCATTCGAAGAATACCACCCACCGACTCCTATGTCGAAAGTCATACGTTTATACTGTAGTTTGGAGAATAGGTTGAGTTGTCCTGAATTGGCGATAAAAAACTCATTAGCGTATGCTTTTACATAGCCTCCATATTCATACTTTTGCATGATGAAGTTGATTACATGCTGCGAGCCTTGAAAACGCGGGTCGGTGGGAAAATCATAATATTCAACCTTCTTCACGTCATTCATACGCATTCCATTCAAATCATCTTCAGAAGCAGGAACATAGTCTATATAAAGGTCGACTTTCTGGCCTGCGTTGGTGGTTACGTTATATCCTGACACCAATCCGAGTTGAGGGATAGCCATGTGATTTAGAAGTTCGGGGCCGTTTTGGGCTGCATTGCATTGGCGCTTGGTGGGAAGATAGGTAGATACGGTTGCAGATGTAGATTGAAGTTGTGCCTCTACAACTACCTCGTTAAGTTCCTGTGTTTTGATACTGTCGTTAGTCTCACTTTGCGCTATTGCACTGAAAGTACATAGCCATATACCAATTAAGCAATATATTTGTTTCATAACTCAAAGTCATTTAGATTATGGCGCAAAGTTACAGACAATAAAAATAAAAACTCTCAAACTAAGTTGAGAGTCGAAGATTTTTTATTATTTGCCGTTGTTTTTTGCGGTGGGTCTTGCCCTATGACCGCGCACCGGCTTAGCCGACATGCGCTACAAGCCCACTCGCGAATGCTTTGCATTTCGTAACCTACTCAGATATGTAGGGGTAATATTTAGGAAAGAGGCTATGTCTTTGAGGGAGAAAATTGAGAAAATGTCTTCGTGTTTTTCGACAAGTTCATCGTATCGCTCCTGTGCGGATTTAATATACATGTCGATATACCTGTTGTATGTAGTATCGAACAATGCTATATTGGTTTCGGAAATCTTTCGATATAATTCCTCATCCGACTTCATCAGAGTAGCTATTTCCCTTGCTGAAATACAATAAATCTCACAGTGAGTAACTGCGACAATTGAAACACGCGATTTTTTGCCGTAGAAGGAAAATGGGAAATCAGCGACAAACTCACCGGCAAACTCCAACCCGACAACTTTCTCGGTGCCGTCAGGTGCATAGATGACATATTTAAGAGAGCCTGACTTAATGTAACCTAAATATTTGGCAATCCGTCCTTCTTCGGCAAACAGTTCTCCTTTGCCATATTGGCGTAATACTCCTTTCTCGACACATAAGTTGCGCCAAAAGTCGGAGTCGATGTTATCGTAATATGTGTTGAAGTTGGAAGCCATTCGTGTAATCTGAATTAGCCAATTGCCTCTATACATTAGCATTGAGGGTGGGAGTCAACGGTTCGTCTGCGCATAGTACGGCGAGGAGGTTACCTACCATCGAGGCTTTCTGGTCGTTGGAGAGCGTTACGACATTTTTCTCTTCGAGTGTGGTCAATGCCATCTCTACCATTGATACAGCACCCTCAACAATCTTTTCACGGGCCGTTATTATGGCCGAGGCTTGCTGGCGACGCAGCATCACGGCCGCAATCTCAGGAGCGTAGGCGAGGTAGTTGATGCGTGCCTCCACCACTTCCATACCTGCCATGGCAAGGCGTTCGTTGATTTTCTTTTCAAGAAGGTCGCTTATTTCATTGCCTGAATCCCGCAGTGTCAACTCGTTCGGATCGTTAGAATCGGTTTGATCATAGGCGAAATGACCTGTTACTTCGCGTAGGGCTGCGTCACTCTGGATACGCACGAAATGGTCAAGAGCCATATTGTTGATGGTGTTTTGTCCGCCCAAGCTTTGCGAGTCAAGATCAAACACTACTTTGTAGGTATCGCGGATACGCCATACAAGCACCATGCCGATAAGCACAGGGTTGCCAATCTTATCGTTAACTTTGATAGGTTCGATATCCATGTTGCGGATTCGGAGTGAAAGTTTCTTACGGTTCAGGAAAGGATTGACCCAGTAATACCCGACTTTCTTGCATGTGCCTTTGTATTTACCGAAGAATATCATCACGCGGGCCACATTGGGTTCCTGAACGAAATAGCCTACACAACCGAAAATAAAGATAATGCAGAGCACCCCGGCGCAAGGGATTGCCCAGCCGAGATTATCGTCATTGTTTGTGGCTGCCACAATGCAGAGGATAAATAGAATGGGAATTAGTATGAAAGTGAAGAAAATCATAAGGAACCCGTTGATGCAAAGTCCCTTGTATTCGTATTCATGATTTGTGTCGTTTTGCATAATCTAAAAAAATTAATTTATAAATCAGATTTTAGTTTATAAAAAGGGAACCCGGATAACCCGAATTCCCTTTATTTAAAAGATTTTGGGTTGAAAATTAAATGAGTTCCTCAACATCTTCAATTACCTTTTCTCCATACGCCAGCTTTATCAGACCCACTGCAAGCGCGCCAGCCACCAAGAGCACACCGGCCGCAACGAGCATATAGCTCTGGTTACCACCTAACATATTGAGTATCACGCCTCCGAGCGAAGCGGCCACAATCTGAGGCAGGCAGATGGTACCATTGAAGAGACCGAGGTAAGCACCCATGTTTCCACCCTTCAAAGAGTTTGTGAGAATGGTGAATGGAAGTGCTAACATTGCGGCCCATGCGCAACCGATAAGGAAGTAGCTGATGAAAAGGAGATACTTGTCAGCAAAGAAGATTGTGGATACAAATCCTGCGGCTCCGAGAAGAAGGCTGACGATGTAGGCGGTCTTTAGGCTCTTGAATCTCGGGATCACAACTGCCCAAAGCACAGAACCGATAGCCTGGATTGCAAACAAGGTTCCAACCCAGTTGCCGGCTTCCTGATATCCGGGAGAGGCAACATCTGTGGTTCCCCATACGCTTCCTGCTATGGCACCGTTGGTATATGTCCACATGAAAAGGAATGATGACCAGCAGAAGAACTGAACAAGGCCAACAGTCCAGAATGTTGATGGTGCCTCCTTGAGAAGTTTCACAAGGTTAAATTTCTCCTTCTTCTCCTCCTTTTTGTTATCAATACCATGGAAACGTGCGTATTCAGCAGGGGGCATTTCCTTGATGGTTGCAAAGCTGTAGATCACGCATAGGATAAGCACTGCGGCACCGATATAGAAAGAGTAAGTCACTGATGCGGGCACAACACCCTGCGGAGCCACATTGCTGATTCCGATGGCCGTAAGGATAATCGGGGCGAGGTAACCGACAAGTGAACCGGCATTGCAGAGGAAACTTTGGATGGAGTAGGCGAGTCCTTTCTGTTTCTCGTTAACCATATCGCCTACAAGCATCTTGAATGGCTGCATGGCCATGTTGATGGAGGTGTCCAAGAACATCAGAGCCACAAAACCGAAGATCATGGCGCCTCCCACTGTAAGGCCGAAGCTTCCTGCATTTGGCAACAGACACATCACGATGACAGCTATCAGGGCTCCCAAAAGAAGATAGGGAAGACGACGTCCGAGTCTGTTCCATGTGCGGTCGGAAGCGACTCCGACAATAGGTTGAACTATGATTCCCATAAGGGGAGGGAGAATCCAGAAATAGCTTAATGAATGGGGGTCAGCGCCAAGGGTCGCAAAAATTCGCGAAATATTGGCACTCTGAAGGGCGTAGGCAATCTGGACACCAAAGAAACCGAACGACAGGTTCCATAGTTTCCAGAAGCCTAAATCAGGTTTAGTTTTCATGTGTGTAAGAATTTATGTTAAAGCGTTAATAATTTTCAGAAATTTTTCTCGATATTTTTACTCAAAACTCAATGCTTCTTGCTTTTTCCTCCAATGTTTACTTCTTGATGAGTGAGTAGAGGAGGGCAATTTCTTCAGGCCATATATCCGGATTGGGCGTTTCAAGTATCATGGGTATATTATCGAAACGTGGGTCATTCACCAGACGGGAAAAGAATTCAAGTCCGAGCGTCCCTTTCCCAATCTCTTCATGGCGGTCGATCCTGGAGCCGAGTTCCCGTTTATCGTCATTGATGTGGAGTCCTTTCAGATAATTCAATCCGATGATTCTGTCAAATTCCTTCCAGGTCTCTTCATATCCTTCTGCGGAGCGGAGGTCATAGCCGGCAGAATATGTGTGGCAGGTGTCAACGCATACTCCCACACGCGATTTGTCTTCCACCTTATCGATGATATGGGCAATGTGTTCGAACCTATGGCCGAGATTGGAACCCTGTCCGGCGGTTGATTCTATGACTGCCGTGACACCTTTAGTCTGGTCATGGATTATGTTAAGGCTTTCGGCTATGAGGTCGAGACACTTATCCTCCTCAATCTGGTTCAGGTGTGATCCGGGATGGAAATTGAGAAGGGTTAGGCCAAGTTGTTCGCAACGTTTCATTTCGTCAAGGAACGATTTACGCGATTTTTCAAGTTTCTCAGCATCCGGCGAACCGAGATTTATCAGAAAATTATCGTGAGGCAGAATAACTTCCGGCTTATAACCAAACTCCTGACAGTGAGCTTTGAAAGCATCTGCCTCCTTTTTTGATATTGCTTTGGAGACCCAGCGTGTGTTAGAACCGGTGAAAAGTGCGAAAGCTTTTGCACCGATACTGTTGGCTTCAAGAGGGGCGTTGGAGACCCCTCCGGCCGCGCTTACATGGGCACCTATATATTTCATAAAATTGTGTTTCGTAAATTGGGTTATGGTTTCTAACTTACAAATTTAAGAAATTTTTCCGAAAGAAGAATCTAAATTTGAGAATATTATGTTCAGAATTCCATAAAAAGGGTGAAAGAAAAGGATTGTTGCAGCCCGCTTCATTTGCATTTTCTGCTTCAAAGTAGTAATTTTACCTTGTGAAGCAGTATAAACTCATATCTATGCAAGAACTCTCGAAAACAAAAATGTCGCTCTTTTCCTCCTTAGGTAGCCGTAAACACCGTTTGCGCCATGGCTTGTTCATTGTGGAAGGTGAAAAAAGTGTTGCTGACACTATAGGTTCGTTTGAGCTTGTTGCTCTTATCGTACGCTCAGGATTTGAACCGTCGATGATAGATCTCAGTGACTTGCCGGAGGATAAGCTGTTTGTAACGAGCGGAACGGGGATGGATAAGATATCGTCGCTCTCAACGAGTTCACCTGTAGTTGCGGTTTATAAACTCCCGGTGACAGCAATGGAAAGAGGAGTTGCGTCAGAAAAACTGCCGGCAGACCTTTATCTTATGCTTGACGGCATCCAGGATCCGGGTAATTTAGGCACTATTGTTAGGACTGCACATTGGTTTGGTATCAAGAGGATTTTTGCTTCGCAGGATACGGTGGATATTTATAATCCTAAGACCATTCAGTCAACCATGGGCTCGGTTGCAAAAGTGGAGGTGACATATTGCGATCTCGCCGGGTTGATCGACGCTAATAAAGAATTGCCTGTATATGGCCTCTTGCTTGATGGGGAGAATATCAACCATGCCAGACTCGGAAACAATGGCTTCATCGTAATGGGGAATGAAGGGAAGGGTATTTCATCCGAATTGAGGGAGAAGGTTACCGACAGGCTACTTATACCCCCCTATAATGGGTCAGACCATAGCGAGAGTCTTAACGTAGCAATCGCCACTGGAATCACTCTTGCTGCATTTCGGAGGTGAACTTTGCTCATACTATGATATTCTTGATTTCCATCCATCAGTATCGGCCAAAAGGGGGATAGAAGGCATCGGGGAAGTGCTCGAGAGTATGATTTCCGTGTGTGCCGGTTATTGTGATGATGTCAAAACGATATTTGAACAATTGGTCAAGATTCTGGAGATATATATTGGCCCCTCTCACAATTTTCCTTATTTTCTTTTCATCTATTGCGTCGATAGGAGAGATCATATCTCCCTTGCGTGCTTTCACTTCTACAAAAACGATGGTGCCAGGGAGTTCGGCAATGATATCAATTTCAATGGTATTCCTTATTCTCCAGTTCTGATGGCGAATAACGTAACCATGAGTGAGGAGCCAATCGGCAGCAATCTTCTCTGCCTCGGCTCCCCACTCACGATTTGATTTTCCCTGTTGTTTCTTATCCATTAAAAGGATATTTTTTCAAAAGAAATGTTTTCAGAAGGCTTTAAACGACATATCGAGGCCTTTCACGCTATGAGTCAATGCGCCAACGGATATGAAATCTACGCCCGCTTCGCCATACTGACGAAGATTCTCAAGAGTGATGCCACCTGAAGATTCAGTTTCCATTTTACCATCCACAAGGGCCACCGCCTCCTTTGTAAGTTCGGGGGTGAAGTTATCGAACATGATCCGGTCAACACCACCGTGAGCCAGCACACGACGGATATCATCAAGACTCCTGACCTCCACCTCAATCTTGAGGTCTTTCCCGTTTTCCCGGCAATAGTCGTCTGCACGTTGGATTGCCTTCTCAATTCCACCTGCAAAGTCAATATGGTTATCCTTTATGAGAATCATATCGAAAAGACCGATGCGATGGTTTGTGCCACCACCGATCTTTACCGCCTCTTTCTCCAGCATACGCATTCCGGGAGTAGTCTTGCGGGTGTCGAGAACGCGTGTGTGAAGGCCCTTAAGCTCATCCTGATATCTACGGGTCATGGTGGCTACGCCGCTCATCCGCTGCATGATGTTTAGCATGGTGCGCTCGGCAATGAGAAGTGCCCTAACCGGTCCTTCGGCAGTGAATGCCACATCGCCCTTCTTCACTTCCTCACCGTCATGTATAAAGACTTCCATCTTAATGGATGGATCCACTTTATGAAGCACCTTCTCTGCAATATCCACTCCGGCAAGAATGCCGTCCTCCTTAATGATGAGACGGGAGCGTCCCATGGCATCGGCAGGAATGGTGGAAAGGGTGGTATGGTCTCCGTCGCCCAGGTCTTCCGCAAAAGCGAGGTCGAGCAGCTGATCTATCAATTCTTCTTTGGTTTTCATAATTATTCGTTGTAATTTTGTGCAAAGATAACAATATTTGCAGAGAAATCAATAAATATGGAAATAGAACTGCTCACGGTTGGCAAGACCACAATAAAATTTGTGTCGGAAGGTATTGATGAATATCTGAAGCGGTTGAAGCATTACATCCCTTATCGCATTACCCCTCTCCCTGATATAAAGAAGAATGCCTCTCTCGGTGCGGAGCGCCAGAAAGAGGCAGAAGGTGAGTTGATTCTCGCGAAATTGGTTTCAAGCGACTATGTTGTCCTTCTCGACGAACGTGGCCGTGAATACAGTTCAATCGAGTTTTCGGGCTTCATTGAGAAACAGATGATTGCCGGGAGGAAGAGGGTAGTGTTTGTGGTGGGCGGTCCTTACGGCTTCAGCAAGGCGGTGTATGACAGAGCCGACAGCAAAGTGTCGTTATCACGGATGACCTTTAACCACGAGATGGTGCGTCTCTTTTTCACGGAGCAGGTGTATCGTGCGATGACGATTCTCCGAGGGGAGCCTTATCATCATGAATGATGTGGCGACGGGAGAAATTCATCCGGAAAAGGAAAGAGAAAGTAACCAGACAAGCCATTATCGATACGTATAGAGCAGAAGTATTGATAAGCATTGCCCTGTCGTTACGTGAGAAAGATAGCGGGTCAGGGGCAGTCTCAGGCGACATGAAGTCGTCGGTATTTAAGGCCCTCAAAGTGCTTTTCCATTTTATCACTCCGTCGCGAACAAACACGACTGCCGGGTTCCCCCGAGCCAATTCTTTAAGCACGGTGTCTTCAGAGGTATAAATCGGATATTCAGGCATGGAAAGATCATCCCATGTGTCGATATCCTCACGAGTGGCCGCCACAGCGCCAATCATGTCTATATCGTGTGAACCGGCCCACTCATAAAGTGAATTAATTTTCCAAGTGGCTGCAATCGACACCTTTTCAAGCTCAGGCATTACAAGTATTAACCTGTCTCCTTCGGGTGTCAAAACCTCTTCCGTGACATCCTCCTCAGCCTCATAATCCCATAAACGTAGGCTTTTCTCATGACGCACTGACACCCTCGAATCTATTCCCTGATCGGAAACAGGCAAGCGGTCTATGAACACCCAGCCCTCGGTTTCGTCGGGGAGTTCGTCGGTTTCGAAAAATTCCTTCCTGACGCCATCTTTTTCATAAATGAACTTATATTCCGGTTCCTCCTCGGGTGTCTCGTCAGTTAGAAGCGAGCCGACAGGATAGGGACGGAAATCGAGCAGGGGTTGATAGAAATAGCCGGCTCCTTCCACTGCTACGCAGAACACACCGGTGACGATAAGCCCTATCCATTGTATGGCTGGATTAATCAGCCATCCGGCATGCCGGTTGAATAATGATAGCCATAGCACGGCAAGCATGAGGATTACGTTTTTCCAGAATGTTGCCCAGTTGGAAATTATGAGTGCATCGCCAAAACAGCCACAATCAGGTACCGGATTATATAATGCAATCCAGAAGGTGAGCGGAAGCATGAAACACATTATTGCCGTGGCAGCCCATGCCGAAGTGCGACGGAAAGACCCGAAGCAAAGCATCACGCCCACAATAAATTCCACGGCACAAAGCGCGAAGGCTCCCACCTTGACGAGACTGGGCCAGATTTCAAGTCCCATCACGGCAAGGTAATCCTGAATCTTGTAAAGTGTGCCCCAAGGGTCAACAGCTTTTGTAAAACCTGAAAAAATGAAGACAGCCCCGGTAAGCTCACGTATCACCCACGTAATGATCCGTATTGTCAGGGAATCAGGTGAGAGACCGATTATGCGTTTAGAAGCGCAGTTTGATGAGTGCAAAGAGGGCATAATTAATCATATCCATGTAATTGGCATCAACCCCCTCGCTTATGAGGGTTTTGCCGTTGTGATCTTCTATTTCTTTAGTGCGCAGGAGTTTCTGAAGTATGATGTCAGTAAAACTGCTCACCCTCATCAGTCGCCAGGCCTCGTCGTAATCATGGTTCTTGTTCGACATTAGTTTTGTGGCGTCATCAAGCTTTCGGTCATAAAGTTCGACGGCCTTCTCTGTTGAAAGCGGGTCGCCAGGGCCAAGCTGGAGCTGGATGAGGGCTATCACGCAATAATTCACTATGCCGATAAATTCAGGTTCGATACCCTCATTCACAGAAGCATTCTCAATCCCCTTCTCCTCCAAAGAGCGGATTCGCCGCGCCTTAATGTATATCTGGTCGGTGAGGCTGGAGGGGCGCATGATGCGCCATGAGGTGCCGTAATCTTTCAGTTTCTTCTCAAATATATTTCGGCAGATTGCCCTCACTTCTGCAAACTCGACTGCCGTATCGTGATTATTGCTCATAATTTATATTTTTTTGCAAATTTACAATTATTTCGGGATTTTTCATTACTTTTACCATTTCAAAGGAGGATTACTTTTCCTCCCTATTCTTTTGAAGAGAGAAAAGATGAAGGAAATAAGAATGATTGCAGAGTGGGAGAGCTGCGAGTGCGTGCTCCTGGCACTACCTGCTCCTCACACCGATTGGAATTATATTCTCGAAGAGGCACGGGAACAATACCGGCGATTGGTGGGTGCCATCACGGGTGCAGGGATTGATTGCGTGGTGCTGACTCCGAGTAAGGAATATGGAAATGAACTTCTTAAAGATTGTGACCCGGATAAGGTGACATTGATAGAGTGCAAGTATAATGATACATGGACTCGTGATTATGGCCCCATTTCCGTGGAAAGGGGAGAACGACTCCGTGCACTCGACTTCGGTTTCAATGGCTGGGGGTTGAAATTCGCAGCCGATAGGGATAACCTTGTGAACCTGCATCTGAAAGAGAAATTCATAATCTTGCCTGATGCCTACCGCAACGAAAGGGACTTCATACTTGAAGGCGGCTCGGTGGAGAGCGATGGGGCAGGAACGATCCTAACTACTTCAGAATGTCTGCAATCGCCTAACCGCAATGGTGGAAAGAGTAAAGGGGAACTGAATGAGATTCTTGCTTCAAGGCTCGGGGCAGACCATGTGTTATGGCTCGATTATGGAAGTCTGGCGGGAGATGATACTGATTCGCATATTGACACCCTCTGCAGGATTGCTCCCGGCAATTCGATCCTTTTCACCGGGTGTAGGAATATGGATGACGAACATTTTGAAACGTTGCTCAAAATGCGTGCCCAGCTCACCCTTTTCCGCACACCCGAAGGGGAACCGTATAACTTGATTGAACTGCCTTTCCCTGATGCAATTTATGATGAAGAAGGGTATAGGTTACCTGCCACATACGCCAACTATCTTGTAACGCCAACCCACATTTTCATGCCAACCTACGGTCAGCCGATGAATGATGATTTGGCATGCAGAATGGTGAAGGTGGCTTTCCCGGACCATGAGGTCATTGGTGTTGATTGCACCACTTTGATTAAGCAACACGGCTCTTTGCACTGCGCCACCATGCAGATTCCTGCCGGAATATTTAATGAAGCAATGTTCGATTAAAAAAGTAAATAAAGCATGTCAAGAAATATAAAAATTGGAATAGTTCAACATTCCTTCAATGAAGATGTAGATTTCAACAGGGCAAGAAACCTGACTGCAATTGAAAATTTAGCGGCCGAGGGAGCCGAGCTTATCGTATTGTCGGAGTTGCATGACTCCCTCTATTTCTGTCAGACGGAAGATGTGGAGAATTTTAATTATGCTCAGGAGCTTCCGGGTGATTACACCGAGTTTTACGGGGATGCGTCCGCTGCAAATAACGTTGTGATCGTTACAAGCAATTTTGAACGTCGTTCCCCCGGATTGTATCATAACA
>CAMWIH010000073.1 GCA_947174305.1 uncultured Porphyromonadaceae bacterium | reverse complement strand
ATGCCGGATTCAGCACGATGCTTGATGCCTACGGGGTACAGCTCATTTTATTTGCGGCGGCACTGCTGATGATATATCTGTTAGGTATTGCCGACGACCTGATCGGGGTGCGTTATCGGGCAAAATTCCTCTTCCAGACAGTGGGCGGGATCTTGATAGTCCTTTCCGGCCTCTGGGCCAGAGATCTGTATGGTTTCCTATGGATTACGGATGTGACAGCGTGGGTGGGATGGATCCTGACGGTTTTTTTGGTGATATATGTGCTCAACGCCATAAACCTTATTGACGGGATAGACGGGTTGGCTTCCGGGTTAAGCATTGTGGCCTTCATCTGGTATTCCTATATCTTTTATATATCCGGCGACTACATATCGATGCTGATAGCCGGGGCATCCTTGGGGACGCTCATACCTTTCTTCTATTATAATGTGTTCGGAAAGGCTTCGACGCATACCAAGATTTTTATGGGCGACACAGGCTCGCTTACAATAGGGCTGATCCTCGTGTTCCTCACCCTCAGGGTTGCCACCCTGTCGTCTGCCCCGGAGTTGGGAAACTGCGACTACAACCTCTTCATACTTGCAATAGCCCCGATCATCATCCCATGTTTCGATGTGGTGCGAGTGTTCCTGCATCGTATCAGGCAGCGTCGCAATCCATTCCTTCCTGACAAAAGCCATATCCATCATAAGCTCCTTGCCTTGGGATTCGCCCAGAGCAAGGCCTTGATCATAATACTTGTGTGGGATGCAATATTGATTGTGCTCAATTTCTGGCTCTCCCTTTATGTAGAAGCAACGTGGATAGTGCTTGCTGATATAGCATTCTGGACGGTTTTAAACCTCTACCTCACTGCATCGATACGTGGCAGGGAACGGAAGCTGGGAAAGACGCTTTATCAGTGATGAGGCATGAGCGTATAACTCTATGGAAAAGTATAGCAAAAAATCAAACCGGATAATGAATATGAATTTTAAAAATATAAAGACATCCCTTCTCGGGATTGTTCTTGCAGTTCTGCTCACTGGATGTAAAGTGCCGGAAAAGGTTGCCTATTTTCAGGATACGGATGCCAATACCATAATAGAGCTGGCTTCAGCCAAACAGATCACCGTGCAACCGGGCGACAAGCTCTCGATAGTGGTGAAGTCGAAAGATCCGGCCATATCCGACCTATTCAATCTTCCGGTATATACAACGCGCGTGGGAATGGGGGGCTCTGCCGTAAGCAAAGGAATCAACTACACAGCCAATACAGGAGCCAGCGCGGAAAGCGTGGTGAGTTACACGGTTGATGCCAAGGGAAATATTGATTTCCCCGTGCTCGGAACGCTTCATATAGCCGGGATGACCCGTGGGGAGTTGTCGGGATATATAAAAGGGGAACTGATGGGGCGCAACTTAGTGAAGGATCCCACGGTAATAGTAGATTTCCTCAGCAGCGGGGTTGACATATTAGGCGACGTCAAGACGCCGGGACGTTATGATATCAACAAAGACAAGCTCACCATCCTTGAAGCGATATCGCTGGCAGGCGACCTGAACATAACCGGCCAGAGGGAGAATGTGAAGGTGATCCGTCAGGAAAATGGCACACTCCATACCTATACGGTCGATCTTACGAATACCAAGTCGCTCGCATCTTCTCCGGCCTACTATCTTCAGCAGGGAGATGTGGTTTATGTGGAGCCCAACGCCATGCAGAAGCGAGCCACAACAGTGAATGGTAACAATGCGTTGAGTGTAGGTTTCTGGATTTCAGTGGCATCGCTCTTGACGTCTGTGGTGACAACGCTTGCAGTGTTTATTAATAAATAGTAGAGGGGATAATAAATAGGGAAAAATTACGTCATTTTATATAGCCGAATAAAATATATAGCCGTAGAATCAAGGCCATAGAAATCAGGTAGGTGAGGTTTGCGGTCAAAAGATTATGGAAGAATCAAAGAGCTATTCAAAAGCATCAAAAGGAGGGGATGAATTCTCTTTCAGCGAATATGTGAAGCAGTGTGGGCGGAAATGGAAATGGTTTCTGCTGTCGTTACTGTTTTTTTGCGGACTCGGAACATTGTTAATTCTCCGCACGGAACCGAAGTACAAGAAAAGTATGGAGATTCTGGTTAAGGATGAAGATAGTAACGGGCCGCTGAGCGACATAACGAGCGCTTTTTCGGCGTTCGGAATAGGCGGTGCGCGTAGCAACGTATATAACGAGATAATCGCCCTCTCTTCCCCTGCAGTCATGTATGAAGTTGTTGATCGTCTCGACCTTAAGATGAACTACGTTGAGAAAGGCGTATTCCACGGCACCACTCTTTTTGGAACGAATCTTCCTTTTTCTGCCATGCTTGCAGATGTAAATGAGGAAAGCAGTGCCGGATTCAAGGCGGAATACTTTCCAAATGGCGACGTAAGGCTTTTTAAATTCTATAAAAATGATATAACAGGAAAGCATAAGTATGATGGAGAAGTAAGGGGTAAGATTGACGGAAAAGCTATCCGCACACCGATAGGTCGTGTGGTGCTAACGGCAAATCCCGGTTATAAGAAACCATATAAAAAGGGGGAAAACAAGAAGGAATCAGAGACAATTATCATCTCTCAGTCCGGCCTAATGGATGCTGTGGATGATTATAGCAATCGTCTGCATGTGGATTTGGTTGATACGGATGCAGATGTGATCGAATTGTCAATCAAGGACACATCGGTGGAGCGTGCTGTTGCCATCTTAAATACGGTGCTTGACGTATATAATCAGAATTGGATGGACGACAAGAACCGCATTGCGGTGGCTACCTCTGATTTCATTGATGAACGTCTCAAGATAATCGAGAGTGAACTCGGGGTTGTTGACAGCGACATATCCAAATATAAGTCAGAACATCTTGTGCCAGACCTGAAGGAGGCGGCAAAGCTAAATATGGAGCAGAATGCCAAGCTCACCAACGAGATGCTGAAAATGACTAACGAGATGTCGATGTCATCATTTGTCAAGGATTACGTGGTGAATCCCTCCAACATGAACAGCGTGATACCGGTCAACACTGGCATAGGGAGCAACCAGCTTGAGGCTCAGATAGCATCTTACAACAACTTACTTCTGACGCGCAACAATATTGCCCAGAATTCTTCCGAAACCAACCCTCTTGTGCTTGACTACGATGCACAATTGCGCGGTCTGCGTGAAGCTATAGTCAAAGGTATCTCGGCGCATGTGTCGGCTCTGCAGGCATCTCTCAACAATATGAGGGGCGCTAAAAGTTCAACCGAAGGACAATTGTCATCGGGTCCAACACAGGCAAAATACTTGTTGAGTGTGGAGCGTCAGCAGAAAGTTAAGGAAGCCCTCTACCTGTTCCTCCTCCAAAAACGAGAGGAGAATGAACTTACTCAGACGTTCACAGCCTATAATACGCGTATCCTCACGCCTCCTATGGGTTCGACAAAGCCGGTATCACCGAAAAAACCACTTATCCTTTTGGTTGCATTCGTGCTGGGAGTTATGGTTCCGGCCTTGTGGATATATTTCGCCATATTCCTTGATGATAAGGTCAGAAGCCGTAAGGATCTTGAAAGAATGGCCACTCCGTTTGCAGGCGAGATTCCGATGGTTCAGCGCAGGAAGCGTAAAGGATTGCGTGACGGAAAAGCCGGAAAAATCGCCAAAGATGGCAAGAGTCTTGAAAATGTGGTCGTTGCCGTCAAGGAGGGTAGCCGTGACGCTGTGAGCGAATCGTTTAGAATCATAAGGGGCAACATTGACTTCATGGTGAAGAACCAGCGCACCAACATCATAATGCTCACCTCCTTCAACCCGGGTAGCGGAAAGTCTTTCATAGCCTTCAACCTTGCCGCCTCTTTCGCACTGAAAGGGAAACGGGTTCTGATCATCGATGGCGACCTTCGCCATGGATCAACATCCCAGTTTGTAGGGATGCCTTCAAAAGGGTTGAGCACATATCTCACCGAAGGGACCGACAACTGGCGCCCGCTCGTTAAGGAAGTGGAGGGTCATCCCGGAGTGTTTGTGCTCCCGATCGGTCACCGTCCGCCAAATCCTTCGGAACTTCTCGACAACGGGCGCATAAGGACACTGCTTGAGGAGAGCAGGGATGATTATGATTATGTATTCATTGACTGTCCGCCGGTTGATATTGTGGTTGACACCCAGATATTGGAGAAATATGTGGACCGCACATTGTTCGTGATCCGTGCCGGACTCCTTAACAAGACGGCCATTGCGGAAATTGATGCCATCTATAAGGATAAGAGATTCAGGAATATGAGTATTGTCCTTAACGGAACGGATTCTGAGCATAGCCGCAGCCGCAGTTACGGAAGCTATGGCTACTATGGCGCAGATTGAGATTAAGGATTGACAGATAAGATATTAGAAATATGTGGCCTTTCAATAAAGTAGGTAAATTAGAGGAATCGGGTATGTTCAGGGGATTCACCGACTGGCATTCCCATATTCTGCCCGGTGTTGACGACGGTGTCCGCACGATGGATAGTGCTCTTGAAGTATTGAAGCGTTACGAGGAGTCGGGGATCAAGAAAGTATGGCTCACCCCCCATATCATGGAAGATTACCCCAACACTACCGAAGGGTTGCGCAATCGTTTTGAAGAACTTAAGGCGGCCTATAATGGGCCTGTGGAACTTCGCCTCGCTGCTGAAAACATGCTCGACTCCCTTTTTGAAGAGCGGCTCGAAAAACGTGATTTCCTCCCGATAGGGGAAAATGGGAATCATCTGCTTGTGGAGACAAGCTATATGAATCCACCCTACGGGATGGATGAAATGTTGCGCAGGGCAATGGGTGCCGGCTATTATCTGGTGCTTGCCCATCCCGAGCGTTACCGGTATATGGATGAAGCAGATTATCGCGAGCTGAAATCGAAAGGTATCCTATTCCAGACAAATTTTGCGTCTCTTGTGGGTGGTTATGGAGAGACCGCACGCAAGAAAGCAGAGTGGCTATTGAAAGAGGGGATGATAGATCTCTGCGGAAGCGATCTTCATCGACTCGGCTTTTTCAATGAATCGATTCAGCAGTCGCCCAAAAAGAAGCAGTCGCTGGAGCATATTCTGAAAGTGGCACAAGCACCGGGTCTGGATTAACGGATGCGTTATAACTGAATAATTTATTGTCGATGGATGTCAGAGGTTTTCTAAAAGGGAATGCCCGAACTGTAAAGGCACGCAAGAATGTCTTGGCATCCGTTGTTCTGAAGGGGATAGACGGTTTGGTCTATCTTCTTTTCGTACCTGTGACCTTGGGTTATCTCAAGCCATACGAATATGGAGTGTGGCTTACGCTCAATTCAATTCTCGTATGGATCGATTCATTTGATATAGGATTGGGAAACGGGATGCGAAACAAACTTGCAGAAGCTTTTGCGCATGAGGAAAAGGAGCAAGGAAGAGTGTATGTAAGCACCACCTTCTTCATGCTCGTGATCCTGATGGGAATCATGGTAGTTGCCGGTAGCTTGGCAGAGCCGTTTGTGGATTGGTATTCCATTCTAAGCACTAATCCGGCTGAAGTGGGCAGCCTTGACAGGATAGTTTATCTCACATTCCTTGTATATTGCCTTAACTTCATTTTCAAGTTCGTAGGGAATGTGTATCTGGCCGCTCAGCTTCCGGCCGTGAACAATTTCTTTGTCACCGCAGGGCATCTGATAGCATTGGTAATCATCTTTATACTAACCAAGACCACATCCGGCTCTTTGCTTCTCGTGGCAGTTATCTATTGCGCGTCGCCATTGGCAGTTTATCTGTTGGCCTATCCGGTCACCTTCTTCAAGATATTCCCCTATCTGTCTCCAAGCATAAGGTTTTTCAAAAAAAAATATCTGGGGAACCTCTTCAACATAGGGATTCTCTTCTTCATTCTGCAGCTATCGGGCATTCTATTGTTCTCACTTGCAAATCTTCTAATCTCGCATATTTTCGGGCCGGAGAATGTGACGCCATATAATATAGCCTACCGTTACTATAGCCTTGTGCCGATGCTCATGGCATTGATTGTTGCGCCTATGTGGTCGGCCACGACAGATGCTTACGAACGTGGCGAGATAGATTGGATTCGCAATACAATGAAGCGAATAAGGAAAATACTGGTTATGGCCATACTGATTCTTGTGGCCATGACGGCGGTTTCGGAGTGGATATATAAGATTTGGGTGGGAGATGAAGTAGAGATTGGTTTCCCGATATCTTTCTGGATGGCATTATATACGGCAATACTGATAGTAAGCCTTGCTTATTCCAACTTCCTTAACGGACTTGGGAAGCTTCGTCTGCAGACCATCAACACCGTAATAGTGGCCCTCCTTTTCTATCCCGTGTGCCGGATTTTGGGATTGGAATATGGCATTCCGGGAGTTCTGATGGGGATGTGTGTATTGAATTTGTCGGGCCTTATCCTAAATGTCATCCAGTTTCACAAGGTGATTGAGGGGAAGGCTCGAGGTATCTGGGAAAAATAGCATTGATCATAGTTTCCCAAATATTATTCGAAGCTTGAAAAAGAAATCGTTACCAAGATTATTTAAAGTATAGCCTGAATCAAACAAGAGGCGGAGTCGATTTGAAATTGAATTTTTATATCCGGCAAGTTTCTCTACGGCCATTCTTGCTTCAGGATGCATTTCCGATGAATGAATACGTAACAGTTCCTTGGCAGTTTTTTCCCTGATATTATTAAGTTGCGGGTCGCTAAAACGTTTGAAACGAGCGCGCCACACATCAAACAGTCCATGCTTGCTCCCGATCTGATTAGAGTCATGCTGACGATAAAGAATGTAGGAATTGGGGTCGTAAAACACTTTGCCACAAAGCACCGCCACCATATAAGCCCAATAATCGTGAGGCGTTTCCAGACCCGGCTCCCCGTGGGTTAAATATTCAAGTAATTGGGAGTTAAAGACTACAGTGCATCCTGTGGCGTAATTCCGGGCAAGACAATTCTTAAATGTTGACAGCACAGAAGCGTGGTTTATTAATCCTTTGTTGACGCCATCCTTATAATAGTATAAATTTGAATAATAAAGAGCTGGTGAGCCATTATAATTTTGGAGAGCCTTTACAGCTGTTTCAAGTTTCTCAGGTAACCATATATCGTCCTGGTCTGCAAAGGCAAAGTATCTGCTTGTTTGGTAATGGCTTGAAGCATAATTAACAAGATTTCTGAATGATTTTTTCCAACCCATATTTTCCCCTCTTAATACCTTGATTTTCTCAGGATATTTTTTTTCATATTCCCCAAGAATAGCCAGTGTGGAATCATTTGAGCCATCATCGCGCACTAAAAGATGGATATCAACATTTTCTTGCGAAAAAATGCTATCTAATTGCGAGCGGAGAAATTTCTCTCCGTTATATGTGGACATAAGGATCGTAATAGGCTCCATTGGTGGTAAGCTTTTATTATCTTCAAAGTTATAAAAGAAATATGGGAAAAAAGAATATGTTAACATTAAATAACAAAATGACAGGTGGTGTGAAAAGTGATGTTGGAGGACAGGAACGGAAATAAAGGATAACCCCAACAAAATAAAATATATAAATTTCAGTTTTATTATAGTGGAGTTGTGCGAGATTTTTATTGTGTAAATTGAAACCACTCCAGTACTGAATAATATGGAATATCTTATACCGGTAGTATTAACGTTGATCGGGATGTCTCTGAATTCAAGATTGAATTCAGAAACACCCAAGAAGGTGCTTCTGGCAATCATAATATTGACTATGATTGTCATTATGGGCTTACGCTTCCGGGTCGGTACAGATACGATAATGTATATGGATAGGTTCGAAAAGTTTCCAACACTCGACACCATCTTCTCGCGACGCACCTATGAGCTGGAATTTGAACCGATATACACATTTCTATGCATTTGCCTTAAGACGATCACCCCGGAATTCTGGCCAGTTCAAGTTATGGCCTCGGCAATAAGCACAACGTGCATAATCATATTCCTTTATCGCACCTGCAAGAATGTATTTTTAGGTGTGTTCTTCTACCTTATCTTCCAGTGGCTCTACTTTAGTGTGGAAATTATGCGAGAAAGCATTGCAATCGGTATCTTCCTGCTTAATTTCAGGAACCTCGAAGAAAAGAAATGGTTAAAGTATTATCTTTTCTGTTTTCTTTGCATGGGCTTCCACTATTCCTCGGCCATTACATTTATTTTCCCCCTGCTTCAATATCTGCGTGTTAATATCTGGTATATCGGAGCTTGTGCTGCTATGGTTGCAATAACGCCATTGGTTGAAAACTTCAATAAATTTCTGGAGCTTGGATTTGTCACGGCCAAGATTTCAACCTATATCAAGGATGGGGAGAATCAGAATATCAACTGGCATATAATGGAATTCATAAGGAATGCAGTTCCTGCTGTATTTTTGCTATTTATATGTAGGAAAAGAGATCTGAATCCATGGTACAGGGCGATGCTGTTGTTTCAGATTTTACTTACCTGCGGTTCGATAGCTATTCCTGTGGTTTTCCAGCGACTCACTAACTACACAACCATTTTTGTGAATATTGTCTTATGCAATTATCTTAGCGACAGGAGATCTACAATTCCTATGCGGGTGTTTGCAGCTTCGTTTGTGATTTTATCTCAGTCGTATTATTATTATACATTGTATAAGGACCGATGTTTTCCATACGTTTCAGTTATCGAACCGGAAAAGGTGACTGCAAGGGAAGAATATTTCAGAAGTATCTGGAAAGTGAAACGGAGATAACATTAAATTAACAGTAACGGAGTATGAATGTAACATTGATAGGAGCAAGTGGGTTTGTAGGCACACGTTTGATCGATCTGTTGAAAGAAACCCCGGAGAATTATTGTTGTAAGAACATCGACCTGCTTCCAAGTCATTTTTTCAATGATATAACCACCATCGGCGATGTGCGAAATCCGGAGCAGATGGAGCAAGGATTGGAAAATGCAGATATTGTCATCTTGCTCGCAGCACAGCATCGGGATGATGTCACGCCGGTATCATTATATTACGATACCAATGTCGGAGGGATGGAAGTTACATTGAAGGCTATGGAGAAGAACGGAGTGAAACGTATCATCTTTTTTTCCTCTGTGGCAGTTTATGGCCTTGACAAGAAGAATCCTGACGAGAATCATCCGGCCGACCCTTTCAACCATTATGGAAAATCAAAATGGCAGGCAGAGCAAGTGCTGCAAGAATGGCATAAGTCTCATCCGGATTGGAATATTAATATCATACGTCCTACCGTAATATTCGGGGAGAGAAACCGAGGAAACGTTTATAATCTTTTGAAACAGATATCCTCAGGAAAATTCCTTATGGTTGGCAAAGGGGAGAATAAGAAGTCCATGGCATACGTGGGGAATGTCGTGGCTTTTGTGAAATATCTTATTGACAATGTGAGGGCAGGATATAACGTGTTTAACTATATCGACAAACCTGATAACAATATGAATCAGCTTGTAGGGCACGTTTCAAAGGTGCTTGACAAGCATATTCCTTCAACTCACTTCCCCTTCTGGCTTGGAATGATGGGAGGGTATGGCTTTGACCTTCTGGCTAAACTCACAGGCAAGAAACTGGCTATCTCATCTGTAAGGGTAAAGAAATTTTGTGCCACCACGGAGTTTGATGCTACCAAGGTGCATAGTTGCGGATTCATACCTCCGTTCACTCTTGATGAAGGTTTGGCGCGCACCCTTGAATTCGAGTTCGTGCATCCTCGCACAGACGATATCCAATTCGTGAGTGAATAGGAAACGTGGAGGATAAGAAATTTTAGTGGATAGTGCCGTTAGAATTTGTTGAACAATAAGACTATTTCAGATATTTAAGAAATCCGAGAACTGTATAAGTTATCATATAGAAACAACAGGAGGGAAGATTTATATTCTGCTGCTTGCGGATCACTCCCCAATATCCCTTGAACATATCTATTTTGTTGGAGGAACGCGATACTTTTGCCTCGCGATACAGAGCTGTCAGTTCGCATATATTATAAGCCTTATATCCTTTTTTAAGGATGTCAAGCCAGAAGCAGAAATCTTCCTGTAGAATATGCTTGAATCTCGTTTCGCCTATGGCTTCGCGACTGACCATTGAAGTCAGGCAAGGAATGGCATTGGATTTTAGCAAGCTTCGGTAAGTGGAAACCGGGGTGGTTTTGACCACCCTGTTATTTCTTTTACCATCCCAGTCCATTTTTTCATAATAGGAATATACCACCTGGTAATGATTCCTTTCTGCAAAATCAAGTTCTTTGCGTAATTTATCATTAAACCAGACATCGTCAGCATCCAGGAATGCGATATATTTTCCGGAAGCATTTTCGATACCGATATTTCTTGGCATGGAGGGTGATCCTGAGGGTGCGGGGGTCTGGAAATATTTAACCCTTGCATCTTTTTTAGTGTATTCTTTGATTATCTCAGCCGAGTTGTCGGTGGAACAATCGTCAACAATGAGCATCTCCCAATCAGAAAAGGTCTGGGCAATGACAGATTCAATTGTCATTGCTATCGTTTTTCCTGCATTATAGCAGGGGGTCACTATTGAAATATAAGCACTCATTGACGATGTCTCACTTTTTAAAGAGATATTTTTTCAATTTTCCGAAGGCTTTTAATGATCTCTTGAGGTCGGAAGGATCCTTCATGCCGATCCACAGGCGGTGGAGAATGTAGGATGGTCGCAGATAATATCTCTTGCGCGCATTATTGCAAAATTCGACCATTTCTTCAGCTGACAAATCAGGCATCGACAACACCGTGTTATGAGAACCATCCTCAAGCACATAATCCTCATAATTTTCCACTATGAAGCCGTTGGCTTTGGCCCAATCGTAAGCCTCTGTGCCGGGATAGGGGATGAGAGGGAAGAACTGAGCAGTATCAGTATTAAGTTTCAGAGCCAAGTCAAGGGTTTGTTGCATAGTCTCCTTTGTCTCACCCTGATTCCCTACCATATAACAGGCATGGATAAGCAGACCGGCCTTCTTGGCATTGGCAACGTATGAATAGAATTGCTCTACCTTCGTTCCTTTCTTGATATTATTGAGGATTGTCTGGCTTCCGCTTTCAATGCCAGGAATTATCAGGCGACATCCGGCCTTCTTCATGATGCGCATAGTGTCATAATCGAGGTCAACACGTGCATTGCAAAGCCATTTCAGACGTTTGTTGAGTTTTCGTTCAATAAGTAAGTTGCAAAATTCCACAACCCTTTTTTTGTCGGCAGTGAAGGTGTCGTCTTCAATCACGACTTCATGAACGTCGGGAAAATTGTCAGCGATATATTGAAATTCCTCTACAATATTCTGAGGAGTCCGGGCACGGAACTTATGTCCGTGCATAGTCTGAGGATAAACACAGAAATTGCATCTGAAGGGACATCCTCTTCCGGTGAATATCTGTATGGCCGGATAAGTGGCGGCGGCAAAGAAATAGTCTTTTTCGTCAAGATGTTCCTTTATGAAGCGTGAGGCAAATGGAATCTCGTCAAGGTTTGTGAGATGAGGCATTGGTTGGGTACGAAGAATCTCATCTCCGGCTCTATAGCAAAGTCCTTTTACAGTGTCGAGCGGTTTGCCATTCTTCAACGCATCCGCAAGTTCGCATATCGTCTGGTCAAATTCACCGATAGCAATGGCATCCACAGCCTTAGAGTATTCCAAAGTCTCTACGGCTCTGGCAGAAGGATGTGTGCCGACAAGCACTATGAAGGAATCGGGGTAACGCTCTTTAAGTTTTTCAGCAAAAGCGACATCCGATTTTACTGATGGTGTACTGGTATCAAGAATGAAAAGCTTTCTTTCTCCTCCTGTGGGAATTAACTTTAGAGTCTCTTCTTCATTAAGAGGTTTTGCAGGAGCATCGATGAATGAAACATCGAACCCTCTCTTTTCAGCGTATGCAGCGGCATATATAAGCCATAGGGGATAATAGAGTGCCCCGCTCTTGGTAATTGCCGGACTCCTCGATTCGCGGGAGAATTTTCCAAACTCCGCTTTAAAGGGAGGATTTATGAATACCAGTTTCATCTATGATGATAATTTTTTATAAGCCTTTTTATTAAATGATTTATAAGATAGGCTCTGTAAGAGAGCTTGTATCTCAAAGGGTTTGCACTTTTTTCTCCGGCATAGGATACGGTGTTGTCGTGCCGGCGGTAAAGTTGCAAAACCTTGGGATAGTAACCGCACTTGAATTTGAGCTGTCCGTAAAGGGCAATCCATAAGTCGTGTGCGGCGACTTTCGGGGGGAAAGGGAGGAGTTCGGTGAGTATTCTGCGGTTAAATGCCATGCAACACCCCAGCCACAAGTCCTTAATGAAATTTCCGAAAGCGGATTTATCTAAAGGAGACTTCTCGGCATAATAATCTTCGGTTGTCACATTGAGATATGCGTCGGTGAAAGAACAACTGCAAGTGATTATGTCGTAGTCATTATCTTTCAGAAATGCCATCATTCCCTCTATTTTGCCAGGTAACCACACGTCATCCTGATCAGATAAGAAAATTACCTCTCCGGAAGCATGACGTATGGCATTTTCAAAATTACCAGCCACTCCATGCCTTTCATTATTGTGCAGAAGCTTAATGCGAGAGTCTTGCAGCGACCGGATGATTTCAAGGGTGCCATCGGTTGAGCCATCATCAGAGATTACAAGTTCATCCCTTTTCCCAAGTTGAGGCAGAATGCTCTCAATCTGCTCAAGAATATATTTCTCACCGTTGAAGGTGGCCATACAAACCGATACCATAGGATCTTTGGAATGAATTAAATTTGATAAGAACTCTTACTTGGAACTACAAAGTTACAAATTTAGACTCAAAAATACAACTCAAAGCAGTATCCCCCGTTTTTTAAACGTAATTTAGTGGCGAAATTGTATATCCAAACCTGTGCATTTATCCCTTGCAATATCCGGGGATGAATAAATTTTTTAATTTTGCAAAACTATTTGTGAGAAATCCCAATACAAGAAAATTTAGTAACATTCGTTTTCTAAAAAAATAGAAGGTCATAATTATCAAATGGCAAAGTGTTAGTGC
>CAMWIH010000072.1 GCA_947174305.1 uncultured Porphyromonadaceae bacterium | reverse complement strand
GTTAAGCTGGCCTCCGATTGTGAGAAGGAATTTGTTGTCACTTGTCTTTACGACGAACTTTGGAGTGGGAATCGCATTGGGATCTGTGGGACGAGTCCTCTCGAGGATTTCGGCCTCCTCCTTGCCGGTTTTCTTAAACTCCACTCGCACCTTGGATTTTGAGGTGGTGTCGGGGGTTGCTTCTTCTGCCGCTTTAGCAGAGGCCGGAACAAGAGCCGGAAGGGCACAGGCCAGAAGCAGTAGCTGTGTTTTCATAGGGGATTGGAATAAAAAAATGTGCTTTTCAGTCGGGGAATGTCGTCGAGTAATTCTTTAAATATAGAGCATAAATTCAAGAATAAAGACTTCACTATGGCTAAGGGAGCAGTTTATCCTTATAAGTAATTTACGATAATGTGGAATCAAAAATGTTTAACATAGTATGAAGCAATACACTTTGGAAGAATCGTTGATTCCAGCGGTTTCCGCAAGTTGCTTAATACCTATGTAACATTAGCCATTAGCTATTGTTCATGGAAGAATTTTATAAAGATGGTGAAAATGAGGACAAATGTTAAAAATATACCCGAAAAGGTGAAAAATATTTCATAATTTTAACGCAATCAGTGAGACAATATAGTCAAGCGTTAATAGATGTTAAGAAATTTGATTAGGAAAATAATAAACATTCCTTAAAAATGCAGTGTTAAACAATATGATACCTTTGAAGCGAGGCACAAGGGAAGAATCCGATTAAACAATAATAAAGAAGATTATGAAATATGTCAACTCCGGATATGGCAAGATACCGTTGTTGTCGCTCATTGCCATATTATCCATCTCCCTGACGGTAAATTTGCCGGGACTGGCGATTTCCCCGATTATGGGAAAGCTTAATCAGGTGTTCAGCCACGTCACTGAATTGGAAATCCAGTTGCTGACTGTATTGCCCAATCTGGTGACAATTCCATTCATATTGTGTTCGGGAAAAATATGTACTCCAAAGAATCAGATCTTCATTTTAGGGATCGGCCTTGGCTTATACACATTGACAGGTGTGTTGTATTTTTTTGCCGACTCTATGGTTGAGTTGATTCTGCTCAGCTGTCTTTTGGGAGTGGGATGCGGTCTTGTGATTCCCCTGGCCGCGAGCCTCATATCTCAATATTTTGTGGGAAAGGCACGTACGAAGCAGTTAGGTATGAAATCCTCCCTTTCCAATTTCACCGTGATTTTCGCCACCCTCTTTGTGGGCTGGATGGCTGCCATAAACTGGCATCTTGCCTTCATAGTTTATATGGTTCCGATCATTCCGTTGGCCCTGATTCCTTTTATGACCGACAGCTATATCAGAAAGAACAGCATAAATGTTCAGGCTCCCCCCTATAAACCCCTTGAGGAGCCCGCACCTTCTGATGCGGAGAAACAGGTTCGCACCACAGCCAAGAAACCGGTATCGCCAAACTTCCATTTCTCAGGCAAGAGAGTTTTGGGTCTGCTTTTTGGAATCATGGGTGTCTATTTCATCATGACCTACGGCACGGAGGTTGTGAGCTATTATCTCCCGTTCTCAATGGAGCATTATAAGCTCTCAACTGGAGATGTGGGCGTAGCGACAGCGATGTTCTTCACTGCCGCCACTGTTTCAGGATTCCTGCTTACCAAGATTATACAGAAATTGAAGCAGCGTACCGTGCAGATCTCGATAGCACTCTGTATTGCCGGCCTGCTGATAGTCGGATTGCTGCATTACTACTGGTCGTTTATTTTAGGTGTGTTCGTGATGGGCTTCGGTTATGGAGTGGTTCAGCCTGTGATCTATGACAAGACCTCATACATAGCTCCTACGGCTGCAAAATCCACAGCCTATTTCTCCTATCTGCTCACATGCAACTATATTGGAATCTCGATAGTCCCCTTTATTGTGGGTGGTGCCAAGCGTCTGTTCGATGCAGGTTCAGATCCTAATTTCTCATTCATTTTCAATGCCTGCGTATTGGCGGTGGTTTTAGGCATAGCAATCTGGAAACGTCGCAGCTTCGTGTTTGAGGCCGACGATACTTTTGCCAACAGCAAACCGGCAGCGGTGGCTGCAAAAAATGTTGAGACTGCTTCAAAGCAGTAAGAACTTCAAACTTTTATTGCTTCCCTCAATGTGAGCAAGATAGATGCCGGGAACAAAATGAGATAATGAAATCTCTTCCATGGAAAAGGAGGATTCAAGCGATAGGAGCACCTGACCCGAAATGTCGGTAACAAATATTCTTGTATCCTTCATTTCGGGATTCCACAGAGATAGAATTGAGCCGGAGAAGGTGAGTTTACGGTTGTCGTAGTTGGCCTTGTCTCCGGCTCCATTTATATCTGTAATTCCGGAATATGCTTTCAGTGCGGTTTTCAGGCCTTCCAACGGGTTGAACCAACCTTGCCCGTGCCTCGGATTCTCGGGATCGGGATAATCGTGCCTGTTGGTATCGGCCATTATCCGGATTATATCTTTGGTGGTGAGTCCGGGTAGCGCCTCGAGCCAGCAGGCCAATGTTCCGGCCACGTATGGTGCCGACATTGAAGTTCCGGAGTTGGTGGCCCAGAAGTACTGTTTGCCATTAACAGTGGTCTCCGCATTTATCTGTTCCGGGCCGATGGGATGGGCGGCATAGAAAGGATTGCTTATTGCAGAAACGATGGAATAACCCGGGGCGACGGTGATTGGCATCACGCGCCCATCGTTGAGTGTGGAATAGCTGCTGCCGGGCCAGATGGTGCCGGGAGCGACATCATCGGTGTAATCATCACCCGAAACTGAGGGGCGGGTGTTGCGGTTCACGAACATTCCAACGCTTATCACATTTTCACCACTGGCCAGATCGCTGAACGAAAGGATAGAGCTTGGTTCAGCCCCTCCGGGCATCGCCCTGAAAACAGTGTATTGAAAATCACCATAAATGTCAGCGTGAGCTCCCGGAGCACCGGAAACCTCAATCACCGGTACATATCTCGCCCACGGTCCTTGGGATGCCACGTGGTCGGTGTGTGCGTCATATTCCATTATCATCCTGTAGCGGCCGTTTTCAGGATTGATTTCGCCCGTAAGACTGAACCAGCCGGAATAGACATGAGCGAAGTCCTCATCATATATCACTGTCTCCCGATTGGAGGACGGGAGCCTGTCGGGGTCGGAAGTGACAACGAAAGTGTTCCCCTCATATAATTCTTGCCAGGGGAACATCTTGAAGATGGTCTGTTGTTGAGCATCCTGGATGCCGAAGCGCACTTGAAGGGGTGTATCGTCAATGCTCCATACATCGGTGGCACCATAAGGGTTGAACTGCACCCAGTCGGTGCTGTAAAGGGCTAAAGAGGTGGTGCGGGCGGTGTCGGTGAAGTCAAACGGTAAAGTGAAATCCTTCCTGCCTCCATTCCCGGCTGAAAGCACCACAATCGCTTCCTCACCGATTTTGGCAAGGTATTGACTGAATAGGGCAGTGCCGTCGTGAGGGCCGATGTAATTTGCCATCGACATATTGATCACGGCGCGCTTCCCATTCTCCTGAGCATATTCAAGAATATCTTCGGCTCCGCAAAGCAAACCGACGTCGGTGAGCTGGGAGGTGGTTATAACCATTTCCGAACCTGGTGCCATCCCTTTATAAGGGCCGTATGAACCTGCCATAATGTTGGCCACGTGGGTGGCGTGCCAGTTGTCGGGTGTATCGGTGACCCACGCGGTGTAATCATCCTTGCTGTTCAGCACAATCCTTTCACCGGAACCCTCTTTATATTGCACAATCCTCTTGATGCGAGGTTCTCCGTCGGCATCAAGGAAAGAGATGTGAAGGGGATCAATCCCCACGTCGCATATTCCGGTCACCACTCCTTCGCCGGTGTAAGGCATGGGGAGTTCCCGGCCGGAATGGATGTAATCGGCATTGAACCATTCGCGCGCTTTATCCATAGACCGGCTCACTTTGCGCCCCCTCTCAATTTTGAATCCCCTTTCGCCACGCGTTTCAGGGAAGATATCAAGGCTGACGGGGATATAGCACAAAAGGAGGTTGTCGCGACGGCGCAGAATCTCCACACCGGCATCGGTGAGGGAGCTTACGGCATCTTCGGAATCAATCTTTATTATAGCGGCATAATGTGTGTCTGTATCGGAAGGGCGAGACTCGCTGTCTCCACGCCCGTAAGCCTGAGAGGGCAACAGGAGGGGTGAGAGCATGAGAAACCCATACAGGAAAGGGGAAAATAATCGTTTCATATTTAAAAAACGGAAAGAGTGCTGAACTATTTTATTGTAAAACATATTACATATATAAAGGAATGTTAAATATTTCTTCTCTCTCTCCATATTGCTTCAAGAAAATTCCCTTTTCCGTATTGCTTCAAGAAATATAAGAATATGCCTGCTGTAAACGATAATTCCAGTGTGAACCCGGCAGTTCCGGATAAATTCTCGGGAGCTTCCGATAAAAAGAAACTTGTGATAGCTGTGGTTGCGATCGGCATCGTGACCGGCCTTGCCACTTTTCTGATGAAAGAGGCCATCAAATGGATAGGCCGACTGATCTCAATCGGAATGGATGCGGATAAATCGAATGTAATGTTCCTGATTGTTCCTGTGGCGGGGATAATGCTGGCGATGATTTTTCAGCGTTTCATGCTCAAGCAGGACCTTTCGCACGGAACGGCCATGATAAAGCGTGATCTTCAGGACGGACAGTATAAGTTGTCGAGCGACCTGATGTACACCAACATCATAGGTTGCTCCATCACGATCGGGCTGGGAGGTTCAGCCGGTGCCGAAGGGCCGAGTGCATATACCGGTGCGGCCATAGCAAGTAATTTTGCGCGCTGGCTCCATATCGACGACCGCTGGTTAAGGCTCCTGATAGGGATAGGGGCCGGAGCGGGAATAGCTGGAATATTCAAGTCGCCGGTGGGCGGTGCCCTCTTCACTCTTGAGGTGCTTGGCCTTGAGCTTTCCACATTGCCGGTGATAGCCTTAGTGTCGGCTTGTCTGATAGCTTCATGCACAGCGCTTGCATTCGGCGGCTTCTCGTTCGACCTGAAGTTTGTGGATTACATCTCATTCGACCCCGCGAATTTTATGTGGATGAGCCTTCTCGGGCTTTTCTGCGGCATTTACAGCATATATTATAATTCATCTAAGCAGATGACGGCAAAATTGCTGAATGGTGTTGCCAATCCCTGGTTCCGCGCCTTGATGGGAGGGATTATGCTTTCGGCGGCAATCTTCTTTTTCCCCTCCCTTTTCGGCGAGGGCTATTCGATAGTGGATAAGATTATCAACATGCGTCCTTCCGAATTGCTAAGCTACAGCCCTTTCTACACAGGTCTTTCCACTTCGGGATTGCTTATGCTTTTGACCGCCGGTGTGCTTCTCCTGAAAGGGATAATGGTTGCCGCCACGATTAACGGCGGAGGCGTGGCCGGTGATTTTGCCCCAACCTTATTTGCGGGGTGTCTGGCCGGTTATCTGTTCGGGATGATGATGAATAACTGGTTCGGCTTCTCATTGCCGGTTGAGAATTTTGCCCTGTTGGGAATGGCGGGCGTAATGACGGGAACCATAAAGGCTCCCTTGATGGCTATCTTCATCACTGCCGAGATGAGCAACAGCTATCAGTTCATGTTCGGCTTCCTTCTCGTGGCGGCTGTTTCATACGCAGTGGTCCTGGCATGGGATCATTATGGTCCCGGGAAGGGTTCCTCAAATGTGGATAAGACGCCCGACAGATGGGTCAAAACCGCAGATAGAATGCCTGCGGGTGAAAACGCACAGTGAAAGGGGAGCCGCTGGCCTTGGCGGGTGCGCTCTTAATGTAATAGAAGGAGTGTTGCGTATCCCAGCTTTTGATATCAACCTTGCGGGTCTCTCCCGGAGGGATATTGCATTTCAGTTCATGGAACTGTTGATGAAGCTGACGGCCATCGGGAGTGAGGTACTCGATATTCAGCAGGATTGCTGTCATTTCCCGGTCGGTGCCATTGATGACAAAAAAAGATTCGCTTCCGCTGTTGAGTTTCTTGTCAAACCCTGAGAATGTTATCTGAGAGAGGGCGTATTTTCCGTCTGGATCATTTTCCGTGTCATCAACCCTGAAGCTACCTGCCGTAAGCTTCCCCCTCTTTTCCTCCTTCGATTCTTTTGTGGTGAAACGGTATCCGATCTTCTTCCCCTCCGCAGAGATTGCTGAAACAAAAACAGCGATGAGAATTATGTATTTAAGGAAACTCTGCATTTGATTATAGATATTTTGGGAAGCCCTTTTCAATTTTATCACTGTATGGATTAGGGAACAATCTTGTCAATCCGGTTGGCAATTTTTCTACCGGATTGTCGGAACTGAAACGGAATATGGATAACATTTTCCAGAAATTGGGGAGGTATCTTGCGTTTCTGAGCGAAATTTTGAATTTCCTTTTCTCCACCCGCAGGCTCCCGTCATTCTCATTGAATATCGCCATACAATTTCCCGGATCGGAAAGGAGTCCATCCCGACGGGTGGTGAAAAGGGAGAGATGAAATTTATCGGGGTCAACGGATCCCGTCATTTCACCTATCTTCTCTCCCGGATTCAGACGGCAATCGGGGGTGGTGATAACGATCAGGTCATACTTCCTTTTCCTTTGGTCGGAAAGGCGAATAAGGACAGCAGTATTATCTTCCGGAAACTCCCATATCCCTTCAATCCTGTCAAGCGGAGCTTCATGGCAATATTCCAATGCCCTTCCCATATCGGATATCTTCTCTCCCTTCATCCACATTGAGGGAAGGAGGGAGAATAGGAAGAGGAGGAGTAAGGATAAGCGGGAGAGCATGACGGGAGATCTTAGTTTGTTGAGAAGGTGTATGAAAGGCCAACCGAAAGAATCTCCTTCAGCATCCAGCGGTTCCATTTCGGGTCGAGAGCCTTGTCGGCTGTTGAATCGTAGCGGAGGTTGAGATAGAGCTGAGTGGAGAAGAAACGGCTGAACTGAAATTCCAGAGTGTTCTGCCAGTCAGCATTGCTGTTCTTGTAGTCAGTAAAGAGGAAGAGACGGGTTTTATAAAGAATGTTATCCCATATTCTCCAGTTGAATGTTATTTCGGCCGTGCTACCAAATTCGCTCACTGTCTTTTCCGACTGTTCCATTCCGAATTGCAGATGATCCACATTGGGGTCGATGGCCGTTTTGAGGTTATATGAGAGAGGAGAGATGGAGGCTACGAAATCAATGGTCTTTTTTGCATTCTGCTTGGTGTAGGTCATACCGAGACCGAGCGTAAGGACACCGGGGGTGAGCAGAGAGGCCGTGCGCACCATCGAATCGGAGGGATAGTTGTTCAGGAACTGGGTCTTGAACTGGGCCGTGAAGGAATAATACCAGTTATGGGCGGCCTTATAACCGAATTTAAGGTTATATTGGAAAAGGTCTTCCGAAATGGAGTATTTATGAAGCTGGTTCTCCTGGGTCGAGTTTAATCCGAGCTTATAGCTGACGGTGCTCTGGAACATCATGTTGGGGTGATACACCTGGTTGAGCTGTACGTCCCATAGGAAGTTCCCTAACAATGCGAGATAGTCATTCCCTCCCTGATACCAGTTTTTTGAAAGATATGCTTGCGAAAACTGGAGGGCGGCATTCAATAAATGGAGCCAGTGCTTCTTCTCTATTTCGATCTCCGGCACCATGGCATCTTCAGTGTTGACATTCAGGTTGAGTTTCCGGAGAAAGGCGGCATAACTGTAATCTTCCGGGGGCATGGTGGGTGGAACGGGGAGAGTCCAGAAGGCATAATTACGTTGTGAAGGGTTATTGATCATGTCGAGATACTGCAGGTCGAGCTGATTGCTGAATGATGCAGCGTTGCGGGTGATCCATTCCGGCACTACATCTCCCGTGATGATTCCGGGCAGGGGCTCCTTTTCCACCGCTTCCCTCACAATTATTGAATCCCGGGGCGTTTCCGGGAGATCGGCCAAGTCCCAGGGATTATCTTCACCGGCCGTCACGGTATAAACCACACGGTCAATTGAATCGGGCACTTCGCGGGAATAAAGCTCCTTGAAGAGCTTTGGCGAAATGGCAGTGTCGGGCACGCTCAGGCTTCGTGGCTTCATGGTGTCGCGATAGCCCATGAACACCTTTGGCATGCCGAAGAGATTCATCTGAGGCGATGAGGGATCGGGCACAATCTCCACAAGCAGTTCCTCAAGACTTCGCGAAACGACGGTGTCGGCCGGTTCCCCGATGGTCTGTGAAGAGGCGTGTGAATGCAGGAGAGTGAAAAGCAGTATGGATAAGATTAATCTGTTCATGTCAGTCTTTGGTCGGGGCTGATAGAAGTTTGGAATAGTCTGATGATTTGATCAGGCGGTAAGCCTCGCGGAAGATCGGGTCATATTCGTTATAGACCTTGAAGTATGTTGCCGTGTCATAAACATCGCGGCCGATTAGCCCCTTGATTATGGTGGCGAAGAGGTTACGGCTGCGTTGTGCTTCCTCCTCATTGGGAGCCACCCCCTCCTTTTCAGCCATAGCGTAGAGATGGGAGAGCATTTCATCTGTCACCACAAATTCCTTGAGGAAGTCGGTGTCGGTCTTGTATTTTCCCTTTATCTCTTTGCGGTTGGTATCCACATACTTTATCACGAACTGATTGATGCACCCTTTTGCCTGCACGTCGCGATAATATTTGGTGAACTCGGTGGTGTCGAGAGGCACGAATTTATCGGGAGAGATGCCACCGCCTCCATAAATCGGGCGGCCGAGACGCAGAGTGTTGACTTTAAGCGAATCGATATATTTGATTGAATCGGCATGCATCAGCTCGCCGTGATTATAGCGGTCGAGTATATCCATGGCGTATGCTTTCTGGTCGCCCTTGGTGTAGGGTTTCTGTATGTCGCGTCCGGTGGGGGTGTAGTAGTGTGCCACAGTCAGACGTATCATCGAACCGTCGGGGAAGGGGAGAGGGCGTTGCACAAGCCCTTTTCCGTAGGTGCGTCGGCCTACGATCACCCCGCGGTCCCAATCCTGCACGGCTCCTGAGGTGATTTCAGCGGCCGATGCGCTATATTGGTTCACCATTACCACCAGGCGGCCATCCTTGAACAGCGGCTTTGATTTTCCCGGTGAAGTCTGGAAGTCGTAACGCGGGGAGTTAAGGCCTTCGGTATAGACGGCGGTCTTTCCCGGCTCAAGGAATTCCCCGAGAATATCCACAGCTGCATTGAGGTAACCGCCACCATTGTCAACAAGATCGAGTATAAGGGATTTCATGCCCTTTTTCTTAAGGTCGGTAAGTGCGCTTACAAGTTCCTTGTGGGTGTCGGCGGCAAATTTGTTGATACGGATATATCCCGTTTCAGGATCAACCATATATGCGGCATCAATGCTGTAGATGGGAATGTCGGCACGGGTGATGCGGAAGTCGATGGTGTCGGTGGCGGCATCTGCGCGACGGAGCACCTTCACATCGACCGTGGTTCCCTTCGGACCGCGGAGACGTTTCATGATTGCGGAATTTTTCATCTTCACTCCGGCAATAGAGGTGTCGTTCACGGCAATGATGCGGTCGCCGGCCAAGATGCCAACACGTTCCGATGGCCCTCCCGACACGGTGGATATGACATAGAGCGTATCTTTGTTCATGTTGAATGTTATTCCTATGCCACTGAAATTGCCGGTAAGGGGTTCATTCAATTCCCGGGTCTCCTCGGCGTTGGAATATGAGGAATGGGGATCGAGTTCCTCGAGCATCCCCTTAATGGCGGCTTCTACAAGTTTCTCTTCGTTAACCGTGTCAACATAAAGCTGTGATATGGCATTCTCGGCCATCTGGAGTTTATGCTGCGGCTGCATCTGCAACTGGGCGTGTGTAAAGGCTGCGCCTGCTATCAGTGTGAGGAGGAGAGGAAGGTATATGTGTTTCTTTTTCATTTCTATTCTTGGGTTTTAGGAAGGAGTGAGGAGGTTTCGAAGCCGTTGGCCTCGAGCTCTCTCACCACCGACGACGAGATGTAGCCATACTCGGGTTCGGAGAAAAGTATGACCGTATCGATTCCGAGCACTTTCAGGTTCACGTCGGCAAGATTCCGTTCATATTCAAAATCCAGGGCACTCCTGATTCCGCGAAGGAGAAAATCAGCTCCCACTTTTCTGGCAAAATCGGCTGTGAGGCCCGGATAACTCATTACTTCGACCCTGTGAGGCTCGGAAGGTTTATTCAAGGGGGCTATGGTTGCCTTGATTTGGCTCAGACGACCATCAATGTCGGCAGGTTTCCCCTTATTCATATTGTAGCCCACACCCACAATCACGCGGTCGGCCACTTCAAGACCACGCTCCACTATGCGGAGATGACCGAGTGTGAAAGGATTGAAGGAGCCGGCGAAAAGGGCTGTCTTCGGTGAATGAGTCACTTTCATAATCATAACTTAAATCTGGGAGTCATCTTCGATCACCAGATTATTGATGATGAAATTCTGACGCTCCATGGTGTTTTTGCCCATATAAAATTCGAGCAGCTTGTCAACCGTGTCCTCACGTTTGAGCTTCACACGGTCAAGACGCATGTCGGGGCCGATAAATTCGGCAAACTCGGCATCGTTGATTTCGCCAAGACCTTTGAATCGGGTTATCTCCGCATTGTTTCCGAATCTTGCTATCGCGGCTTCGCGCTCGGCATCGGAATAGCAATAGACGGTGTCTTTCTCTTCAGGAGCCTCCGGTTGCTCTTCACCCTTGGCCAATTTGCGTTTCGGTTTCCGCTTGGTGCGTCGCGTGGAATTTTTGTCGCGCACGCGGAAGAGGGGTGTCTGGAGAATGTAAACGTGCCCTTTCTTCACTAAGTCGGGGAAGAACATAAGGAAGAAGGTGATGATGAGCAGGCGTATGTGCATGCCATCCACATCTGCATCGGTGGCTATGATCACTTTGTTATAGCGGAGTCCTTCAATGCCATCCTCTATATTCAAGGCGGCCTGCAGGAGGTTGAACTCATCGTTCTTATACACCACCTCCTGAGTCATGCCGAAGGAGTTTAGCGGTTTGCCTCGCAGGGAAAAGACGGCCTGCGTTTCGGCATTCCTCACCTTGGTTATTGTTCCGGAAGCTGAGAGTCCCTCGGTGATGAAGATTGCCGAATCGTCTCGACGGTCTTCTGTCTTTGCGTTGGGCTTTCTGGCGTCGTTGTAGTGCACGCGGCAGTCGCGGAGCTTCTTGTTGTGCAGGCTCACCTTCTTTGCCTTCTCGCGGGCAAGTTTGGCAACCCCGGCCATGGCCTTGCGTTCCTTCTCATTAGCTGAGATTTTGCGCAGCATCGCCTCGGCCACATCGGTGTTCTTGTGCAGATAGTCGTCGAGTTCCTTCTTGATGAAATCACCGATGAATTTATTCACCGTCAGGTCGCTGTTGGGAGCCACTGTCTTTGAGCCGAGTTTGGTTTTGGTCTGGCTCTCGAACACCGGTTCCTGAATCTTCACTGCCACGGCGGCGACCATGCCGTTGCGTATGTCGGAAAATTCATATCCCTTCCCTGAAAATTCCTTTATGGTGCGGCTCACGTGTTCGCGGAAGGCGGAGAGATGGGTTCCGCCTTGGGTGGTGTGCTGTCCGTTGACGAATGAATAATACTCCTCTCCATATTGGGCTGTATGGGTAAGCACCACCTCTATATCTTCACCCTGCAGATGGATAATAGGGTAGAGCGGTTCGGAGGTCATGTTGTCTTTGAGGAGGTCGAGCAATCCGTGACGGGAGAGGTATTTCTGACCGTTGTAGAAAATCTGGAGACCGGTGTTGAGATAGGTGTAGTTCTTCACCATTGTCTCCACAAATTCCGGATTGAACTTATAGTTCTGGAAAAGTTCGTTATCGGGGGTGAACTTAACGAAAGTGCCGTTTGCCTCTTTTGTATCGGTTATGTCTGACTGGCGGAGCAACTTTCCGCGGTCAAATTCCACTTCGACCATCTTTCCGTCGCGCACGGATGAGACACGGCAGTAGGTGGAGAGGGCGTTGACCGCTTTCAGTCCGACACCGTTCAATCCGACGGATTTCTTGAAATTCTCGCCGTCAAACTTACCTCCGGTGTTGATGTTCGAGGCCACTTCCTTCACTTTTCCCAAGGGGATGCCTCGGCCATAGTCGCGCACGGTGACCTCTCCCTCTTCCGAGAGGGTAATGTCGATACGTTTGCCGGCGCCCATGTTGAATTCGTCGATTGAGTTATCGACAACTTCCTTCACAAGAACGTAAATGCCATCATCGGCATGGGTGCCGTCGCCGAGCTTTCCGATATACATACCCGGACGGCGGCGTATATGTTCATTCCAGTCAAGCGTCTGGATTGCATCTTCATTATATGTTCCGGCCGAAGGGTTGGATGTTATATTGTCATTTTCCTCGGGTTCCGGGGTTTGATTCGCTGAATTAAAAAGATCGTCGCTCATTAAAGATTCTGCTTTTTGCAAAGTTACAAAAAAATCGGGAGAAATAATAATGGCTTGCTGATGGCGTTAAGAAAAATATGAAAGATTTTGCAGCCATTGATTTTGAAACAGCCAACGGAAAGCGTTCGAGCGTTTGCAGCGTGGGCGTTGTTGTGGTGAGGGATGGAGAGATCACCGACCGTTTTTATCGTCTCATACGCCCTTATCCTAATTATTATTCCTCTTTCACGACAGCTATCCATGGGCTCACGCCTAATGATACGTGCGATGCCAATCCTTTCCCTGTGGTGTGGAAAGAATTGGCACCGCTTATTGAGGGTTTGCCTTTAGTTGCGCATAATTCCCCTTTCGATGAGGGATGTCTTAAAGCCGTGTTTGAGGCTTACAAGATGCGTTATCCCGGCTATCGTTTTTATTGCACGTGCCGTGCGTCGCGACAATTTTTCGGACGGGAGTTGCCCAATCATAAGCTTCACACTGTCTCGGCTCGGTGTGGTTATGATCTTGAGAATCATCATCATGCGCTTGCCGATGCCGAAGCATGTGCCCATATCTGGCTAACTCTGACAGGAGAAACCGGAGTTATCCTTTAGGATCTTTTTTAAGGCAGGAGTACAGGAGGGACAGGGGCAACTTTAGGATGTTTTTTTAAGACAGGAGTACAGGAGGAACAGGGGCCACTTTAGGATTTTTTTTGGTGAGGTGTACAGTAGTGACAGGGGAGGCAGGAGGCAATTTTTTCTGGTTCTGTCGGTTGTGCACG
>CAMWIH010000071.1 GCA_947174305.1 uncultured Porphyromonadaceae bacterium | reverse complement strand
GTCAATATTATTTCTTCTTAAGAGTAAGAACGTAGGGCTGAACTGTGAAATTGAGTTCTACGTCGTAAGTTCCATCTTCAACGCTGAGGTTTGCACCGCCATCCTGTTTGTTGACGTTGTAAACAACTGCGCCTGAATCCTGAGATACCTGACGACCGCTGAAGCTGATGTCCCAATTCTTGTTTGCAGCAACCTTGAATTCTCCTTCAATCTTCACGTCGGTTGCGGTCCAAGTCTTGAAGTCCTTGGATGGAGTAAGGTCAACGGATGTTTCGTGATCCCAATTGTTGAAACCGCCAATGAGAGAGAGTGTCTCAAGCACGTGCATTTCGTATGTCAAAGCGGGGAGGTCAACACTTACCCAGTAGAGATGGTTACCCTTAACAGGAGTCTCAATCTGACTTGCGTCAGAAGCAGTGGAGAGAAGACCAGTCATCGACAGGCCATCTTCGCTGAGTTCGGGTTTGCTTTCAGAATCCTGCTTGAAGAGAGGTTCTGCCTTTCTGTCAGGGTATGCTCCGAGGAACCACTTGTTGTTGATTGCACATACACCGGAGTAAGTAATGTAATTTTCAGTGTAGAGCCACATCAGTTTATCTGCAGAAGCAGAACCACTATAGGGATAAAGCACGTTGAAAGCGTAGCTGAATGTAGCGGCATCCTCTTCAACATTGATTGTAACAAGAACATCTCCTGTGATTGCGATGTGACCAACACTATATTCTGTGCCAAGTTTACCACCGAAGCCGTCAGTGGCAACATTGATACCAAGAAGCTCAGAAGTTGCCTTAGCTGTAAGTACAGACTGAGAAGCAATCTTGAGATAGTATCCGTCGGGCGCAGGAGACTCAATCTTGAGAGAGAATACCGGGTGGTCATAACCTACAAGCCCTTCACCGTCATTGTTGTTCATCGCGAGGGCGCCGTTCCAGTTGGGATTCCCGTTGGCATCGCAAGGAATGATATAATATGCATCCTCGATAACCTTGGTGGGATCGTAGGTTGTCACATTAAGAGCCTCTGTGAGATAGAATTTTTCAAGTCCACCAAGACGAAGACGGGTATTATCCTTAACAGCGTATGCTACGAAACGTGTATTGACTTCGTAAGTACCGGGTTTCTTAGTCATAGCGCTCTGGATGGCCCCGTTAAGGATGTCGGGGTTAACCGTAACTGCATTACCATCTATTACAGTTTCAACAGTGGAAACTTTAGAGAAGTGTTCGTCATTACCAACCTCCATGTCGATTACGAGAGTATAATCTGCGGGGAAGTTCTCAAGAGTGGTGATGTTTGCCACAGTCACATACTTGTTTGCAGCGTTGGCCTCGGTGAGGCTGATAGCTTCACTCTGGGGAGCGAGCTCAAGATCCGCGTCAGCGAAATATGCTTCGGGATCTGTGTTGGTCTGACCCGGAGGATTGGGCAACTCAAAGTCATCGCATGAAGCCATAACCAAGGTCAGAGCCAAAGCTGAAAATAATTTTATCTTTTTCATTTTTAAATTCTGTTTAGTGTTTGCTTGTAGGGACGTACCCACGGTGCGTCCGGAATTGTTTTGTTCCGGCGGACGCATCAGGATGCGTCCCTACAATCATTTGGCATCAATTAAATTCAGGATCGCGACCAACGAATGAAACTTCGTGAACACCTTCCTTAACCCAAACTTTCATGCCCGGTATATCAACAACGATTGTCACAGGTTTAGGTTCCTCTACGAATATACCCCAGTTACCTTTACCATTGACCATGTCTCCTGAGAAACCAGCCACCCACTTGTCTGTAATCGGCATACAATAGAAGTCAGCTTCATTGGATCCATACATTACAGATGCATCATCCCAGCCTTTCAGCTCTGTGAAGAAGCGGAACTGAGCACATGCATCCGGATTACCCTCGTTAAACTTATCCGCTTCTACACCGGTCTTGGGAACAAGATTGAATGAACCCACATATAGTTTCTCACCAATCATATCGTTCGGTTCATAGAGAACCCAGTTTGCTTTATATGCATCGTAATTTCCGGCACTTGGTGTTACCCAGTCTTTACCATTTGAACAAGCTTCACCAGTTTCGATGTTAGAAACATCACCCACAATAAAGATCCATCCCGGGAGTTTTTCTGCATAGTTAATCATCACCTTATTGTAGGTAACAGTGTTGGAGCTGATGATTTTGGAATCTTCGATACCGGGAATTTGACAAACAGCCTTGAAGTAGCATTTGAATTCCTGATCGTAAAGATTGCGGGCATCAAAGTCTGCGGCGTTCTCTACGTTGAGGAGCTGGTTGATTGCAACACCAAGCTCGTAGGTCTTGATAGCCATCTTGGCAGAAGAGGAGTTCTCATTGGGGAGAGCCTTCCATTCCTCGATGGGAGCATCGGGATTGAGCGACACGAGAGCGGAGTATTCGCAGATTGCGGAATAGCCGTAATCGGGCTGAGAGCAATAGAGGTCGAAAGTCTCCTTGTCGGTCATATCTGTCTTTGTACGGAACACCTGATTCTGGAGAGCAGGCTCGTTAACCGTAAATGTGGTAGGCGCATGGTAAACCGGTTCATCCTCCTGCTTGCAGGAAGAGAAGCCGAGCACCATTGCGGCCATAGCCAATATAATCGATATCTTTTTCATTTTTTCTTAAATTGAGATTGATTAATAACCTGTGGTCTGTTCGAATGTTGAAGCAGTCATCACACGTGTAGGAATCGGGAAGAGCTTGGTATATTCGGGAAGGTTAGTACCATTCTGTACATTTCCTTTCCATTCCCAAGTGTAACCTGTTGTCCAGAGGTTCCAACGGATAAGGTCAGTACGACGAACATTCTCCTGATAAAGCTCGCGGCAACGTTCGTTCTGGAGGTCAGTCATAGAGAGAGAAGACCAGTAGTGAGAAGTGTCACCAACTGGGTCTGCGTAAGCACGCTGACGAATCCAGTTTACATACTGGAGAGCCTCAGCCTGGCTTCCGCCACCACCTTGAAGGATAGCCTCGGCAGCCATCAGATAAACCTCTGCGAGACGGATTGCCGCATAGTCACCTTTCGCGCTTCCAATGTTTGTGGGGGAGGCATCTTTGTTGATTGTTCCATCTTCGTTGTAAGCCCAGTTAGAATATTTCGGGCAGAGGTAGCCGTTCTTACCCCAGTCGTCACCAACGAGAGAGACATTCTCTGCAGTGAAACCGTGAGCGGAGGTCTGCCAAAGGGCTACACGACGGTCCTTGCTCTGAGACATATTCACGTCGTCCCATTCAAACTTGCGAACGAAAGACTTGCGAGCAACCATACACTTCCAGCCATAACCAGCGTTATACCAGTCCTGAGCAACATAAGCGGTCTGATTGGGATCGAAAGAGAATGCTGTGCCATTCTGAACTTCAGAAACAACTGTTTTCCAAGATTCTTTCGCCTCATTTGCTACTTTATTATAGGCTTGGTTAGCATCGTAGAGAGCGGAAACGAATGTGCCGTCAACAGTGACATATTCCTTTCCATCAGTATAAGCTTTTTTACCAACCTTGTCGCCGTATGTTTTCTTATATTCCTCATCCTTATCAGCTTCGTAGGGTACGGAAGGTACAGAACTGTAATATTTATATACGAAGTATTCACCGGTTTCAGAATCGGTGCCAATGTATGGTAAAATTACCTCAGGATCAGAATCTTTCTCTACGACCTTATATTCAATCTTATCGGTCGGTTTGGGCATTGTCTGCTCAACACCGTTTGTACCGATCCAACCTGCCTGGAGGAAGCCGGAACCTGAGAAAGAGGTAAGGTTAACGTTGTCACCGACGATAGACCAGATAATCTCATTTACGTCGCTGCCTCCATTTCCAATAACATACTGATCATTGTTGGCACCGAAGAGAGCATTATAGCTGCGAACGAGACCATTGCCATAGTAACCGCCCTTGCCAAGACGATCGATAACGGCTTTAGAGTGCTTGTAGCAGTTAACATAGTCGGGAGTGCCTGTGAATACACCTGCATTGAGATAAATCTTTGCAAGCACAGACTCTGCCATGTCGAGACCTACGAAACCATAAACCGGCTTCTGATCTGCGGGGAAAGAGGCAACAACATCTTCCAGTGTTGCAACAACTCGGTTATAGACCTCAGCACGGGGAAGCTGTGTCGGAATGGCACCTATCGGAGTGGTCTCGTCAGCGTAGGGAACCTTATCGTAGAAAGAGAGCATGTAGTAGTAGCAAGCACCCCAGAGAGCCTTAGCCTGAAGCACATAGTTTGCCGCTCTTTGCTGGCCCTCTGCATCCAGGTTGAAGTAACCGCTGTTCACGTTCTGAATGAACTGGTTACAGAGGGTGATGTTGATGATAAGACGGGAATAGAATCCGTAGAGACAGCCCTGGTTGGCATTGAAAAGGCCGGCGTTGTAGGCAGGACCGTAATCAGCGGGGTCCCAAAGCCAGCTGGCTTCATCAGTAGGAATCTCCTCGGCGATGAACATTGCACGCTGGAAAGCGGCCATACCACCGTCGAATCCACCAACGGGAGAGTTACCGTTTGCTCCGTAAGTGGAGAAATTAAGGTAGATGTCGGCAAACACACGATCGATATCGTTGGAGACATCTGTATTCTGGCTGGGGTCGCGGGGTTCGAGGTCAAGGTCGCCCACGCAAGAGGAGAGACCGAAAGCTGAAGCCGCAACACCTAAGCTTAAAAATATTTTATTGAATGTTTTCATATTGATGTTCTATTCTTTTAGGTTAGAAAGATTAGAATGTTACCACTAAACCGAGAGAAGTGGTGATAGGACGCGGATAAGGATCGCTCTGAACACCGCCGAACTCTTCAGGATCGATACCGGAGAAGGTAGTGATCACGAATGGGTTCTGAACAGCTGCGAACACGCGGATCATACCGTTACCTTTGAATACATCGCGGAATGTATAGCCAAGAGTGATGTTGTCGCAGCGGAGGAATGAAGCGTTTTCAACGAAGTAGCTTGAAAGCGGAAGGAGCGATGCACTTGACTGATCATAGAACAGCGGAGTGTCGGCAAGGAGGTTGCCAAGCTGATACTGAGCGGCAGAGATGCTATATACTCGGGTGTTGGAGTATTTGATGTTGTTGTAAACGTAGTTACCGATGTTGGCACGGAGTGAGAAACCGAGATCCCAGTTCTTCCAAGAGAAGTTGTTGTTCCAGGTAAGAGTTACCTTAGGATCTTTTGAATGGTACATGATGAGGTCCTGGTCGTTGATGATACCATCCTGGTTCTGGTCAACATACTGACCTTCGAGAGGATCGCCGTTTGAGTCATAAACCTGCTCATAGACCATGAATGTGAACGCGGGCTGCCCAACGATGTGCCATCCGAGGTTACCACCTGTTCCTGAAGGAAGACTGATAGCCGAGATAGCTGAGTCAGTACCCTCACCCTGAAGTTTGGTGATCTTGTTCTTGTTCCAAGAAACGTTTACGCTTGTGTTCCAAGTGAAGTCGTCTGTAACAACAGGCTTAGCACCTACAGTAACCTCGACACCAAGGTTCTCCATGTTACCGATGTTACGGAGCTGGTAGTTTGAAGTGTTGGATGCTGCTGTTGGTACGCTTGAGAGAAGGTCGCGTGTCTTGCGGAGATACCAGTCAGCGGCCAGAGTGATGCGGTTGTTCAGGAACCCCATGTCAACTCCGACGTTCCAAGTTGTGGTTGTTTCCCACTTAAGGTCGGCGTTATAGGAATCAGGATAGAGAGGGTTGATCCACTGGCCTGAACCTGTCGGGTCAAGATACTGGAATCCTTGAGAGTAAGAATCGATATAGATCGGGAGGTAGGGGAAGTAAGAACCACCGACATCCTGCTGACCTGTCTCACCCCAGCCGAGACGGAGCTTGAAGTCGTTCAACCAACCGGAAGCGGGCTGCATGAAGCTCATGTTGTTGATCTTCCAACCGAGAGCAAGAGCGGGGAAGAGACCCCAACGGTTGTCCTTGGAGAAACGTGAAGAACCGTCATCACGAAGAGTGAATGTCAAAAGGTAAGTATCATCGAAGATGTAGTTGATACGACCGAAGAATGAAACGAGCTGGTTGATGTTACCCCAACGGCTCATAGGTGCATCTTCGTATGCATGACCGATACGGTCGGCCGTAGCAGGATTCTCTGCGAGGTTGAACACGCCACCGGCGTAGCTCATGTTATAACCAAGAGTGTTGAGCACTGTCTGGCTGTGACCATGATAGTCGAAACGCTGCCAGTCGTAACCGAGAGTCACGTCGAGATTAGATTTTGCAGCCTCGAACTCCTTCTTATAGTTGATGAAGAAAGAGAGGTTGGTGTTGCGCTGAAGCTCATACCAGTCATAGTGAGTTCCGGCACCATCCTTATAGTTGCTTCTCCATGCCATGATGGAGTTCTGAGCCATATCGCTCTTAGAAGTGTTCTTAGAAACCTGATAACCTAAGTTAAGATTGAAGTGAAGTTCGGGGAGACCGTGAAGTGAATAGTCAATCGCGATATTACCTGTAGAGTTGAGGGTCTTACCAATAGACTTCTGGTCTTCAAGAAGCTGGAGCGGGTTCTGACTTGCATTCTCTTCGGGGTTACCTGTGGTCTGGAGAATATTGTAATATCCGTTATAGATCATCGGCATATCCGGTGAGAACATATTGTAGTTCTTGTAAACGGGGTAAACCGGCGCCATACCGATTGCACCACCGACAACACCTGCTGCATTGCTTGTGCGTATCCAAGAACCCTGAGCATTCAAAGAAATGGAGAGGTGATCCTGAAGGAACTTAGGATTGAGATTGAAGCCAACAGTTGCACGCTGCATTGAAGAGGTCTTTACGATACCCTGGTTGTCAGTGTAAGAAGCATTGACGCGATAGGGGAGCCATCCTGCAGAACCGCCGACGCTCAAAGAGTAGTCGTGAGAGAAAGCAGTGCGTAGCACCTGTTTCTGCCAGTCAGTGTCATAAAGGTTGTAAGCAGAACCTGCTTCAGTGCCGAGTTCAGGATTGATGGGGTTTGAATAGAGCATGTCTTTCGCACGGTCGTTACCATATTTCTCAAGAAGAGTTACATATTCTGCAGTCTTCATCATCTTCATGGTCTTGCGAGCAGTGTTAACATGGAAGTTGGCAGCGAAGTTCACCTGCGGACGACCGCTCTTACCCTTCTTAGTGGTAATGATGATCACACCGTTAGATGCACGCGAACCATAGATAGCGGTAGCAGAAGCATCTTTAAGGATGGTCATGCTCTCGATGTTCTGGGGGTTGAGCATTGTGAGGGCGTTAGCGCCTGAGCCGTTGCTCTGGTTGCTCTGAGGCACACCGTCGATAACAATCAACGGGTCGTTGGAAGCAGAGAGTGAGGAACCACCACGGATACGGATGTTCGCGTTACCTGTAGGATCACCACCATTGGTTGTTACAACCACACCGGGAGATGCACCCACGAGGAGATCCTGAGCTGAGGTAGAGATACCGGCGTCAACATCGTCGGGAGTGACGATAGCAACAGAACCGGTGGCGTCGGATTTCTTCACAGAACCGTAACCGATAACCACTGTCTCGGCGAGCATCGTAGAGTTCTCTTTCATCACGACGTTGATTTGAGTACGGCCGTTAACGGGAACTTCCATGGGGTCGTAACCCACGTAAGACACAACGAGCGTAGCGTTAGGAGCCACGGTCAGAGTGAAGTTACCTTCGATGTCGGCTGACGTACCGTTTGAGGTGCCTTTTTCCATAATGGAGGCACCGATCAGGTCTTCGCCCGCTTCATCGGCCACGTGACCGTGGACGGTGATCTTTTGCGCGAAGCCGGGAAGCGCGAGCACCAAGAGAGCTATCATGGTGACCCATAGCTTCCGATTCAGCTGAAAACAGATGTTCTTCATGCAAGAATGAAATTAAGTTATACAATTTAGTTAAGTTAATAATTCTCTCGTATTATGGTCGAACTCGGGCACCCTCCTCTTGCAATGAAGGAGCCGTCGTTCCGGGTTATACACACCGAATCGGGCCGGATACAGTATCCGAACCTGAGTGAAATCGTCAAATTGTTCAGCTTGTGGGAAACTGAGTCATTACGGTCATTTTAAGGTTTCGTTTCAAAATATTTAAGCCTAAAGCGGTATGTTTCAATGTCTTTGCGGAGAGATGTTGCTAAGAGTTACCGGCAGTTTCGCTTGCCGGCACGCTACAGGGAGGGAGGAGAAACCGTATAGTGCGTTTTAGCAACCACAAAGGTAAGGAATAAGAGCGATTTTAAGAAATATAAAGCTATTTTAACAATGTTAATTAACAGTTTTAACACTTAGCCTATCGGCTAATCCGCCAGGAGGCTTTCACTTTCTTCCTTACCGCCAAAATATTGAAGAGGATGATATGGGCGGTGAGGATTATGTCAAGTATTATCACCGGCCAGAAGGAGCCTGTGCCGGCGCCGAGGCCGCGGAGCGGCTCGAGGTAGGCGTGGCGCAGGAGCGCTGAGGCTACAAGAGCTAACAGTCCGGCCCCCACAGAGGCCGAAATCACTATGCGGCAGTAGGGCGCGCCGACGCTGCCGAGCGGATAGCCGAGCATGAGGAGGGAATGAAGCTTGTCGCGGTTTTTCTCCATGAGCAGAGACACGGAGAGCATCAATATAAAGAGGGAAAGCACCGTTATGACCCCTCCGATTGCCAGAACAATGCCGACCACGAGCTTAAGCAGGAAGGAAGCAGCGGCCGCAGTCTTGTCGCCGGCCACTTCATAGTTGTGGGCGGAGAGGAAATCGTTTATGGCCACATCGCCGGGGCTGTTGACGTCGATTATGATTCTGGCCGGGGAGGGGGAAGGATTGGAAATATCGGAGGGATTGGAATTATTGGAAGAATTGGAATTATCGGAGGGATTGGCATTTTCTTTCAGGATCCGATTGCTCCAATCCATGAAATTCTGGGGAACGAGGATGGTGTTGAGGCGATTGGAATAGCCGGCCACGCGGCCGTTGAGTCGGATTGCATTGTTACCCTCTTCATCGGAGATGGTGATTGAGAGGGGTATGCCGCTCATGAGGCCTTCCGACATCTGCGGAAGCCCGGCGGCGGATGCGAAACCGAAGTTATAGAGGGTGAGGTAATCTTTCGAAATTATCAGCGGGACTTCATCGGAACCCTCTCTCCAGCTCCATTGCGATTTAGGCACGTCAACATACTCATCGGGTATTGACTCGAAGAACATGGCGGTTGACATTCCGCGTCCACCTTGATTCAGCGAGGCGCGGACACGGTAGGCGGCCGCGGTGAAGGGGGCGGCTTTCCTCACCCATGGCTGGTTGAGAATCTCATTGAATTCCTCTTCCGAGAAAGAAGAGGCCCCTTTCAGGGTGTGCTCTGAGGTGACCTTCTTATTTATCACAAGATAGTCGGAGCGGATGAAACTATCTTCGGAATCCCAGATGGAGCGGGCATCGAGATAGAATATCAGGCCGCCGAGCACTATGGCCAAGCCGATGAAGTTGGAGAGGATAAAGCCGGCGATGCGAGCCGGTGATATATTCTTGCGTAAAAGGCGTGAGATGAAAGACATTGCGGAAGTTTTATCGGCGAACCAAGGTTCGCGCACATTTACAAATACAACACTTATTCTGCTGAAAAGCTGATTCTAAAGAATCTTTGCTGATAGGATTAAGGGTATCATAAGCTAAGCCTGATAGGATCAGCAAGGAGCAGCGGATTGCCGACAGATGTTGAGACTATGGCCGCGCCCTGGCGATTGGCTTCTTCGGATATCATGCGGGCCGCGATGCGGTTGTTCTCCTCGTCGAGGTGAGAGACAGGTTCGTCGAGTAATATGAAATCGAAAGGCTGACAGATACTCCTGATGATTGCCACCCGTTGCTGCTGTCCGATCGACATCCGTCCGCAGGGATAGTCACGGCGCGCGGCGATACCTATCATCTCCATCCACTCCTCAATTCGGGAGTCGGGCACATGGGAGGTGAGACGATTTTTAAGCTGTATGTTTTCCCAGGCGGTGAGTTCGGGGAAGAGGGATAGCTCCTGCGGAAGGTAGGCTATGTGGCGGCGTCTTATCTCCTGCCACTTCTCTATGGAAAAGCCTGCTACATCTGTTTGGTTGAAGAGGATGCGTCCTTCATAATCGGTTCGGGCACCGAAGATATAGGCGCAGAGGGATGATTTCCCTCCACCGCTGGCCGCCTCTATGAGGTAACGCTCCGCGCGCTTGAGCGTGAGGGAAGTCTGCCACACGTCAGAGGCGGGTATCTTTTCGGAAACGAACACGCGCGGGAGCGCGTGTTCGATGGATATGGTTGTGATCATTTTTCTTTTTCTTTTTTAGGAGGGGTGGGCATTATAGGCATTTTAGGCGAAGTAGGCTAAAAATTTAGTGGGGGATTGAGCCCCGCTAAATTTTGCGGAAGCTCGGAGGCTCCCGCCACGGGGTTGGCAACTCAAACCTTGCCACTTATAACCTTATAACCTTATAACCTTATAACCCTATAACCTTAAACCCTTAATTGAGCCTTGCGAAAATTGAGTTATTTGGCCTTTATGAATGAGAGGAGGAAATTCTCTTTTGCATTAGTGGAATTGACGGTCACCTCGAGCTGCATTGAGCCGTCGGAGGGGATGAGGGCCATGAATACATCCTGAAGAGGTATCCCTTTCAGTTCTTCGCGGCTATTCATCTTGTCGGAAACCACGGCGGCTATCATGGCTCCCTTGAAGCGGTCGGCAACATCGGCATTGAGGATTTTCCCTTTGACATCGCCTTGCTGGAAGCGCAGGAACTTACCGTCTTTAGTCACGGCGGCTTTCGATAGTTGGGAGATAAGGTCGGAAAGGGCGGCAGTGGCATCACCCTTTGTGGAGAAAGCCCCCTTGAATCCATTCTCGCCGCCTTCAACCACGCATGTGCCGTCGAGAGCAGAAAGGGCCGGCATCAATAACCCTAAGCCCGGAATATTCTTATCGCCGAAATCTTTCTGCAACTGTTCCACAAGTTTCGGGGAAATAGCCATGGCCACAATCACATCACCCGATTCGGAGAGGTCCTTCACCATTCCCACATCAATGCGATCGGTTGGGAAATTGAATTTCGCAGGCTGTCCTTTAGAGTTGAGCACGTTTAGGGCCGTGGTCAGCTTACCCTTTTCAAAATTGGCATGGAAAGATATATCCTGTGCATCGGAGAAGAGTCCGGCAAGAGCGAGTCCGGCCATGGCTTTCTCCTGAAACGACATATCGGAGGCATTATATAAAGAGGAGAGGTTCCCCCAGCCCTCAATATCGTTGCTGAAGTCGGAAAGCTTGCCCGAATAAGGATTGGAGAGGAAGGAGAGCTTATTATCGAGTGCGAGGAAGCGGGTGATCTGCTCGGGGTCTATGTCGTTGCGTGTCTTTGAATTGTTGAGCCAGAACTGATTACCCTTCAATGCTACGTTTGAAAGGATGGAAATGCCGTTGGATTCGGAGAAAGCCCCTTCATATTCCTTTGCCATGAATTCCTTGAATTTATTGGGGTCGGCAAGGAACCCGGTGAAATATAGCTCGGTGCCTTCAAGGAAGATGACGGCCACGGTGGGATCAATCCCTGATTCACCGTCAAGGATGTTGCGTAAAATCCTCTTATCCTCGGAAGTTAATTCGTTGGTTGCCAAGAGCTGCTTAATGTCAGAGCCGGGAACAATTTTCGAGCCATCGATTTTGGATCCCGATTTCTCCACAAGGTTCTTTACGTTCACCGCCACCACTGCTGTAGCATCGGCGGGGACGGTGTTGAGGAGTTCGCTCACGTCGGCATTCCCTCCCGAGCAAGAGGTGAGGAGACCGGACAGTAAAGCGGAGATGACAAAGGCTATCACTGCAAAGCAGGAGGTGACAGTGGGCGATGTGATGAATCTATTTTTCATAATTCGGCTGTTGTTTTAACCCTTCCCGCCATCTCATGGAGGTTAGAGAAGAGAAAATGAGAGAAAGGAGGATAAAAAGGGTATAAAAAATGATTTGGGGGTAAAATTAATGAAAATATTTGGAATGGAAAGTTAAAATAGCTATTTTCGCGAATAAATAGTAGAAATATGATACAGATTTCAGACAGAGTCAATAATCTTGCGGTGTCGGCCACGCTGGCAATGTCGCAGAAGAGCGGTGAGCTTAAGGCCGCCGGAGTGGATGTGATCAATATGTCGGTGGGAGAGCCTGATTTTGACACTCCCGATTTCATCAAGGAGGCCGCCAAGAGGGCTATCGATGAAAATTATTCACGCTACACCGCTGTTGCAGGTTACATGTCGTTACGGGAGGCAGTATGCGCCAAGCTTAAGAGGGAGAACAATATGGATTTCACCCCGGCGCAGATTGTTGTGGGTAACGGAGCTAAGCAGGAGCTCACCAACGCTATCCTTGCCACTATCAATCCGGGCGACGAGGTGATAATACCGGTTCCGGCCTGGGTGAGCTACGTGGAGATGGTGAAGCTTGCCGAGGGCAAGGTGGTGACTGTGCATGCCGGTGTGGACCAGGATTTCAAGATTACCCCGGCACAGCTCGAGTCTGCAATCACCCCCAAGACAAGGATGATAATGCTCAACTCTCCCTCGAACCCTACGGGGAGCATATATAGCTATGAAGAACTGAAAGGTCTTGCTGATGTTCTGGCGAAATATCCCGACATACTCATCCTTTCCGATGAAATCTATGAGCACATCAATTTCATAGGTAAGGATAAGATTCACTCCCTCTATGAATTTGAGGGTGTGCGCGACCGGGTGATTGTGGTGAACGGTGTGTCGAAGGCATACGCCATGACGGGCTGGCGCATAGGTTTTGTGGCGGCTCCGCTTCCGATTGCGAAGGCGATCAGCAAGCTGCAGGGCCAATATACCTCCGGAGCCTCTTCCATAGCCCAGAAAGCGGCCGAAGCGGCATATAACGGTCCGCAGCAGTGTGTGGAGGATATGCGAGTGGCCTTTGAGCGCCGTCGCAACCTTATCGTATCGCTGGCCAAGGAGATTCCCGGATGGATCGTGAATGAACCGCAGGGTGCGTTCTATCTTTTCCCGGAGGTGAGCTATTATATAGGGAAAAAGGTTGGGGATAAGGTTATTGAAAGTTCCGCGGACTACGTGATGTATCTTCTCGAGGAGGCACACGTGGCCACGGTGGATGGCGGGGCGTTCTGTGCGCCGGGCTATCTGCGTTTGAGCTATGCTACATCGGATGAGAATATACGCGAGGCGATGCATCGGATACGCGAGGCGTCTCTCCTTATCGAAGCGTGATAAGGCAGCGTCTGCGGCCTCTTTCGAAGGATTCGGGTTCGGTCACATACGTGAGTATGCTCCCTCACCCTCACCTCCGAAAGAGACCACATCCACTACCTTCTGACGCTTCGAGGAAAAAATTGCATGGGGATTGACCCCATGCAATTTTTTTTGCGAATTAGGCGGGATGGGCCGGATAGGCGATTTGGGCGGGATAGGCATTATCGTTGGAATTGGCATCATTGGCGGAGTGAGCCTGCTAGCAAAAGTAACAAGCAAAGGGGCTAAAGGACA
>CAMWIH010000070.1 GCA_947174305.1 uncultured Porphyromonadaceae bacterium | reverse complement strand
ATTCTTTATTGATGACAGAACCGGTTACGGTGCCTTTCGCGAACAGAAGGGTAGGGACTGAAATCATCCCGGCTAACAAAAGATTTTTTATCTTCATAACATTTTCTGCCGGGTGCGGTAGGGCATAGGGCACCGGGCAGCAGGTTTGGTTTAAATAAATAAGTACTGATTGAAATGCGGTTTTCAGAACCACTATTATGCGACAAAAGAAGCCTTGAATAGTTTAAAACCATACTGCAAATTAAATTATTTTTGCAAACGTGAAGAAAAAGCAATAATCTCGGCCTTTGAAATGGTATATTCCCATAATTTTTATTAAATTCGCAATCGGAAGTTGAGATTTCATTATAAACAACAATAATACATTATGAAACAGGACGAAGAAGTTTATACCACCGACACCGGTTTGCCCGAGAACGCGTTTCGCGAGCTGGCAGCCGATGAGAAGTATGTGCCGGTGATGCATCCTGCTCACGACCAGGAGGAGGTGACACTCTACTCCGTGTCGATGGGTTTGCTGATGGCTATCGTGTTCAGTGCGGCGGCCGCCTACCTTGGCCTTAAGGTGGGACAGGTGTTTGAGGCCGCTATCCCAATCGCCATCATTGCGGTGGGTCTCAGTGGCGCTTTGAAAAAGAAGAATTCACTCGGACAGAATGTGATTATACAGTCGATCGGTTCTTGCTCGGGCGTGATTGTGGCCGGTGCCATCTTCACCCTGCCGGCTCTCTACATCCTAAAGGCTAAGTATCCGGAAATCACGGTAGAGTTTTATCAGATATTCCTTTCATCACTCTTGGGCGGTATCTTAGGAATTCTTTTCTTCATACCTTTCCGAAAATATTTCGTGAAGGATATGCACGGAAAATATCCCTTCCCTGAAGCCACCGCCACCACTCAGGTGCTCGTGTCGGGTCAGGCTTCGGCTAAATCAGGCGACAGCGGTCAGGCCAAGACACTTATCATAGCATCGCTTATCGGTGGTATCTATGATTATATTGTAGCCACCTTCGGCTGGTGGGCCGAGACAATTCAGAGCACTGCCTCAGCGTGGGGCCAGACCATTGCTGAGAAAACCAAAGTGGTTCTTTCATGCAACACCGGTGCCGCGCTTCTCGGTCTTGGATATATTGTCGGCCTCAAATATGCATTTGTGATTTTTGCCGGATCGGTATTTGTATGGTGGGTTGTCATTCCTTTGCTCGGCACCTACGGCACTCCCGAATTTCAGGCAATGGCTCCCGATGCACTCTTCGCGGAATATGCACGCAAGATGGGTATCGGAGGTATAGCTATGGCCGGTGTGATCGGCATTGTCAAGTCGTGGCCTATCATCTGTCAGGCTGTTGGTCTGGCCGGACGTGAGTTCAAGGGAGGTGCCAAGGCTGCGACAGAGGTTCGCTGGCAGCTCGACATCTCGATGAAACAGGTTGTGTTCTTTATCCTCATAGCATTGGTTGCAGTGTTCCTATTCTTCTGGTTTGGTGTGATCCACACATTCTGGCAGGCAGCCGTGGCATGGCTTGTTGTCACCATCATCGCCTTCCTCTTCACCACAGTGGCCGCCAATGCCATCGCTATTGTGGGTAGCAACCCGGTTTCCGGAATGACCCTTATGACGCTGATCATCGCCTCAGCTATATTTGTGGGTATCGGTCTCAAGGGCCAGCAAGGCATTGTTGCATCAATGGTTATTGGAGGCGTGGTGTGTACCGCCCTCTCCATGGCCGGAGGTTTTGTAACAGACCTTAAGATTGGTTACTGGCTCGGCTCAACTCCAAAGAAGCAGGAGACATGGAAATTCCTCGGCACATTGGTATCGGCCGCGACTGTTGGCGGTGTGATAATCGTGTTGAATAAGGTATATGGTTTCACCGGGGACAATGCCCTCGTGGCACCCCAGGCTAATGCAATGGCCGGTGTGATTGAGCCCCTTATGATGGGTGGTGAAACTCCCTGGATCCTTTATATGACAGGCGCTATTCTCGCCCTTCTGCTCAACTGGCTCGGGGTTCCGGCATTGGCATTCTGTCTCGGTATGTTCATCCCCTTGTCGCTCAATACTCCGATGCTTGTGGGCGGTGCGATATCATATTTCGTAGGCAACTCTTCAAAAGATAAGAAAACCAACGATGCTCGTCGCGATCGCGGAACGCTCATCTCCTCCGGTTTGATTGCCGGTGGTGCCCTCTTCGGTGTGTTTGCCGCCATCACCCGCTTTGCAGGATATGAATATCAGAATCCTCTTGGTGGAGGCACGACCCAGATCCTGGGTTGCGTTGCTTACGCCCTCCTCATCTGCTACCTAATGTGGGATAGCAAGAGAGCGAAGTAAGAAGACTAAATTCAAATTAACCTATCAATTTAAAGGCGCATCGGAAGGTAAAACCTCGGATGCGCCTTTAAATCAATTTTGAGAAGATGTGACTTAATTCTTTATTTCTTCTTTACCACCCAATCATCGATTCTTCGTTTTTCGGATGAATAGTTGATGCCTATTTCGATTATGGTTCGGGAATCCACACTCCAGGGGAGGGAATATTCCTTCTCTTCAATCTGACGGAGGGCTTCTTCTGCCGACCGGTTATATTTCAATTCCATTATGTAAACGTAATCAGCGGTGCGAACAAGGATATCTATGCGGCCGTCTGAATTTCTGACCTCTGCATCAGCATGCATACCCACTAATGAGAATATCAGAAGCATTGCATTCTGAACATTCCGCTCTTCGTTAAATTTCAAGTCATGTCCAAAACCGGCAAAAAGCGATTGCAACCGGGTCATGAAATCGTCAACCCGACCTTCCCTTATCTCCATGACAAGGTTGAAGATAAAAGGAGCCACCTTTGACTGAGATAACGATGAATAGTAGGGGAGAAGATATTCAAAGAATCCTTTTTTTACCTCCATATTTGGAAGGCCAAGATGATAAAGAGAAAACTGTTCGTTATATTTTTTAATTGTGAGATAACCTGTTTGATACAGTAAGGCCTCTAAAGAGATATTTTCAATATCCAGGCCTTCAAGAGTGGATCTGTCGCAGATAGAATGCATCACTTCCTCCAGGTCTGCATCCGTTCGTTTCAACTGTTCCGCCAAAAGGGTTGGAGTGCCGGAGGAAATCCAGTAATTGCTGTATTTCCTTTTGGCAAATACTTGAAGAAGAGAGAATGGATTGTATATATCAGGACACTCCTCAGAGAAGTGATAACCATCGTAGTTCTGCTTTAATTCTGCAATCTCCTGAGCTGCAGTACGCTGATATTTCTTGGCCAATTCACAGATTCCCTCATTGAAATTATCAAGTAATTCCTCTTCCGTGATGCCACAGATAGCAGCGAAATCTTCGTCAAAAGAGATATCGCTAATATTATTCAGATCGGAGAAAACACTCAGTTTCCCAAATCGGCTTACTCCTGTGAGAAACACCAGATTTATATAATCGGCCGAGCTTTTGAAATTGGAGTAGATGGAGGCAAGGGCATTTCTATATGATTCAAACTGCTCAGGGTTATTGATATTATTGACCAAAGGTTTGTCATATTCATCAACCAGTATCACTACTCCTTTCCCCGTTCGCTGACAGGCAGTCCTGATTATGGTCGCGAGTCTCTGGGCAAGTGTAGAATCCTTGACATCCACTTCATAAACTTCTTCCCATTCGCGCAGTTGACGGTCGAGGACATCTTTCAGTTCGTCAGGCTCTTTATATTTGCTCGTATTCAGGTCGAGATAAAGAACAGGATACGGTTCCCAATCCCATTCCATTGTATCGGCATATAGGCCCTTGAAAAGTTCCCTTTCCCCTTTAAAGAAAGATTTGAGTGTAGAAAGGAAGAGCGACTTTCCGAAACGTCGTGGACGCCCCAGGAAGTAATATTGACTGCCGGTTACAACTTTTTCAATAAAACGTGTTTTATCTACATAAAGGAATTCCCCTTTGCGTAATACTTCAAACGACTGTTGTCCGATCGGATATTTTACTTTCTTGTTTTCCATTCTTTCACAAGCTATCTTCAATATAATTGGCAGTTTGTGCAAAGATAGTCAATTTTTGAATGTATGGCAACAGGGGTGTGCAGATTTAAGAAGTTTATGTAAAAAGATTTATGAGAGATGTATAAAAATAGGGGATAAATGGGGCGTAAAAGAGCGATTGATTAAGGAATTATTTCCGTAATTGGAGATAAATGCTTAACTTTGCAGACAATTAGGTGAGGAGAATTGATTTTCTCCTTCTACAGAAATGAAAGTTCAGAACAACTTCATTCTAACGTTCGTAAATTAGTAAAACAACATCAATAGGTAAAAAAGTATGAAAGCTTACGTTTTCCCCGGTCAGGGCGCTCAGTTTGTAGGAATGGGCAAGGACCTCTACGACAACAATCCTGAAGCAAAAGAACTTTTTGAGAAAGCAAACGACATACTCGGTTTCCGTATCACAGATCTTATGTTCAACGGCACCGAGGAGGATCTTAAGCAAACAAAGGTGACACAACCGGCCATCTTCCTTCACAGTGTTCTTCTTGCAAAGAGCCTTGGCGAGGATTTCAAACCTGATATGGTAGCAGGTCACTCTCTCGGTGAGTTCTCGGCTCTTGTAGCAGCCGGTGCCCTCAGTTTCGAGGATGGTCTGAAGCTTGTATCCAAGCGTGCTCACGCAATGCAGAAGGCTTGCGAAGCGCAGCCCTCAACAATGGCAGCCGTGCTTGCCCTTCCTGATGAGAAAGTAGAAGCTCTTTGCGCGGAGGTTGACGATGTTGTTGCTCCTGCCAATTATAACTGTCCGGGTCAGGTGGTGATTTCAGGTACGGTTCCCGGCATAGATGCCGCTTGCGAGAAGATGCTTGCCGCCGGTGCCAAACGTGCTCTCAAACTAAAGGTAGGAGGTGCTTTCCACAGCCCACTCATGCAGCCTGCCCATGATGAACTTGCCGCCGCTATCGAGACAGTGGAGTTCAAGACACCGGTATGCCCCGTGTATCAGAATGTGGATGGCAAACCTCATACCGATCCCGAAGAGATCAAGGCTAATCTGGTGAAGCAGCTCACCGCCCCTGTGCGTTGGACTTACGATGTAGAAGCAATGATTGCCGACGGTGCCACAGAATTTGTAGAGCTCGGTCCCGGCTCCGTGCTTCAGGGTCTTGTAAAGAAAATCAACCGTAGTGTCGAGACCAGTGGAATGCAGTAAAAAGTAAATAATAATAATTACCATAATGAATGTTGCAATAGTAGGCGCCAGCGGCGCAGTGGGACAAGAGTTCCTCAGAGTGCTCGATGAGCAGAACTTTCCGATCGACAGCCTCCGCTTGTTCGGTTCCAAAAGAAGTGCCGGGGAGACCCGTAACTTCAGAGGGAAGGAGATAGTGATTGAAGAATTAACACATGACTCCGATTTTTCAGGAGTAGATATTGCCTTCACCTCAGCAGGAGCCGGAACTTCGAAGGAGTATGCCGAGGTCATCACCAAGCATGGCACTTTGATGATTGATAACAGTTCTGCATTCCGTATGGATGAGGATGTGCCTTTAGTTGTGCCTGAGGTAAATGGATCTGATGCCCTCGACCGCCCGCGCAACATCATTGGAAATCCGAATTGCACCACAATCCAGATGGTGGTTGCACTCAAGCCCATTGATGAGCTTTCTCATATAAAGAGGGTGAGGGTGGCTACATATCAGGCTGCCAGCGGTGCCGGTGCCGTGGCAATGGATGAATTGCGTACCCAATATGTGCAGCTTGCTAACGGAGAGGAGCCTACTGTTGAGAAATTCAAATATCAGCTCGCTTACAACGTCATTCCTCATGTGGATGTGTTCACCGAAAATGACTACACCAAGGAGGAGATGAAGATGTTCAACGAGACCCGTAAGATAATGCATTCCGACATACGTGTCTCTGCCACATGTGTGCGTGTGCCTGTTTTGCGTGCCCATAGCGAGGCTATATGGGTTGAGACTGAGAAGCCCCTTTCCATAGAGGAGGTTTCAGCTGCATTTGCAAAGGCTCCCGGTCTTGTGGTATGCGAAGAGAAAGAGGGTGAGAAATTCTATCCGATGCCTTTGCATATTGCCGACAAAGACCCGGTTTATGTGGGGCGCCTTCGCAAAGACCTTTGCGATGATAACGGACTCTCGTTCTGGGTTGTAGGCGACCAGATAAAGAAAGGAGCCGCGCTTAACGCAGTTCAGATTGCGCAGTGGCTTATTGAGAATGATCCCGTATTCAGGAAATAAGGGTAAAATTATGAGATAAAAAATAATGCGAGGCTCGAAAAGGGCTTCGCATTTTTTATCAATCGTTTTCTGATATATTTCCATCCAATAAACGGCGGTTCACTTTTTTTCGTTCCGAGTCAAACCACCATCCCCACTTATTGAAATATTTGATCATATTGGTGATATGAATCCGGAGCATCTTGCCGAATTTGCGCGAAGCGGCTCCATGCACATGGTAAATCGAGACGTAAGGATAAAAGATGGTCTTAGAAATCCGGTGAAGCCTGCGGGTGATGTCGATATCCTCAGGATACATAAAGAAGCGTTCGTCGAAGAGTCCGGTTTTCTTTAAAGTCTCGTTTCTGAACATCATGAAACAACCATGCATGTAAGGCACATTCATTATCCTGTCATAACCTGTGAAGCGAAGCTCAAAACGTTCATTCCTTTTTCTTGTCCATGATTCTGGCAGGAACCTGCGGCCTATAAGATCGAGAGGCGTGGGAAGGAGTTTACAAGTATATTGCAGCCGACCATCTGGAAAGAGAACTTTCGGAGTGATCATTCCCGCATCAGGATGATGATTCATATAATCAGCCAATTCTTCTACTACAGTGTCGGTTACCCCCCATTTTATATCCGGGTTGAGAATCAGATGGTAGTCAGCCCCAAGCTCCATGCTTTTTCTTATGGCACGGTTATGTCCGGCTCCGAAACCTTTGTTCTCCGCATGTTCATACTCCACGATATGTCTTACGTTTTTCAGCAGCTCTTTCAGCCGAGGCTCGCGATTGAGCAGAATCCATACTTCTGCATCGGGCGAATGATCTACGATATAGATCTTGGATAAAGGTGCGGAAAGCGCAGAAGACAATACATTATATAAGTCTTCCGCGCTATTTCGATATGTGACAATAGAGGCCGTGATCATAAGAGGGGAGGGGATGGAATCATTATTTATGTCCGCATCCTGTTCCATCGAAACAATGGGTACAGACCTTGCATTTCGGAAGACCGATTGCTTCGATGAGATTCTCAAGCGTGTTGAACTTAAGCGAAGTCAGGCCGAAGTTCTCACGCAGGATTTCTACCATGCGGTTATATTCCGGGCTGTCGGTCTGAGCATATTTTTCAAGATTCTTGTTAGGGTCACCTTCAAGATCCTTTATCACACGTCGTGTGATAAGCTCAAGGTCGCTCTTTGAAGCGGTGAAGTTGACAAACGGACAGCTATATATAAGCGGAGGACATGCGATTCTGATATGCACCTCCTTGGCTCCGTAGTCGTAGAGCACTCGTGTGTTGTCTCGCAGCTGAGTGCCCCTTACAATGGAATCGTCGCAGAGCAACACGCGATTCCCTTTCAGCATAGCGGCATTGGGGATAAGCTTCATTTTCGCCACTAATTCGCGCATATCCTGGCGCGGAGGAGTGAAGCTTCGAGGCCATGTCGGGGTATATTTCGATATGGCTCTTTTGTAGGGTATCCCCTTACCGTCGGCGTAACCCAACGCCATGCCTACACCCGAATCGGGAATGCCGCAGGCGCAGTCAACTTCCGTAGGGTCTTTGCGTCCCATCTCATACCCGAAACGGAACCGGGCATCTTCCACATTTCTTCCCTCGTATGTGGAAGTAGGGAAGCCGTAATATACCCATAGGAACGAACATACCTGCATCTCCTCTCCAGGTTCTTTCAGAATGTCCATTCCGTCGGCATGCAGCCTGACAATCTCCCCGGGGCCAAGGTCGCGTACGATTTCAAAGTCGAGGTTGGGAAAAGCTGTGGTTTCGGAAGTGGCGGCCATGGCTCCCTCTTTCTTTCCTATTACAATCGGAGTGCGTCCGTAACGGTCGCGTGCGGCGATTATACCGTCGGTTGTAAGAATGAGCATAGAGCATGAACCCTTCACCTTATCATACACATTCTCTATGCCTTCGCGGAAAGATTTTTTCTGGTTGATAAGCATTGCCACAAGTTCTGTCTGGTTGGTATAACCGGATGACAGTTCGGCGAAATGCTGATTGCTGTCAAGAAGTTCTTTTTCAAGCTCCTCAAGATTAAGGACTTTGGCCACAGTGACAATGGCGAAGCGACCGAGATGCGAATTGATCATGATAGGTTGCGCGTCGGTGTCGCTGATGATTCCTATTCCGGAGTTGCCGCTGAACTTATCGAGATCCGGTTCGAATTTAGTTCGGAAATAGGTTGACTGAAGATTGTGGATTGAGCGGGCAAAGCGTCCTGTCTCCTGATTGTAAGTGGCCATGCCTCCACGGCGTGTGCCAAGATGTGAATTGTAGTCGGTGCCATAGAATAAATCATTGACACAAGACTCCTTAGACACGGTTCCAAAGAAACCTCCCATAGAAACTTTTGTTTTTCGTTATTAAGACACTGCAAAGTTAATAAAAAATAGGTGAAAAATTAGATGAATGCATAAAAATTTTGCTATGTCGGCAGAATTTATTAATTTTGCGAGCCGATTATATCCAGTTTTAATCACCGTGCGGTGGCCCGGAAAGGGTTTTGGCCGACCCTGAAGGAAGTTCCGACGGTATATAACTAACATTTAACCAATAATTTAAAGTGGATACATTAAGCTATAAAACGCTATCAGCCACCCCGGAGTCAATCCAGAAGAATTGGGTGGTTATCGATGCGGAGGGCCTTGTGCTCGGCCGCGTATGCTCTGAGATCGCAAAGATTCTCCGTGGCAAAAACAAACCTTCATTCACTCCCAACCTCGACTGCGGCGACAACGTGATCGTTATCAACGCCGATAAAGTTGTCCTCAATGGCGACAAGATGTCGAAGCGTGAATATCTCCGCTATACAGGCTATCCCGGCGGTCAGCGCAGCTACACTCCGGGCGACCTCATGGAGAAGAGTTTCAAGAAAACCATCAAGCCCGGTCGTCACCCGCTTTTCATCAAGGTGGTAAAAGGTATGCTTCCCAAGACTAAGCTTGGTGCAGCTCAGCTCAACAACCTTTATGTATATAATGGTGCAGAGCATCCTTTCGAGGCAATGAATCCCACAGTAATCGATCTCAAAATTAAGAAATAAGGAAGATGGAAAAAATTAATGCAATTGGTCGCCGCAAGGCAGCTGTAGCCCGTGTTTATCTCACAGAGGGTAACGGTAACATCGTTATCGACAAGCGTCCGCTTGAGGTTTATTTTCCCTCTTCAATCCTTCAGTATGTAGTGAAGCAACCCCTTCTCACTCTCGATTGCGTAGAGAAGTATGACATCGTTGCTCACCTCGACGGCGGCGGCTATAAAGGCCAGGCAGAGGCTCTCCGTCTCGCTATCGCCCGTGCCCTCGTTAAAATCAATCCCGAAGACAAGCCGGCCCTTCGTGCAGAAGGTTTCATGACTCGCGACCCCCGTGCCGTAGAGCGTAAGAAACCCGGTCAGCCCAAGGCCCGCAAGCGCTTCCAGTTCAGCAAGCGTTAATATCTCCTCAGTGTTTAGTATCTAAATCCACGAGATGGACACGTTCCCTACTCGCGGATTGTAAAATCAGAAGAACGTAAACAAAAAAAGAAAAGAAACAAGAATGGCAACACCAACATTCGATCAGCTCCTTGAGGCAGGATGTCATTTCGGACACCTCAAACGCAAATGGAATCCCGCAATGGCTCCCTACATTTTCATGGAGCGCAATGGTATCCACATCATAGATCTTTATAAGACAGCAGCCAAGATTGAAGAGGCTTCTCAAGCTCTTCGCCAGATTGCAAAGAGTGGCAAGAAAGTGCTCTTCGTGGCTACTAAGAAACAGGCCAAAGAAGCTATCGCCAACAAAGCGAAAGAAATCAACATGCCATACGTGATTGAGCGCTGGCCCGGCGGTATGCTTACCAACTTCCCCACTATCCGCAAAGCAGTCAAGAAGATGACTACCATCGACAAGATGCTTAAGGATGGCACTTTCGACAATCTCTCAAAGCGCGAGAAACTTCAGATCACTCGTCAGCGCGCAAAACTTGAGAAGAACCTTGGTTCTATCGCCGACCTCGGTCGTCTTCCGTCAGCTCTCTTCGTGGTTGACGTTATGAAAGAGCACATTGCAGTTGCAGAGGCAAAACGTCTTGGCATACCTGTGTTCGCAATTGTTGATACAAACTCTAACCCTGATGACGTTGACTTCGTAATCCCCGCTAACGATGACGCTTCAAAGAGCATCGAGGTAATCCTTGAGGCTGTTTGCGGTGCAATGGCTGAGGGTCTCGAGGAGCGTAAGGTTGAGAAAGTTGATGCACCTGAAGAGAAAGAGGATGGTGAGGCTCCCGCAGCCGGCAAGCGTCGTCGCGTTCGTCGTAATGAAGAGCGTGCCGCAGCTCCCGTTGAGGCTGAGGTTGAAGTGAAGGAAGAAGTTAAAGAAGCTGAGTAATTCAGATCTCTTATAAGCGGCTTTCCTTTATAGATATTAAAGGGTAGCCGCTTTTCTCTTTTAAAGAATATTATTTTTATAAGAATATACTGAAATGGCAGTAAGCATAGAAGATATCAAGAAATTGCGCCACATGACCGGCGCAGGTATGATGGATTGCAAGAATGCACTCGCTGAGACTGATGGCGATATTCAGGCTGCAATCGAAATCATCCGTAAGAAAGGTCAGGCTGTAGCGGCAAAACGCGAAGACCGTCAGGCAGCCGAAGGTTGTGTTCTCTCAGGCGTTAAGCCAGGTTTTGCAGCTATCGTTGCTTTGAAATGTGAGACTGACTTCGTTGCAAAGAACGAGTCTTTCCGCGCCCTTACAAAGAAGATCCTTGACGCAGCTGTTGAAGCTGGCGCAAAGTCTCTCGACGAAGTTAAGGCTCTTAGCCTTGACGGCCGCACAGTTGAGGAACATATAACCGATGAGATCGGCAAGACCGGTGAGAAGATGGAACTTGGTGCTTACGAATGCATCGAGGCCGCTTCTGTTGCAGGTTATGATCACCTTGGCAATAAGCTTGCTACAATCGTAGGTTTCAACCTCGATAATGTACCCGCTGAAGTAGGTAAGGAGATTGCAATGCAGGTTGCTGCAATGAATCCTGTGGCAGTTGCTCGTGAGGACGTTCCCGCAAACCTTATCGAGGAGGAGAAGAACGTTGCCATCGAGAAGACAAAGCAGGAGCAGGTTCTTAAGGCTGTTGAAGGCGCACTCCGCAAGGCCGGCTTGAATCCTAACCACTTCGATACAGATGAGCACATCTCCTCTAACGTGACTAAAGGCTGGATCACAGAGGAAGAGGCTGCCAAGGGTCGTGCAATCATCGCTGAGGTTTCCGAGCAGAAGGCCGGTAACCTTCCCGAGCAGATGATTGAGAACATCGTTAAGGGTCGTATCAACAAATACTACAAAGAGAACTGTCTTCTTGAGCAGGCTTATACTCGCGATGCTTCTCTCACAGTAGGCCAGTATCTCGACAAAGAGATGAAGGGTCTCGTAGTGGTAGGCTTCAAGCGTGTAAACCTTAACGAGGATTAATATCTTCTTCGGTTTAACCTTACCACAAAGGTTTAACATACACATAAACCGTTCCGCAGTTTCACTTATAACCGCGGAGCGGTTTTTTCTTTTAACGCATGCTTCCCTCTGTGGATTGAATTCGAATAGAGCATATGGAAAGTTCATTGCCTTTGCTTATTTCCGAGAGAGTGTGCTTTCCAATATCATTGGAGAATTAGGGAATTAAAGGGATAATCAAAAAGTTTTAACTATCTTTGCACCATAATTCAAACGAGCAAAGATCGGATATGAATATAAAGCAAATATTTGCGACACCCCTCCGCACACTACTCTGTTGTGTTTCTGCCATACTTCTTGCCGGCTGTCTCAGCAGTCAGAAGGAGGATGCACGTATGGACAGGGCAGAATCTCTGATGGAATCTGCTCCCGATTCGGCCATGACCATCCTTGATTCCATCTCTCTCGGCGCCCTCTCCTCGCAGAAGAATAAGGCTCGTTATGCGCTCCTCAAATCAATGGCCCTTGACAAAAACTATATCGACACCACCACCTTCGATATCCTCCAGCCAGCCATAGATTATTATCTAAAGAAAGGATCCCCTGATGAAAAGCTCCGCACGCTCTATTATCAGGGGAGGATATTTCAGAACAGAGGGAATGATGATGAGGAGGCAATGAGATGTTATGTGAAAGGTATTGAACTTTCAAATTCCATCTCAGATTCCTTGACTTTAGGCCGAATGTATATGGCTCAAAAACTTTTGTTTGATAAGCAAGGGATGTATGCCGAGTATATTCAGAATAGTCTTAAAGCATATGCAATATTTAGAGATTTAAGAAATCCTGAGATAATGATGACCTGTCTTGCGTCTGCTATTAATGGATGCCTTTATCTTGACAATAAGGAACAAGCAGACAGTCTTATGAAGATTGCAACTTACTTTGAATCAAAATATGGTGAAACGAATCAATCTCTCCTGCATAGCAAGATAATTTATTCCTTAGATTATTCATTGAAGGAAAATACAGAAGCTTTTTTGGATTCCATAATGGACAATATCGACACGGATTGGGATGATGTTATATATATGGATATTGCATATGGATATGATCGTCTCGGACAATATAAAAAGGCAATTGAAAATCTGAATAAGATAAATAAAATAGACGATAAAGGTAAATTAAAATATCTATCTATAAAATATGAGATTGAAGAGTTGGGGGGAGACTATTATGAATCATTGCAGACTTTAAAAGAATATGTTCAATTAGCCGATTCCATTAATAGTGAAACTTTCTCTCAGGAAATAGCTTCCGTTGAACGAAATTATACTTTGGAGAAGGAGATATTGACAGAGAGAAATAAGAAACTAAAGATGCTTTTAGTGGGAAGTGGTATTTCTTTATTTTTACTCATAAGTCTTATCTTGGTTTTGTTCTGGTTAAAATGCAGTCAATTAAAAAATCAAATTCTGAGGGAAAAAAATCAGCAGCTTGAATCTGAACGCGATGATCTCAAGGAGATATTATCTAAGCACAGATTGTCTGATTCTGTTAAGAATATTTTGAGGGAAAGAGTGGAATTACTCAACGGTTTGCTGGCTGCGGGTATTACGATGAACGATAAATACTCTAAACCATATAGAGAGTTGGAAAATGATTTGAAAAATAACAAGAAGCAATTTTTAAAGGTCCTGAGAAATACTTTCGAATTGGAAAATCCGCAATTTGTGTCACATCTTAAAGAGTGTGGACTAACTGAAGTTGAGCTTAATTTTGTATGCCTCTATGCTCTTGGATTGCGAGCAAAAGAAATTGGTGAATATCTCAATACCGCTCGACATTATAATATAAGCAGCGAAATAAGAACAAAGTTGGGATTGGCACAGAATGAAGAAAATTTAGGGTCGTATATTCGGGCTGAAATAAAGAAATATATATAAGTGGAAAGCTTTGATGACTTGTGTTAGACTTTTTTAGCCTTATGTTAAACTTTAGTAT
>CAMWIH010000069.1 GCA_947174305.1 uncultured Porphyromonadaceae bacterium | reverse complement strand
AACCTGTTCTTTCAATTATAAATGTCAATTTGATTTAAAAAATTGTGAATATAGGTCGGGGTATTATACAGTGAGGATCTCTTTCTCTTTCTCTGCGAATACGGCATCGATTTTCTTCATGTATTTGTCGTGAAGCTTCTGAACGTCGTTCTCGGCATCTTTCTCAACATCTTCGCTGAGGCCTTTCTTGATCTCTTTCTTCAAACCGTCGATTGCTTCGCGACGGGCGTTGCGGACAGATACTTTCGCATTCTCGGCTTCCCCTTTGCTCTGCTTTACAAGTGCTTTGCGGCGATCCTCTGTGAGAGGGGGGATGGAGAGGCGGATCACTTCACCGTTGTTCTCGGGAGTGATTCCTAACTCTGAGTTGATGATGGCTTTCTCGATTTCCTTGAACATCGATTTCTCCCAGGGAGTGATGGCGATGGTGCGTGCATCAGGCACACTGACATTGGCCACGTTTGAGATCGGGGCCTGCGAACCGTAATAATCTACACGGATTCCGTCGAGAAGTTTCGGGGATGCCTTTCCGGCGCGGATATGGCTCAGGGTTTCTTCCAGATATTCCACTGCAAGCTGCATGGAATCTTCGGCATTTGATAAATATTCTTTTACTTCCATATATTTTGAATTTTTATTATTAGTCATGGGAAATCCTGATGAATCATGATAAATCTTGATGCGGCATGATGAATCGTGATGCAACATGATGAATCTTGATGCAGCATGAATAATCTTGATGCATCATGAAAAATCTGGCTTTATTTTGCTTTGACCAGGGTGCCGATGTTGTGGCCTGAGAGCATTTTCTTCAGGTTTCCTTCGATATCCATATTGAAGACATAGATGGGCATCCCGTTCTCCTTGCAAAGGGCTGTGGCGGTGAGGTCCATCACTTTCAATCCTCTGGCAAGCACCTCATCGTAGGTTATCTCGTCGAATTTTACAGCTTCGGGGTCTTTCTCCGGATCAGCTGTATAAACACCGTCAACACGTGTGCCTTTGAGCATCACGTCGGCCTCGATTTCGATTGCACGCAGGGCGGAGCCGGTGTCGGTGGTGAAGTAGGGGTTGCCGGTGCCACAGGAAATTATGGCCACCTTACCCTTTTTCATGGCCTCAATTGCGCGCCATTTGGAATAATGCACACCGATGGGATGCATGTCTATGGCGGTGAACACCTGTGCCGGCTGGCCGATAGCTTCAAGGGCGGAACTGAGCGCAAGAGAGTTGATCACGGTGGCGAGCATTCCCATCTGGTCGCCTTTCACGCGGTCGAAGCCTGCTCCGGCTCCCGAGAGACCACGGAAGATATTTCCTCCACCGATCACGATTCCTATCTGCACGCCGGTGTCGGCCATCTCCTTAATCTGACGTGCGTATGAATTAAGGCGTTCCGTATCTATCCCTGTGCCCTGACCGGCGGCAAGTGATTCACCCGAGAGTTTCAGTAAAATTCTATTATATTTCATCGTATTGTTTCGTTGTTTCTCCTCCAAAGTTAATATAAAAATAGAAAAGAATGAAGAGAAGAGTTAAAATAAGTATAAAGATTAGAAGATTTTTTGTAATTTTGTAGCTCTTATGGAGCAATTTGAAAAAATAAGAATGAGGCTTGACCCTGAGTTGAAGGCGATGAACGAAATCATCACCGACACGTTGCGCACGGGCAACCGGATGATGAACGGAATTGTGACCACCTATCTTGAGAAAAAGGGGAAGCAGATCCGCCCGATCCTTGTTATATTGAGTGCGAAGATGTTCGGTGACGTTAACGAGGATGTGCTTCATGCCGGGGCTGCGCTCGAAATGCTCCACAATGCTTCGCTCATTCACGATGATGTGGTAGATGAAACCGAGCTGCGTCGTGGAGAACCTACCATCAACCGTATGTGGGGAAATCATGTGGCGGTGCTGGTGGGTGATTTCTTCGTGTCGAATGCTCTTGCCGCAGGTATAAAGACCGGGCATCTCTCCATAATTTCCGCTTTGTCAGCTCTGGGGAAAGAGCTCTCGCTCGGAGAGATTGACCAGATCACCAATGCGCGTGAGCACCATTTCGATGAGTCAAGTTATTTCATGATGATCCGCAAGAAGACAGCATCCCTGTTCATGCATTGCGTAAAGATGGGTGCCGAGGCTGTCAATGCGACACAGGAGGAGATTGCCCCGATGGTTACATACGCCGAATTGCTTGGTCTCTGTTTCCAGATAAAGGATGATATTTTTGATTATTACGACAATCCTCAGATCGGGAAACCCACAGGAAACGATCTGCGTGAAGGGAAGGTGACCCTCCCGCTCCTCTATGCGCTCAATAATGCAGATGAGGAGGATGCCGAACAGATGCGCGAGCTAATAAAGAAAGGGGATCTCTCCGCTGAGGAGATAAACCGGCTGATTGAATTTGCAAAAGTGGAGGGTGGAATTGACTATGCTTTCGATGTGATGCGCAAAATGCAAGAGGAGGCTAATGCCATCATAGACCGTTACCCTGATTCGTCGTCCAAAGAGGCTTTCAAGGAGATATTCGAATTTATAATTTCCCGGGATAGATAGTGGCATCATGATGCCATTGGGAATCATGATGAAACATGATAAAACATGATGAATCATGATGCAATTTGGAATCATGATGAAACATGATGAAACATGATGCATCATGATGAAATTAGCCTTAGGGCAGCAATCTGAAGGAGCGGCGATGAATCGGCGTGATGCCGAGCCGGGCGATAGCCTCTCGGTGCTCCTTGGTGGGATAGCCGGCGTTTCGATCCCACCCGTAGCCGGGATAAGTTTCATTATATTTCAGCATCAATTCGTCGCGGTGTGTCTTTGCAAGAATGGATGCGGCTGCAATCGACATATATTTCCCATCCCCCTTCACCACCGTTGTGTGGGGAATATCCATAAATGATTCCGGATCGCGATATTGTGTGAAGCGGTTGCCATCCACCAGGATATGCTTGGGCCGTATCTTCAGCCGGTCGAGGGCCCGTTGCATCCCGGCTATGGAGGCCTTCAGAATATTTATGCGGTCAATTTCATCAGGCTCGACCATCACTACGGCCCAGGCCAGAGCCTCCCGCTCTATAATCGGACGCAATTCCTCCCTCTTTTTCGCGGATAGTTGTTTGGAATCGTTTAGACCCTCGCAGGAGAAACCAGGTGGGAGGATGACGGCGGCACACGAAACCGGTCCACACAGACATCCCCGGCCGGCTTCGTCGCAACCGGCTTCGGCAATTCCTTCTATCATGTATGGGAGAAGCATGTTCAGGTTATGAGGTTATGAGGTTATAAGGTTATAAGGTTAGAATCTGCGGCAGGTGATTATGGTCTTATCGGTCCGCAATACCAAGGATTTGCCGTCGAGTTTCACGATATCCAATGTTACCGGGTTGGAGGGTAATCCGAAGCTACCGAGCAGGCTTTCCACCTGTTCTGGTTTGACGTATGGGAAATCGCAATAAAGGGTAGCGGCTTTCTTATCGTATGTCATGTTCCCCGTGGTCATGCCGTTGCCAGTTAGCTGGATTATGTGGAGGTTGATGCAGATATATGAATTTCTTACCGGTGAAGTGACTTTCCCGGTTGCGCTCTCTTCAATCGACATTATCTGCCATTGGCCATCGAGTTTCCCATTGTGGGAGGCCTTGTTGCATGAAACGCCACAGAACAGAGCTGTAGCAACGGTAACTATCAGGGCGATATATTTAATGAACTTCATCTTTTCAGGAATTTAAAGGTAAAACGACTTGTGTTGCTCCAAGACTCAGGCGACCTTGTTGAGCTTTTTACTTCAGGAACCAGCCTGTCTTGCTTATCTTCAGGGATACGCCATAGCTGTTGCCGAGCATTGAGCCGGCATCCATTCCGAAGCCTAATGCCCCTTCCCATCCTTTAAGGTTCTTTGGCTTCCAATTCACCTCAGCAAGCAGATTGAAATTGCTTTTCACATCGGGGAGCGGAGAAGCGTATGTTCCCCAGCCTTTGGAATAGGAGGCAAGAAGTCGGTAGCCAATCTCGTCGGTGGGATTTCCCTTTATTCCTAAATGATGTGCCCAGATGCGGTTGCAGAGGAAATATAGCTGATGATTGGCATTATATATAGGTGAGATTACAAGAGGATTACCTATCCCCATGCCCCAGTGTTGCCAGCCATTATAGTTATAATTGTTGTAATAGTTGTCGCGCCCCGACACTTGTTCGGTGATTTGCGCGTCGTGATCCCAGTAAACCGCCCCGGACTGGTCTTTTGTATATAGAAACTCATATACGGCTTCCGATACCCAGCGGTTTTTGGGGAAGTGTGCCTCAACACCATACAGGCCATCTTTCCAAGGATAATCGAAAGTCATCATGGAATGATCCTCGAAGAAATGTTCATAATAGAGCTTCACGCTCCAGTCAGCAGCCGGTTTCCACGCCAGGGCGAAATTCCAGGCACCGAGCATATTCCCCTCCACATTCATCTGGTCGCTGTCGGGTGTGTCGGCTCCGCCTTTCATGGGGATAACGGCTTTGATCCAGTTTTTCCAGCCGCGTGGCATCTTGCGGACCAGCACGCCATCCTTATAACGGTCTCCTCCAAACTGGGTGGCCATCTCCATCCCTATCTCCCCCTCAAGAGGGAACTCGCGAGTGTTACCCACGCGGAACGATATGGCCTTGGAATGATAAAGAGTGTTCAGTGTATAGGAAGTTCCGGGTCCGGCCCACGATTTTATCCAGCGGTTGTCTGTGAACATTCCGAATGCGCCATATAGTTTCACCCCGAACCATCCTTTGGTGCCCCACACGTCGGCATAGTCGAAAATTCCAATCCTCACCTGAGGGATGGGTCGAGCGTTTCCTGAGAACATCATATTCCCCGACCCTAAGTCGGAGTTCCGGATGAATCCGTTCAATTCCTTGGAGCCGACCAAAAGGTTAAGGCAACGGTATTTCACCTCACCATATAGCTGCTGGACCACGAACACGGAAGTGAAACGCGCCGCTACGGCCAGGTCTGCGCCCGCACCCCAAGTGAAACGTTTGGTGGTATCCATATCATGAAACACACCTGCGCGGAGATAAGCATTGTTGCGCGTAATGGAAGATAGGCCATATTGATTGTTAGCCATCCAGAAGGGGGTGTGCTGACCGCCCGAGAAAGCGGCACCGATTTCAGCGTGATAACGGATTGAGTCGTTCCATTCCCCTCTGGCTGTGAATGCAGAGAAAGAGAGAAGGAAAGCGAAAATCGGAATCAGAGAACGAAGGTTGCTCATAAGCGTATAGTTTGGAGTGGGATGTAAAAAAAGTTTGAGACCGACGGTCAAAAAAAGACTGCCGGTCTCGGGGATAGGATGGATTTGGGGAAGTAGTCCATAGGAGAGTCGAACTCCTCTTTAGAGAATGAAAATCTCTCGTCCTAACCGATAGACGAATGGACCGACACAAATCACGGCCGCCGGCAACTAAGCAGGCCATGCGGCGGATTTTACTATTTTAAATTTTGTTGATGTGTTTCGCAAGAGAGCTGCAAAGGTTAGCGGCTTTATTCTTGGAAATGATATTTTTGCGGCCGAGACGCTGGAGAAGAGCGCTGGTTTTGTTGTATGCTTCTGTAGCTTCAGCTTTGTCGGTCATCTTACGGATGCGACGCACAGCGTTGCGAGCTGTCTTTGCCCAGTAACGGTTCTGTAATCTTCTTTTTTCCGCCTGGCGAATTCTTTTTAATGACGATTTATGATTTGCCATTTTTAAAAATTACTTTGCTTGTTTAATGAAAAATGGTAGTCCATAGGAGAGTCGAACTCCTCTTTAGAGAATGAAAATCTCTCGTCCTAACCGATAGACGAATGGACCACAATACAACTGCCTTTACGCACTTTGCACTGCAAAGGTAAGCATATTTTCCGTAATCACAAAACTTTTATTAAAAATCATCGATATTTTTTATTAATTTTGCGGAAAAGGTGGGATTTTAGGGGCTTTTTCTCATACTTGGGATGAAAAAATCAAAAAAGGAGAGCTTATGGCAAAGGAAATCGAAATATACTGCATTAATGTTGGGTCGTATATCGCGGTGGAGGGTGGCGACACGCCTGCCGATGTGGCGCGCAGGTTGGAAGGGAGGCTGATGCTTTCCCCTATATGTGCGTTGGTGAACAATAAGACTGAAAACCTTGATTTCCCCATCTATGGACCCAAGCAGATTGAATTCCTTGACTATATGTCGAGAGCCGGACTGGATGTCTATGTGCGTTCGCTCTGCATGATGACCTATAAGGCTGTCACGGACTGTTTCCCCGGTTACAGCCTGCGTATTGAGCTCTCCATAGCCAAGGGCCATTACTGCCGTCTCTACGATATGGCCGGGAAAATGGTGATGATGGATGAGGAGATGTGCCGTAGGCTTAAGGAGAAACTTAAGGAGATTTCCGAAGCCGACCTCATTTTCGAAAGGAAAGAGATGCTCACCAAAGATGTGATAGAGATATTCCGTAGTCAGGGATTACTCGACAAGGTGTCGCTCCTTGAAAGCGTGAAAGACCTTTACACCACCTACTACCTCCTCGATGGCCTTGCCGACAGTTATTACGGCCCGTTGGCGCCATCGACCGGGCATATTTCCCTCTTCGATGTTGTTCCGGCCAAGTCGGGTTTCCTGTTGCTCGGTCCTGATCCCTCGGCTCCCGGGAAGGTTATGAAGCCCATTTCCCAGCCTAAGCTTTACAAGGCTTTCACCGATTATCTCGATTTCAACCGGGTGATACGCGTTTCGAATGTCGGCGAACTCAACCGAGCCATTGAGGAGCGGCGCACGGCCGACCTAATCAATGTGGCGGAAGCGATGCACGACAAGCTCCTTGGACGCATAAGCGATGAGATTGCCCGGCGACGCGAAAGAGGGGAGGCCGGAATAGTGCTTTTGGCGGGACCCTCCTCTTCGGGAAAGACAACCACGTGCAAGCGGCTTGCAATTCAGCTTATGACTAACTGCATAGTCCCGAAGATGATTTCGCTCGACGATTATTTTGTGGATCGTGAGCACACACCGCGCGATGAGAGCGGAGACTACGACTATGAGCATCTGCATGCCCTCGACCTTGAGCGTTTCAACAGTGACCTTCAGGCCTTGTTGAGAGGGGAGGAGATCAACCTGCCGACCTACAGTTTTGAATTCGGACGCCGCATAGAGAAGGAGCGGCCTTTGCGTCTCGACGGGAACGACGTGCTGCTTATCGAAGGGATTCACGGACTCAACCCGGAACTGACGGCCTCTATCCCTCAGAAGGATATATATAAGGTATATGTGTCGGCCCTGACCACTCTCCGCATCGACGACCATAACTGGATTTCAACTTCCGACAACCGGCTCCTGCGCCGGATAGTGCGCGATTACAAATACCGCCACACCTCGGCGCTCGACACCATAAAACGCTGGCCGAGCGTGAGGAGGGGGGAGGAGAGATGGATATTCCCCTTCCAGGAGAATGCCGACGCTATGTTCAATTCATCCCTCATATTCGAGATCGGAGTGATGAAGGAATATGCCGAACCGCTACTGCGCGATGTCCCGCACACGGCCCGCGAGTATGCGCAGGCCTACCGTCTGCTGAGGTTCCTGAATTATTTTGAGCCTGTTCCTGCCGAGCAGGTGCCTACAACCTCGCTCCTCCGAGAATTCTTGGGAGGCTCCTCATTTAAATATTAACTTCTAAAGCGAAAAAGCAGTGAAGGACTTTACTGACCAGGATATCGAGAGAATCGAGAATCTCATAGAAGAGCATAACGAAGAAGCCATAAAGAAAGAATTGGCCGACCTCCATCCGGCCGACGTGGCGGAATTGTTTCAGAGCCTTAACCTTAGACAGGCGGAATGGGTATTCAATCTCATAGAGAATAAGGATCAGCAGGCCGATGTGCTGATGGAACTCGATGAGGAGGACCGAAAGAAGCTCCTCGAAGGGATGGATCCGGAACAGATCTCGCATTTCATCGACCTTCTCGATACCGATGATGCCGTTGACCTCATTCAGGAACTCGATGAAGAGGACCGTGAGGAGGTGATACAGAACATCGAGGATGTGGAGCAGGCCGGCGATATCGTTGACCTCCTGCAATATGATGAGGACACGGCCGGTGGTTTGATGGGCACCGAGTATATCAAGGTGAACGAAAACCTTTCGATGCCCGACTGCCTGAAGGAGATGCGTCATCAGGCGGAAGACCTTGATGATATCTACTATGTCTATGTAGTGGATGATGATGACCGTCTCAAGGGTGTGTTGCCATTGAAGAAGATGATCACTCATCCCTCGGTGTCGAAGATAAAGCACGTGATGGAGACCGATCCTGTGTCGGTGAAAGCGGATATGCCGATAGATGAGGTAGCCATCGACTTCGAGAAATATGACCTTGTGGCTATGCCGGTAGTGGATAGCATCGGGCGACTTGTGGGTCAGATCACGGTCGATGACGTGATGGATGAGGTGCGCGAGCAGAGTGAACGTGACTATCAGCTCGCTTCAGGTATCTCCTCCGACATCGATGCCGACGACTCGATATGGGCGCAGACCAAGGCGCGACTCCCATGGTTGCTGATAGGAATAATTGGCGGTCTGGTCAATTCCGTGATCCTGGGAGGTTTCGAGGCTCAGTTGGCCGCTGTCACCGCTCTTGCTTTCTTTATACCCCTTATCGGGGGCACGGGAGGAAACGTGGGTGTGCAGGCCTCCGCAATCGTGGTTCAGGGTCTGGCCAACGGCCGTCTGGAGCTTAATGAGTTCTGGCCTCAGATATGGAAGGGTGTCAGGATAGCGTTGCTGAATGCGATAGTGATTTCTGTTGTGGTGTTGGGTTACACCTTGCTGACGCAACCCGGAGATTATGCCTTGTGCTTTGCTGTCTCCTCATCGCTCTTCTGCGTGGTGATATTTGCCACCGTATTCGGCACCCTGGTGCCGCTCACTCTCGAGAAGCTTAAGGTGAACCCGGCGCTGGCTACCGGTCCCTTCATCCAGATTACCAACGATGTGGTGGGTCTTCTGATCTATGTGGGAATGGCGGTATGGATGCTGAAGATTTTCCCCCATTGATTTCTCCATTCTCTCCACTGATTTTTTTCTACGATGAATTAGGGGCCTTGCCCTGAAAATATAAACATAAAAAATTCCGATGGCTAAGATAGCGGAAACACCACTTATGGGTCAATATGCCGAGATGAAGAAGAAGCATCCCGATGCGATACTCCTTTTCCGTGTAGGCGATTTTTATGAAACCTTCTCCGAGGATGCAATCGCCGCTTCGGAGATTCTCGGGATAACCCTGACGCGACGGGCCAACGGCAAGGCGGCCTACGTGGAATTGGCGGGTTTCCCACATCATGCCCTCGACACCTATCTCCCCAAGCTCGTGAGGGCCGGGAAGCGCGTGGCGATATGTGAGCAGCTTGAAGACCCGAAGCTTGCCAAGAAGCTCGTGAAGCGTGGCATAACCGAGCTTGTCACCCCGGGCGTGAACCTTAACGAAAACTCCCTAACCGCGCGAGAGAATAATTATCTTGCCGGTGTCCATATAAGCCGGAATGCCATAGGTGTGGCTTTCCTCGACCTCTCAACCGGAGAATTCCTATGCGCCCGCGGAGAGCCGGCTTACATTGACAAGCTCTTGGGGAATATATCGCCTAAAGAGCTTCTGCGTATGCATGGCACCCGTGCTTTCTGCGAGGAGAATTTCAGCTATCGATGCGCCACGTTTGAACTCGACGACTGGGTCTATACCACCGATGCGGCCGAGACGCGCCTAATCCGACAATTCGGCACATCCGGACTAAAGGGGTTCGGGCTCGACGGTATGCCGGAGGCTGTGATTGCCGCCGGGTCCTTGCTGCATTATCTTGATCTCACGCAGCATACCGACATTTCCCATATAACGACCCTCGGACGCATAGACCGCGACCTCTATATGCATCTCGACAAATTCACGGTGCGAAATCTGGAGTTGCTTCATCCATTGTCGGAGGGGGGTATGTCGTTGCTTACCGTAATAGATAAGACTCTCACTCCTATGGGGGCACGCCTTTTGCGTAAATGGATCTCCTTCCCGCTCCTTTCGATTGAGGAGATAAAGAACCGCCACGAAGGCGTTGAGTATTTCTTCCGTGACCCTGCCTGCCGGGAGCGCGTGGAGACAGCACTTCGGGGCATAGGCGACCTTGAGCGTCTCGGAGGGAAAGTGTCGGCCAAGCGCATCTCCCCGCGAGACTTCCTGCGTCTGCGTGATGCCCTCGACGGCTGCGCCGATATCAAGAGAGCCTTGGAGGAAAGCGAATCGGAATTGCTAAAGACCTATGCACGCGACATGCCCGATGTGAGCCAGCTGAGTGCGACGATAGGGAAGGTGATAAGCGAGGATGCACCGGCAGTGGCCGGGCGCCCGGGCGCCATAGCCTGGGGGGTGGATATCGAGCTTGACGAATTGCGTTCGCTTCATGCCCATAGCCGGGAGGCACTGAATAATATCCGCGACCGTGAAAGCGAAGCAACCGGAATCCCGTCGCTCAAGATATCATTCAATAACGTGTTCGGATACTACATCGAGGTGCGAAACACTCACAAGGATAAGGTGCCGCCGACGTGGATAAGGAAGCAGACTCTGGTGAATGCGGAACGCTACATAACCCAGGAGCTGAAGGAATATGAAGATAAGATAATGGGTGCGGAGGAGAAGATTGCCTCCATAGAGAGCCGGATTTTCAATGAGCTTGTGGAGGGAACCGCACGCTACATACGCGATATACAGAACAATGCCGCCGTCACGGCTCGGATTGATTGCCTCCATTCCTTTGCCGTGGGAGCCGAGCAGTATGGCTATGTGCGTCCGGAAGTGAACGACTCGATGCGCATTTCCATCCGTGAAGGTAGGCATCCCGTTATCGAACGTCGCCTACCGGCCGGGGAACCCTACATCTCCAACAGCATAGAGCTCGATTCCGACAAACAGCAGATAATGATGATCACCGGTCCGAACATGAGCGGTAAGTCGGCGTTGCTCCGCCAGACAGCGCTCATAACCCTTATGGCTCAGATAGGCTCGTTCGTGCCTGCCGAGGGGGCGCAGATCGGAATCGTTGATAAGATATTCACCCGCGTGGGAGCCAGTGATAACATCTCTTCGGGAGAATCCACCTTCATGGTGGAGATGAACGAGGCGGCCGCCATACTTAACAATATGAGCGCGCGTTCTCTCATACTGTTCGATGAATTAGGCCGGGGCACTTCCACCTACGACGGTATCTCGATAGCCTGGGCCATTGTGGAACACATTCACGAGAACGGGCGATTCCGCCCCAAGACCCTTTTCGCCACTCATTATCATGAACTGAATGAGATGGAGAAGAGTTTCAAGCGCATAGCCAACTATAATGTCTCTGTAAAGGAAGCCGGAGGGAAGGTGATATTCATGCGTAAACTCGAGCCCGGAGGGTCGGCCCACAGTTTCGGAATCCACGTGGCCAAATTGGCCGGTATGCCCCCTTCGATAGTGAAACGTTCCAATCAGGTTCTCGCCCGGCTCGAGTCAGCCTCGGGTGAGGGCGGGGGCGATGCAGATTCCAAACGTGGGGCATCGGCCAAGAAAATGAAAGGGCTCGGGGAGGCGAGACAGGGCTACCAGATGTCGTTCTTCCAGCTTGACGACCCTTTGCTCTCGCAGATACGCGATCGCCTTTTAGGGATAGACATAGATAATCTAACCCCTTTGCAGGCACTTACCACCCTTCACGACCTGAAGTCACTTCTCACCGGGAAGTAGGATCCGTAACAGAGACCTCCTTTCCAACAACGGAAACCTCCTTCTCAACCCACCGACCGGGTTGCATAAAAATAGAAAAACAATGGGAAAAGACCAGACAATATTATTTCATTCCACCATTTTCGGCCCTATCCACAGCCGGCGCTTAGGCGTATCGCTCGGAGTTAACCTCATGCCCTCCGATGGTAAGGTTTGTTCATTCGACTGCATCTATTGCGAGGCGGGATATAATTCGCAAGGTGCGGGAAAAAGTGGCCTTCCCTCGCGTGAAAAAGTGAGGGAAGATCTTGAAAGGAAACTCACTGCCATGCATCAGGCCGGAGAGCCTTTAGATGTCATAACTTTTTCGGGAAACGGAGAGCCTACGCTTCACCCTGAATTCGCGGGAGTGATTGATGATACCATAGCATTGCGCGACCGTTTCTATCCCGATGCGAAGGTGTCGGTTTTGACAAACTCCACACGCATCTTTGATTCCTCTGTAGCGGAAGCCTTGAAGAGAGTTGACAATAATATACTGAAACTCGATTCGGCCATTGACCCGACAATGCGCCTTATCGATGTGCCGGCTTCAAAGGATTTTACGGTTGAAAGGGTTGTGGAGGCGTTAAAACAATTCTCGGGAACCGGCGTGATCCAGACCATGTTGCTTCGTGGTGAGCATAACGGAAAGAGAATAGACAACACCACACCCGAGGAGATTTCCGCACTCATTGAAGCCTATAAGGCAATCTCTCCGCGCGAGGTGATGCTTTACAGCTTAGACAGAAGCACACCCGAAGAGAAATTGCAGAAGGTGGATAAGGAGGAACTCGACAGGATAGCCTCTCTTGTGCGCGAGGCTGGTATCAACGTAATCAGTTATTAACAGTATAGACGTGCCGATGTAGGTACGCACCCCGGTGCGTCCGAAAAATCATGGTGCATCCGAAAAAATATATGATTTTTCCAAATAGTCTCAAACAAGGGGACCGCATTGCCATTATCTCACCCTCTTCTCCTGTAAAGGAGGGATATATTGACGGGGCTTCCGAATTCTTTGTTTCCGAAGGATTTGAGCCTGTGGTGATGCCTTTTGCAAAAGGGCCGGCGAGCGGAAGCTATGCCTCGACTGCCGAACACCGCCTTGATGATTTCATTTCGGCTTGGGAGGATGACTCAATACGCGCAATCCTCTGCTCGAGAGGAGGATATGGTGCAGTGCATCTGCTCCGTGACATTCATGTGGAGCTTTTGCGACAAAATCCGAAGTGGCTGATCGGCTATTCCGATATATCTGCCCTCCATGCCATGCTCCTTAATGCAGGGGTGGCTTCCATACACTCTCCAATGGCTAAGCATCTTTCGGAGGAGGGTACGCAGGATTTCTGTGCGCGCTCTCTCATGAGGATTCTAAAAGGGGATTTTCCTGTGGAATATACTGTTGCGACCCATAATTATAACCTTGAAGGGGAGGCAGAGGGGATTCTGGCAGGAGGGAATCTGGCTGTGCTTAACGGACTTTTCGGCACTGATTACGACATACTTCAGGAGGGAGTGATGCTATTCATAGAAGATATATCGGAAGCGATCTATGCAGTGGAGAGGATGCTATATCACATCCTTCTCTCGGGAGGCTTCGACAAGATAAAAGGCTTGATAGTAGGGAGATTCACCGAATATCGACCTGACAAGAATTTCTCCTCCATGGAGGATATGATAAAAGCCTTTCTGGAAAGGGAGGGTATCAGGAACATTCCGGTGGCCTTCAATTTTCCGGTAGGACACGTTAGGGAGAATTACCCTCTGGTGGAAGGAGCCACAGCGAAGTTGGCAGTCACATCAGAGGCAGTAAAATTAAGTATGAATAACTCCATAACCTCATAACCCCATAACCTCATAACCCCATAACCTTATAACCCCATAACCTTATAACCCCATAACCTTATAACCCTATAACCTTATAACCCTATAACCTTATAACCCCATAACCTTATAACCCCATAACCT
>CAMWIH010000068.1 GCA_947174305.1 uncultured Porphyromonadaceae bacterium | reverse complement strand
TGTTACCCTCAACGGTTTTCAAGACCGCCGCGATCGACCACTCTGCCATCTCTCCAGACAAACGTATCGTTTCCGACTTTGCCGCTTCCGGCTCGTTTGCTCTGCAAAGTTACACTTTTTTTTTCGTTCCACCAAATTTATTTTGATTTTTTTGTTTTATTTCGCGGGAAGGGCTTAAATTCGATAACTTAGATCCCATCTAAAAATGAAAGCTCATCTCTAGTCACTTCATGAATTATCCTCTACCCTAACCTCTTTGCCCGCGACAAATGGCCGAAGCATTGCCTCAAGATTATTTACCGCCTCTTCACGCGCACGCTTTACATATCCTCGGCTATAAATACTGTCGCGCCAACTCTCCACCACCTGACGCTTGATCTCGTTCTCCTCGGCTGTGGTGAAGTTGGAACCGGCCAACAGTTTGTCGTTCCACCTGTCGATCACCTTATAAGAACCGGGCTCCGTGGATTCATAGATCTCCACTATCTCAGGAGGAAGCGTCACGACAAGAGTATCCCCTTCCCAACGTTGATCAATCTTTTCAAGATCAAAAGAAATTGTGCCTGTCAGTGTCTCTCGGGCAAACAGATGCCGCGACCCAATCTTTGCCTTCACCGGAACATCCTCATAAATCTCCACCGAGCACAGCTTGACCATCGGGCGCACATCAATTATACGTGCAGGCTCAATCTTGGCTACAGGGAGAGGCTCGGAAGGCCTCACGAACCAAACCACCCCCACTATCACGGCAACCACTGCAATCAACAGTGTGAACCATTTCAATGTCTTAGCAGTCTTCATAATCCTTTTAAGCAAGTTTTTTCAATCCTTGATATCAATCTCTGCACGGAAGCCATTCCCCTCCGCAAATGCCGTGAAATAGGCCTCCGCCTTCCCTTTGGCCGAAGCCTTGAGGCGTTCCTTAAAACCGGCACGCTCCTCGACCTCGCGCTTCAGGGAAGCATTCATCGCCTCCTTCACTCGGGCACGTTCCTCAGGCTTGATCTGCGTGCGCAGTCCGGTGACACGGTAATGATCCTCCCGAAATTGCACGTCGCGTCCGATAAATTCCGTCCTTATCTCCGGCAGATGAATCCGCATAACCTTTGCCACCGTATCCACCTCCACATCCGTCGGCTTTAGTTCATTAAGATTCATGTAGGCACGAAGATAGGTGTTATAGGAATAGGCGCCCTTGCGCGTGCCGATCTTGAACCAGTTAAGCACCGCGTTCAACTGCTGCCGGCTCCCTTTCGCCTCGTCAATTTTAAGGTCGTCAACCGTGGCCATCTTGTTGATGGTCATCTCGGAAAGCACGAGTTTGTTGGTGGAGCGAATCAAGGCGGCATAATCCACCGGCTCTTCCTCCGCCCTCTCCTCCTCTTTACTTGAACACGCGCTTGCGATGACTATGGCGAAAATAACGGACAGGAGAATGGTAACCCATCTGCTGAGCCTCCTTATATTCTTTTGAAATCGTGTCATAATCTTCTTAGATGTCTTGGTGTTGATGATAATTTTCAGATAGCAGTCCCAACTTAGACCACCGGGCATATACAGGGTTTAACAATTCCCGCTCCATCTTCTGAACAAAAGTAAACATTTAAGAATTATTAAGTAGAGGGTATCTCGCTGACAGTGCAAAAACACAATAGTTTGCCTATATTCAGACATTTTATTAAATTTGCAAACGATTGCTCTCTGAGTCTCATAAAAGAATATCATGCAACCCATAATCGAAAAAGTTGATCCTCAGCTCATCCTCAGGGAATTGACCCCCGAACGTCTCCTGCGCACCACCAACAAGGGTGACAACGAGATTTATGTGGTCAATGCCTTCAATGCACCCAACACCATGCGTGAAATCGGGCGTTTGCGCGAAATCGCTTTCCGCGACGGTGGGGGCGGAACCGGGAAGGAGTGCGACATCGACGAGTTCGACACTATGGAACGCCCCTGCCAGCAGATGATTGTCTGGAATCCGCAGGCTCAGGAAATCATCGGGGGATACCGCTTCCTCCTGGGTGAGGATATGGAGATTATCGACGGTGTGCCGCGCATTGCCGTGTCGCACATGTTCCGCTTTTCCGAAAGGTTTGTGAAGGAATTCCTGCCGCAGACCATCGAATTGGGCCGATCCTTCGTCACCCTCGAGTATCAGACCACAAAAGCCGGCCCGAAGGCTCTCTATGCCCTCGACAACCTCTGGGACGGACTCGGTGCGCTCACCGTGAAATACCCCCAGATCAAATATCTCTTCGGCAAGTTCACAATGTATCCGAGCTATGGCACCGAATGCCGCGATATGCTCCTCGGATTCCTACACAAGCATTTTCCGGATCCCGACCGTCTCGTTGAGCCAATCGAACCGCTCCTCACACGAGCCGACGACCCGGCCATTCAACAGCTTTTCACCGGCGGTTCCTTCAAGGAAGACCTCCGCATTCTCAATCATAAGATACGCGAGGCCGGCAAAAACATCCCGCCCCTCGTGAACGCATACATGGCTCTCTCTCCCACTATGAAACTCTTCGGAACAGCCATAAACCATGAGTTCGGCAACGTGGAGGAGACAGGGATATTCTTCAAGATTTCGGAGATATTCGAAGAGAAGAAACACCGCCATATAGGCACCTACAAAGCACCCAAATAAATGCACCTATGAAAACGACCATCCTAATGTTAGGCGGCTCACGCCGCGTCTCCCTCGCCGATCTCTTCAAGGAGAGCGGACGCCGCTTCGGCATCGATGTGGAAATTGTTGCTTACGAACTCAACCGCCACGTTCCCATCGCTATTGCAGGAAAGGTGGTGGAGGGACTGAAATGGTCCGACCCGGAGGTCATCAACGACATTGCCCGCGTGGTCAAGGAACATAATGTCGATATCATCCTCCCCTTCGTCAACGGGGCAGTGGAGATTGCATCCCTTTGCAAGCAGCAGATTCCCGGTGTGTTCGTGCCCGTGTCTGATTTCTCAATCACTTCGCGTATATTCGACAAGGTGGAAGCCGCCAAGGTGTTCAAGGATAACGGCTTCCCAATCCCACGTACATATTCGATCATCAACAACGAGATGCCGGCTATCGTGAAGCCCCGAAAGGGCGGCTCATCACGCGGAATACGCATTTTCTATGACGTGGAAGACCTGATGCATCTCGAGAATCTTGATTCATACATAATCCAGGAATATATTGAGAATGCACGCGAATATACGGTTGACTGCTACATCGACCGCAATGGCCAGATCCTTGTCACCGTGCCCCGCGAACGTATCGAGGTTATGGGTGGCGAAGTGAACCGCACCAAGACCTGCCATATCGACCGTATAATAGAGATGAGCCGAGAGGTGATCAGCAAGCTCAAGCTCACCGGCAGTGTCACGCTCCAGTTCCTCCACGACCCCAAGGATGACCGCTATCTCCTCATGGAGCTTAATCCGCGTCTGGGCGGAGGTGTCGTGTGCTCCATCTACGCAGGTGCCCCAATCACCGACTATATCCTTGCCGAAGCCATGGGCAAGAATCCTCTGCCCTGCGACGACTGGAAGGAAGGCGTGCTGATGGCCAGATATATGAAGGAAGCTATTTTCTACGAATAATATAACCTAATCAATCCTCCATGATGAAAAGTTACAGCTCACTCAGAAAGCTGGCTCTCATAGGGATGTTAACCCTGATGACAGCCGGATTGTCAGCACAGAATCATAAATCCAACCCGGAAAGATATTACCTCAACGAGGATAAGGTGCCAAGCTCTCTCACGATACTTATGTGCCCACCCGACACCACCTCCTTCCGTTTCGCCTACGACCATGAACAATATGAATGGGGCAAGAGCCAGCGCAACACTCCCCGTGGCCGTCAGGCAGTGACAGATGCGAACCTCAACTGGTACACCAACTGGGCCGATGATGCTTTCGGTGAAGCTTTCGGAGCCCCGATCACCAAAGAGGCTAACCCGGAGCTTTACAAGCTGGTGTATAATATGCAGGAAGATGCCGGCGACCTTGCCACGCGTGAAGCAAAGCAGCATTATATGCGCACGCGTCCTTTCGTGTTCTGGAACGAGCCTACCGCCACTCCCGACCATGAAGAGGGGCTCCGCAAGAACGGGTCATATCCTTCGGGCCACACCTCCATCGGCTGGGCCACAGCATTGGTCTTGGCAGAAATCAACCCTGCCCGGGCTACAGAAATTTTAAAACGAGGATTTGAGTTCGGACAATCACGTGTAATCGTGGGGGCACACTATCAGAGCGACGTCGATGCCGGCCGAGTGGCAGGAGCAGGAATCGTGGCTATGCTCCACACCGACAAGGGATTCCAGAAACAGCTCCAAAAGGCCAAGAAAGAATTTGCAAAGAAGAACAGGAAGAAAAAATAATCGTCAAGCGTACGTCAAATAAAAGCTCCCGCCGGAATTTCAGCAACCCCGACGGGAGCTTTTAATGGCAGAGATTGACTCTACGGGTGAAATTGCATCGGCTTGATAATCTTGCTTAATAACCTAAAAAGTATTATATTTGCCGGAAAGATGCACCAATGAAAGAGATACCGACAAAAATGAGTGGCTATGCCATCGGCCAGCAGGATTTCAAAACCTTGCGTGAGAGGGGATCCATATATGTTGACAAGACTGAGTTCATACATAAGATAGTGGAGTCCGACTCGCAGTATTATTTCCTTGCGCGTCCACGCCGATTCGGCAAGAGCCTCTTCCTCTCCACCCTCAGATATTTCTTCGAGGGTCGGAGGGAACTTTTCAAGGGTCTCTACATCGATTCCACCGGCTGGGAGTGGGAGGAATATCCCGTGCTGCATCTTGACCTGAACACTAATCGGTATCTGGAGAAAGGGAAGCTCGAGGCAGTGCTCGACAATTTGTTCAGTCAATGGGAGAAGCAATATGGCATCATGACCATTGTGGAGGATTATGGCCAGCGTTTTAGCAACATCATCAAGACCGCCCACAAAAAGACCGGCAAACCGGTGGTAATCTTAGTGGATGAATATGACAAGCCTCTGGTCGGAAATCTCAACAAGCAGGAGAACTTTGAGCATTACCGCGCCCAGCTTGCCTCAATCTATTCCAATTTCAAGAGTTCGGCGGAGCATATACGACTCGTGTTCTTGACAGGCGTGAGCCGCTTCAGCAAGCTCAGTGTATTCTCCGACCTCAACAACATAAACGACATCACCTTCGACAACGCATACGCCGATATCTGCGGAATAACCGAAAAGGAGCTGAAGGTTAATTTTCAGGAGGGAATCTCCAAACTGGCCGAGAAGCGTAGGCTAAGTTTTGACGGTGCATTGCGTATGTTGAAGCGCAACTATGATGGCTACCGCTTTGCCGAGGAGGGCAGTGAGATCTACAACCCCTGGTCTCTCCTGAATGCGATGGAGAAGTCTTCCATTGAAAATTACTGGAACGACACCGGAATGCCCACTATTGTGGCAGAGGCACTTAAGCGCATTGACGCAGACCTTGAAGAGACATTCAATTCATACTGCGAGTCGAGTGACCTGAAGGGTCTTGACCTTCTGAACCCGGAACCCATCGCACTCCTCTATCAGACCGGTTACCTCACGATCAAGAAATATCTGCGCCGTCTCAACCAGTACAAGCTTGGGATTCCCAATAATGAGGTGAAGAAAGGTCTCTACACTTTCCTCCTCCCATATTACGTAGCTTCAAGCAGGACAACTCCTAATAGGAATGTTCTTGACATAGTGCGTAATTTCACATTCGGAGAGCCGGATAAAGCCATGCGCTCCATGCAGGCTTTCTTCGCCGGGATTGACTACAAGATGAGGATGGACAATGAGAACAACTTCCACAACGCTTTCTATCTTCTGACCCATATCATCGGTCTTGGCACTGAAACCGAGGTTCACACCTCCGACGGAAGCATAGACCTCACCATCGACACTGACGAATTCTTCTATATCATAGAGCTTAAATATGACCATTCCCCGGAAGAAGCGCTCCGCCAGATTAAGGAGAAGCAATATGCACGTCCTTGGCAAACCGACAGTCGCGAGGTCTATCTCATAGGAGCCTCCTTTTCTTCCAAAACCCGTTGCATTGAGGGTTGGAAGATTGAGAAATTGAACCCTTAAATCAAATAATGAGAAAGAAAAGCTGCAACTATAGTTGCAGCTTTTTTTACCTGTCGGATTACGGTGTCTATTTCAGATTCTCCCTCACCCTCTCGAGGTATGCTTTCATGCGGTCGGAATCGCGGTTATCCACAATATCACGAAGTTCGGCAAGCTGGGTACGGATTTTCTCCAATTGCTCAGAGGTGTTGGGATTGAAAAGGATTTCCGAGAGCAGGTAATCATCCTCCCCCATCAGTCCGCGAGCTATGGCCATGTGCCGCTTGAAGGTGGTCCCGGGAGCATCCTGATGCTTCATCACTCCCGCAAAAACCAATGTGGAGGCAAAGGGTATCGAAAGTGAATAAGCTATTGTGGTGTCGTGCTCCTCAAAGGTGTATTCCTCAATGTGGAGATGCAGGCGGTTATAGAGGTCGCGGAAGAATATCTTACCCATATAATCTCCCTCCTTGATTATAATGGCATTCTCCTCACTCAGATTGGAGAGGCTGGCGAATGTCGGACCAAACATCGGATGACTCGATACGAAAGGATGACCGGCCCGTGCATAAAACTCCGGCAGTCCGGTCTTAACCGATGCTATGTCGCTCAGAATCGTTGTGGGAGGAAGATATGGCAGCACAGACTCAAACGCCTGCAGGGTATATTTCACCGTCGCGGCATTTATCACCAATTCAGGAGCAAACTCACGCACCTCCTCATTGAGTTCACTGAACCGGCGCGCATTATATGTGAAGCGTAATCTTTTGGGATCATAGTCATAGATCGCCACGTCATGATCGAATGAAAGGAGATCGCAGAAGAAAGACCCCATCTTTCCGGCTCCCAATATCAGAATCCTCATACCTTTATTCTTACTTCTTAAAAACCTCTATCTGCTGGCGCACCGACTCCTCATGAATGGCCGCATATACACGTCGGATGAATTCATCGCTCATCTCCATCTCGCGTGCAAGCTCCTCGCGGCTCTTCATCATATCGCTGTAACGCGCACCCTGAACAACCTTCATGCCATGTTCCTTCTTATAAAGACCGATCTCGCGGCAAATACGCATCCTCTTTCCAAGAAGATCCACAAGCTCGTTGTCAAGACGGTCAATCTCCTGACGAAGAAGGGTCAAAGACTCAGTGCTATCCGGTTTCGCACCGTTACGCGGAACGAGGGAATTGATGATAAGGTTCAGCACTTCGGGAGTGACTTGCTGAGAAGCATCGCTCCAAGCCTCATCCGGATTGCAATGGCTCTCGATTATCAGGCCGTCAAAACCCATATCGAACGCCTGCTGGGAAAGAGGGGCGATAAGCTCGCGCTTCCCCCCGATATGGCTCGGGTCGCAAATTATGGGTATGTCGGGCATGCGACGCCCCAATTCTATAGGGATATGCCACTGTGGCATATTGCGGTATAGATGTTTACCGTAGGCAGAGAAACCGCGGTGAATGGCCCCCACGCGTTTCACACCCGCATTTTGTATGCGCTGTATGGCTCCGATCCAAAGTTCTAGGTCGGGATTGACAGGATTCTTCACAAGCACCGGCACATCCTTCCCGCTTGCGGCAAGCGTGTCGGCTATCTCCTGCATGGCAAAAGGGTTGGCGGCTGTGCGAGCCCCTATCCACAGCAAATCCACACCTGCTTCGAGAGCGGCCTCAACGTGGGCTTTGGTGGCAACCTCTGTGGAGACATACATCCCGGTCTCCTCCTTAACCCTCTTCAGCCAGGGGAGCCCCTTAACGCCAACACCCTCAAAACCGCCGGGCTTCGTACGCGGTTTCCAGATGCCCGCACGGAACACCTTTGCTCCGTATGAGGCAAGCTGGTGCGCAGTGTCGAGCACCTGCTCCTCTGTCTCCGCACTGCATGGGCCACAGATGATAAGAGGTTTCTTCGGGTCGAGTCCCGGTAATAATTCCTTAGTGTACATAGTCTATTATTTCAATCTTAATCGTTATTTACCTTTTATTCTTTCGAGCGCACGATGCAAGTTATGCTCCGTGGCGCATAGGGATATGCGGATGTAGCGCTCCCCTCCGCTTCCGAATATGAAACCGGGGGTCACGAATACCTTGCACTCATAAAGCAACCGGTCGGCAAGAGCCGCCGATGACTTCTCTTCCTCCGGGATTCGTCCCCATAGGAAAAGGCCGCGTTGACTCTTATCGAAACTGCATCCCAGAACATTCATTATCTCTTCCGCCACTTCCCGGCGACGGGCATAGACTGCATTCAGCTTTGCATACCAGTCGTCGCCCAATGAGAGAGCCTTTACGGCCGCCAACATAACGGGTCTGAACTGGCCTGAGTCGATATTTGACTTCACTCTCAGGATCCAGCTAACAAATTCAGGATTCGATGCGAGCATCGCCACACGCCATCCCGCCATATTATGACTCTTGGAAAGTGAATTCATCTCGATGCATACCTCCCGTGCCCCATCGATGCTGAGTATGCTCAACGGTTTGCTTCCCTCCGGTTTAAGGATGAAGGAATATGGGTTATCATTCACGATCACTATCCCGTGTTTTCGGCCAAACTCCACTGCACGCTCAAAAAGCTCATGGGTGGCCGGAGCCCCCGTTGGCATATTCGGGTAGTTGATCCACATCAATTTCACTTTCCCCTCTTTCACGGCATCAAGCTCCTCCAAGGCATCAAAATCCGGTTGCCATCCCCGTTCAGGATTGAGGTCGTATGTAATAAGGGAGGCACCGGCCAGCTTACTCACCGAGCTATAGGTGGGATAACCCGGATTGGGAACCAACACGCTGTCGCCAGGATTGACAAAGGCCATGGTGATGTGCATTATCCCTTCTTTTGATCCGATGAGCGGCAGGATCTCGCGCGAAGGGTCGAGTGAAACGCCATAATATCTCACATACCAGTCGGCAAAACCTTTACGGAGTTCCGGAATACCGGTGTATGACTGGTAACTGTGGTTCTTCGGGTCGTGCGCCCCTTCACAGAGTGTTTCTATCACCACCGGAGCCGGGGGGAGGTCGGGGCCTCCGATGCCGAGAGAGATGACATCGAGTCCGCGGGCATTCATCTCCGCAACTTCACGGAGCTTGCGGGAGAAATAATATTCCTCCACGTTGCTCACCCTTTGTGCCGGCACTATCGTCCGGGAATCAATGCTTGAAGTCTTTGCATTCGACATATTCGCCAAGTATTTTAAGGTCGTTGAGAAGAGGACGCACCGCATCTATCGCCTGACGGTAACGAACGTAAGAGTCAAACGTCAGATCCACGTAGAAACGATATTCCCATTCCCTTCCGACTATGGGTAATGATTGTATTTTGGAAAGATTCAGGTCATAAAAAGAGAAAATTGTCAATATTTTGGACAATGCACCCTGTGTGTGAGGAAGAGTGAATACCAGCGAAGCTTTGTCAAGCTCCTCGTCACGGGGCTTGAGGTCGGAGGCCGTCAGGGCATCGGCTACTATCAGGAATCGTGTAAAATTCCTTTTGTTCGTCTCTATTCCTCGTTCAAGTATCTCAAGGCCATAGAGCCCGGCGGCATATTCTCCGCACACGGCGGCGTGGCCTTTCATTCCGGCAAGGACTATGTCGCGTGCCGAACCTGCCGTGTCGAATTTCTCCACCATCCTCAGATTGGGATGACGACGCAGATACTGCTCACACTGCATCAGTGCCATTGGATGGGAATTGACTTCGCTAAGCTCCTCAATCGTTTCCCCGGGCAACGCACACAACACATGCGAAATACGCATCTTCTCCTCACCCACCACCTGCAGGTTGCTCTGGCGAAGGAGTTCATGATTCTGCAGGAGAGATCCGGCAATAGTGTTTTCTATAGCCACGATACCCAACAATGAGGCATCCCCCTCCATACGATCGAAGAGTTCGTGGAAAGTGTCGCATTCCACAGTCTCCACCTCTCGTCCCAACTTCCCGAAATAGGAATTGGCGGCCGCATCGTGAAAGCAACCGCGTATTCCCTGTATAATGACCCGTAACGGTAATTGACTCATCTCTTTTTTTTAATAATTAAGTTCCTGTGGCTTAACCAGAATGGTTCTAAGCCGCCTGTAACTTTCCTGCCTGTTTCATCAGACATTGAAACGGAAATGCATTATGTCGCCATCCTGCACCACATATTCCTTTCCTTCCACACCCATCTTTCCGGCTTCCTTAACGGCCGATTCCGACCCCAGGGCAACATAGTCATCATATTTGATAACCTCCGCACGGATGAACCCTTTTTCAAAATCGGTGTGTATGATTCCGGCCGCCTGAGGTGCCTTGGTGCCACGCAGGAATGTCCATGCCCTCACTTCATCGGGTCCGGCGGTGAAATATGTCTGAAGGTCGAGAAGCGAATAGGCGGCGCGTATCAGGCGGTTCACGCCCGATTCCTTAAGCCCTATCTCCTCAAGAAATTCCTGACGCTCCTCGTAGGTGTCAAGCTCGGCAATCTCACTCTCGGTTTTTGCGGCAACAATCATAAGGTCGGCATCCTCTTTCTCGATAGCCTTCCTCACAGCCTCCACATACTTGTTCCCTTCCACGGCCGAGGCATCATCAACATTGCAGACATAGAGCACGGGCTTATTGGTGAGAAGGAAAAGCTCACGTGCAAATTTCTCCTCCTCTTTCCCCTCGATTTTAACCGAGCGGCCCGCCTCCCCTTTCTCCAGGGCATCCTTATATGCCTTGAGCACCTCAAGCTGCATCTTCGCGTTCTTGTCGCCTCCGGCTTTGGCCGCTTTCTCAGTTTTTGCCAGACGGGCCTCAACCGTTTCAAGATCCTTCAACTGGAGCTCATAATTGATCACCTCCATATCGCGCACAGGATCCACAGTGGCATCCACATGGGTGATATTGTCGTCGTCAAAGCAACGCAACACGTGAAGGATCGCGTCAGTCTCACGTATGTTTGCAAGGAACTTGTTCCCAAGCCCCTCACCTTTTGAAGCACCCTTCACAAGGCCCGCTATATCAACAATCTCCACCGTTGCCGGCACCGTTGACTTTGGGTTGCACATCTCCACGAGCTTGGTGAGCCTGTCGTCGGGCACCGAAATCACACCCACATTCGGCTCTATCGTGCAGAAAGGGAAATTGGCGCTCTGCGCCTTCGCATTGCTCAGACAATTGAAAAGCGTGGACTTCCCGACATTAGGCAAGCCCACTATACCACATTTTAATGACATATTCGTTATTAGCTTTTTTACCTCCCCGGGCACCACAGCATGCACCAAATGCCATATACCGCGAAGCCGGGTCTGCAAAATTAAGTATAAATTCTATAATTTCCAAAGAGTTTCCCCTTTATAGATAAATAAAGAGGAGATTCACGTCTCCTCTTTATTTTTATGCAACAAATATGCAGTTTCAATTATAATTCCCGGCGATATTCTTCATCACCATGGTGCCCGGTTTATACGGTCATATACGTATGTGGTCACTCTTCCATAATCGCGCCATTGCAACCACAATGTGTTCCCTCCATGAGTGAACCAATAGTTCATCGTAGTGGGGCGGCTATTGCCATACTGAAGGTTGATCTGATAATCGGAAGTGCCGGAATTGGAATACTGGCAGTCGTAATATGTATCCTCCACATAACGGCGACCGTTCTCCCAAAAAAAGTATGTGCCTCGGCCTCGGCCATTGAAATAGAGATAATTCTTGTCGTATCCCTCTGCATCCACACTGTTTGCCTGTACAAGCTCCCAATATCCACCGAGGTCGGGGTCATAAAAACTTCCGTTGTTCCAGCCCGGCCCGTCATACCAATAATCATCCGAGTCGCACGATGTGAACATCACCGACATCCCCATCATCACCACTACAAATGATAATATACTGAGTAATCCTTTTCTTTTCATAATCTATAATCTTTTTTAAACATTCACCTACTTAGACTCCCATCCCTCTTGTAAGGATAATCCCCCTGTTCCTCCTGTACTCCTGTCTTAAATCCCCCTGTCTGACAGACGGTATCAAAATTCCGTGAAGCAATAAGGCAGCAGCGAAGCTATCGAAGGGAAGATATAGCAGCGCTTGCGTCCATAAAGGATCACCTCAACCGGAGCCTTCCCCATCGTCTCATACTCCAGGAGAGCCTGCCGGCACGCACCACAGGGAGAAATCGGGGAATCCTGGAAATACTCCTCATAGTCGAGACCCTCAGGTTTGCGAAGCTCTGTCCACGCCGCTATCGCAATCTTCTGGAAAGGAACCCCAGGTGCAATAGCTCCGGCCTGAAAGCACGCGCTGCGCTCAGCACACGTGCCTGAAGGCGAAGCCGCGTTCTCCTGATTGGCTCCCAGTACGACTCTCCCGTCGGCAAGCTCTATGGCTGCGCCCACATGGAAATGAGAATATGGAGCGTAGGCATTACGGGTCATCTCCTTGGCACACTCCACCAGCTCACGGTCCGAAACCGGCAGCTCCTCAAAACTGCATTCCCTTATAATAGTTGTGATGGTCAAATCCTTCATAAGTTTAATTCCTCCTATATTCTTAATAATTTTTAAAGGGTTTTGTTCAAAACCTTCCGAATTTTGCCAACAAATATAATTGTATTATCTTTGCCGTCAAAATCTGTTTACCTCAAATGGATATGAATTTCACTTTCAGCAGCCGTTCACTCATTCACAGAATTTTATTCATCTTTGCTCTCCTTGTATCTTCGGTCGTTTTTCCTACATATACCGCAGCCGATTATTATCGCGACTACATAGACCGTTACGCCGAAATTGCAGTGGCCGAACAGAGGGCCCACGGAATCCCGGCCTCCATCACGCTTGCCCAGGGCCTCCTGGAAAGCGCCGCCGGACGCTCCACCCTCGCCACAAAGGGGAACAACCATTTTGGAATAAAATGTCACTCCACCTGGACCGGCGACACCCTCCTTCGCAACGACGACGCGGCCAACGAATGCTTCCGCGTATATTCCTCAGCGGCGGAAAGCTATGCCGACCATTCCCGCTTCCTGCTCGGAAAACGGTACCGACCGCTGTTTGATTTCGAAATAACCGACTACACCTCCTGGGCTCACGGGCTCAAAAGATGCGGCTATGCCACCGACCCCAATTATGCAAGCCGACTGATCACAATAATTGAGCGTTACAATCTCTACCTCTATGATTCTCCCGAGGGAAGAAACTCAGAGGAGATCGCCGACCTGATCCATAACGTGTTGCGATCGTCCCACAAAGTGAAGAAAAGCCGCGGCCTGCATTATGTGGTGGCCTTTCCGGGCGACACTTACGCCACAATAGCCAAAGAATTTGGCCTGAACGTGAAGAAACTCTTGGCCATGAACGATGTGCCCAAGGATGGCGAGATAAAACCATGGCAGGAAGTGTATCTGGTGGAGAAACTTGACGTGCCACCGGAAGGGGTGAAGTCGGCCACCATCGGCGATGATGAATCCATACATTCCATTGCCCAGCGCTTTGGGATGCGTTTACAGACAATCCTTGAACTCAACCCAAAGGCAAAAGATCGCCCCGGAACGCGTCTAAAGCTCCAATGACAAGCCTGCTTCTCCACATCTGCTCATTCAAATTTATTTGGCCACACTCAAATTATATTTTGCTATTTCCCTGAAAATAGCTAACTTTGCAGTTGCAAAACGCGACATCAAGGCGGAGATTCATGAATCTTTGCCATTGGCGTAACGCTAAATTATTATAATGCAATCATTTATGATTGATCCGCCTCTGTAGTTCAACGGATAGAATAGAAGTTTCCTAAACTTTAGATAGGGGTTC
>CAMWIH010000067.1 GCA_947174305.1 uncultured Porphyromonadaceae bacterium | reverse complement strand
TCCTATATCTGTTTAAATGAGTGAGGCCTGTTGTCACTGACAACCGGCCTCACTCATTTAAACATTCCTTCTTTATTCTATATTCACTTTTTTATTTCTTCACATCATATCCCTGGTTACGGAGATAATCAAGAATGTGGTAGTCGAGCACATGACGGTAATAGTCGAGGATATGGCCAACCCAGTCGTTGGTGGTAGTGCCACCCGAACGATGGGCATTATATTCTTTCACAATCTCATCATACTTCTCCAGTTCATCCACCATCTTCTCCCTATCTTGCTGGTAAACGTTCTTATGGAACATCACTGACAGAGGTTTCTTCGGCTTGAGGTCAGGGTGTTCACGAGGCACACCTATGGCAAGGCCACACACCACATATACACCCTTGGGGAGCTTCAGGATCTCTGCAACCTTCGCCGGATCAACCGTGCGCAGGTATCCGATGCAGTTTGTTCCCAATCCGACAGCCTGAGCCGCCACTACGGCACTCATCATCGCCAAGGATGCATCTATGGCACCCAATAGAACACCATCCATGGTGTCGGTCACCTCAGGCCAATCAATCCCCTTGCGGTCGGCAAGAGCCTTGATCTGGTTGAAGTCGGAAAGGAATACAAGGAAACGGTTACAGGTCTTTATCTGCTTTTGGCCCGTGAGTTGCTCAAGCTCTATTTTAAGATCCTGATCCTCAATCTCTATAACTGAGAATTGCTGGCCATTATAAGAATTGGGAGTATTACGTATAGCCTCCCTGATGAATTCCATCTTCTCTTCCGGAATAGCCTCACGTTCGTAACGGCGCACGCTTGTGCGGTCGAGCAAAGTTGTTTTTACGTCTAACATAATCTATTTTTTGGGTCGTTATAATTCATATAAAGAAAAGAGCCGGAGCTGTTACTTTCCGACTCTCTATAAGGTCCACATCAAAGTATTGTGACGAAACTCCGACTGACAGGATTTGAGGACTTGCAAATCTTTGTAATCCGCCTGCGACAATGTCAACACCCCGAAGGATGTGGGGCCCGCCATCAACTTACAAGTTAGTCTCGGTATTCGTTAAAATTTGATGAGTTTCCCAATTTTCTTTGATGTGGTAAAACTTTCATCTCCTGTTTCTATAACGCAAAGATAACCTATATAGTTGAATTCTGCAATACCCTGAGTGATTTTTTTCGTGTGTTACCTCACTATCCTTAACTTTCTTGAGCAAGAATCAGCCTCCCGACCACGTGTCCTCATATCAGCCGGTCGCCCCTCCAGATCATAAAGCGGCTTAGATTCCCCGTCAGTAGCAATCGTGATAATTTCGAGAAAAGATGGAGATAAGAACAGATGAAAGCTGAAAATAAGAAAAGGGACTGTGATCCCAGTCCCTTTTCTCTTTATTTCCGAAAGTGATTTTATTTCTTAACCTTATCTACGATAGCCTTGAAGGCTTCAGGATTATTCATAGCGAGCTCGGCGAGAACCTTGCGGTTGATTTCGATACCGGCTTTATGAATGAGGCCCATGAGCTTGGAGTAAGAAAGATCCTCCATACGTGCGGCTGCATTGATTCTCTGAATCCAGAGAGCGCGGAAGTTGCGTTTTTTCTGCTTGCGGTCACGATAGGCATAGGTCAAACCCTTTTCCCATGTGTTCTTGGCAACTGTCCATACATTGCGACGGCTTCCATAATAACCGCGGGTGAGTTTCAGAATTTTCTTTCTTTTTGCTCTTGAAGCAACGTGATTTACTGATCTTGGCATCTTTTTTTGATTTTTTGAATGTCAGCGGCATTATTTTTTTATTCTGCACTTGCAGGGCTGGACATTCGGTTAATAAAAAAATTTGTAAAAGTAACTGAGGGAAACCTCGTTAACGAAGATTTAACAGTGAGCGAACAGCTTTGAGGTTAGCTTCAGCAACAAGACCTGTATGGTCGAGGTTACGTTTACGCTTGGTTGATTTCTTCGTAAGGATGTGGCTGTGATAAGCGTGTTTCCTTTTGATTTTCCCTGTGCCGGTGAGAGCGAAACGCTTCTTAGAGGCGGCATTGGTCTTTACTTTTGGCATTTTTTGAAAAATTTAAGTTGTTTGTCATTCACCTCGGCACGATGTGCCTACGGTCTCTCTATTTATTTTTCTTTAGAGTCTATTTTATTCTGCAGGAGCCTCAGCCTTTTCCTGCATATCGGCTTTCGGGGCTTTCTCGCCCTTTTCACCTCTATCCTTGGCAGGAGCCTCCTTCTTGGCGGGAGCCTTGAGAGGAGTGAGCATGATGGTCATCCTTTTCCCTTCAAGCACCGGCATCATCTCCACCTTTCCATACTCCTCAAGATCATTTGCGAAACGGAGAAGAAGCACTTCTCCCTGCTCCTTGAAGAGAATTGAACGGCCACGGAAGAATACGTATGCCTTAACTTTCGAACCTTCCTTGAGGAAGCCCATTGCGTGTTTCAGCTTGAAGTTATAATCGTGGTCGTCTGTCTGCGGTCCGAAACGGATCTCCTTAACAACCACTTTAGCAGCCTTGGCTTTCTGCTCCTTCTGGCGTTTTTTCTGCTGATAGAGGAACTTCTGATAGTCAAGGATTCGGCATACGGGAGGTTCCGCATTAGGAGAAATCTCAATCAGGTCGAGTTCCTGCTGTTCCGCGATTTTCAATGCCTGATGCAGGGGGTAGATCCCTTGCTCCACATTGTCGCCGACAAGACGCACTTCACGTGCGCGGATGTGCTCGTTGATCACGTACGGGTCGCGGGTGTCGCGCTGTAAGCCTTTACGACCTCGCATCCCCGGGCGCGAACCTCCTGCGCCCATTGGGCGACGCGGTCCGCTGAATTGCGGTTTTTTCTCCATTCAGTATGCTTTAGTATTTATTTTTTTGCCGGCTTCGGTCTGCACATTTTATCCTTCATGCGAAGGCATAGTGGTGCTTGCCTCTACCTCCTTATTAATTTCGTTTGCAAAGTTAATGATTTTCATCGTACCTTTATCACCTTCGCCCTGTTTTCTTACAGAAACTTCATCATTTTCGGCCTCTTTTTCACCAACAATGAGCAAATAAGGTATTTTTTTGAGTTCATTGTCGCGGATTTTCTTGCCGATCTTCTCATTTCTGTCGTCAACAAAGCCTCTCACGCCCTCACGGTCGAGCTCCTTGACCACGCGGTATGCGTAGTCGTTATATTTCTCGGAAATCGGAAGAACAACGCACTGTTCCGGAATGAGCCACAACGGGAGTTTGCCGGCCGTGTGTTCGAGAAGCACTGCCACGAAGCGCTCCATCGAACCGAAGGGGGCACGGTGAATCATCACAGGACGATGCTTCTGGTTGTCTGAACCGGTATATTCAAGCCCGAAACGCTCAGGAAGATTATAGTCAACCTGAATTGTTCCCAACTGCCAGCGACGACCGATGGCATCCTTAACCATGAAGTCGAGCTTAGGACCATAGAAAGCAGCCTCTCCTTCCACCTGACGGGCAGGAAGACCTTTCTCGACACAAGCCTCGATGATGGCCTGCTCTGCAAGGTGCCAGTTCTCGTCAGAACCTATATATTTCTCTTTATTCTTCGGGTCGCGAAGTGAAATCTGAGCTTCAAAATTCTTGAAGTCAAGTGCATTGAAGATGTAGAGAATGATATCCATCACCTTGAGGAACTCACCCTTGATCTGCTCGGGGGCACAGAAGATGTGGGCATCATCCTGAGTAAATCCTCGCACACGGGTCAGACCATGAAGCTCTCCGCTCTGCTCATAGCGATAAACAGTTCCAAATTCAGCGAGTCGCATCGGCAGGTCGCGATAGGAACGCGGGGAAGTCTTATAAATCTCACAATGGTGAGGGCAATTCATCGGTTTAAGCATATATTCTTCGCCCTCTTCGGGAGTATGGATGGGCTGGAAGGAATCCTTGCCATACTTAGCCCAGTGTCCGGAAGTGACGTAGAGCTGCTTGTTACCGATATGCGGAGTGATCACCTGAAGGTAACCATATTCTTTCTGGATCTTGCGAAGGAACTGTTCGAGGCGGTCGCGAAGTGCGGCGCCTTTCGGCAACCACAATGGAAGACCCTGTCCTACTGTGGGAGAGAATGCGAACAATTCCATCTCCTTGCCCAATTTGCGATGGTCACGTTTCTTGGCCTCTTCAAGAAGGGCCAGATACTCGTCAAGCATCTTCTTCTTGGGGAAGGAGATACCATACACACGCACAAGCTGGTTGCGCTTCTCGTCGCCACGCCAGTAGGCTCCGGCGAGAGAAAGGATTTTCACTGCCTTTATCGGAGCAGTGTTGGGAATATGCGGTCCACGGCAGAGGTCGGTGAAGTTACCCTGGGTATAGGTAGTGATCTTACCGTCTTCAAGCTCGCTGATAAGCTCACATTTATATTCCTCACCACGTTCTCCGAACGCCTTGAGGGCGTCAGCCTTGGATATGTCGGCACGTACGATATTTTCCTTGCGGCTGACGATTTCAGCCATCTTCTTCTCGATTTTCGGAAAATCTTCAGATGTGATCTTATGCTCTCCCGGGTCGATATCGTAATAGAAACCGTTTTCAATGGCGGGGCCGATACCGAATTTCACTCCCGGATAAAGTTCCTGAAGAGCCTCGGCAAGAAGGTGAGCCGAAGAGTGCCAGAAGGCATGTTTACCTTCGGGCGAATCCCATTTGAAAAGTTCGATAGAGGCATCAGCATCTATCGGACGGGAGATATCCCATTCCTCGCCGTTAACCTTTGCGGCGAGCACATCTGCGGCAAAGCGGGGAGAGATGCTCTCCGCAACCTGAAACGGAGTGATACCCGCCTCAAACTGTTTTACGCTGCCATCCGGAAAAGTTATATTGATCATAAGTGGCCTTATTATCGTTGTTTGTTCTTTTATTCTTTTGATTTCACGATTTTTAAGATGACTTTCCCTTTAGTTCACACATACTGCCGGTTCCTCCATCTCCATTATTTTGCAGAAATCGCGCAAAGATACAAAAAAAATCCGAGATTTCCAAATCACCCCAACTTTATACCATACCGGTCAATCTCATCAATCAAGGGTTGATAATCCAGATCGGAATAGATGGAAAGATCTATTTCGTAAGGGAGATACAGGTCGTCAATCCCTTCAAGAATAGGATAAAGGTCTTCCCTTGTCAAGCCTTTTCCCTTCAATGTCATATCTATATCGGAAAATTTCCTGAATGTGCCTTTCGCGCGAGAGCCGTAAAGAATGATCTCCTCCACCTTTTCACACTTTCTGATTTCCCCAACTAATTTTGAGACCGTATCTTCGGATAAGCCTGTATCTTTCATCAATCTTTATATTGTTTATTTGCAAATATTATTTCATTCTTTTCAAGAGGTTATAGCTGGGTATGACACCTGCCTCGCCTGCCTTGGAAAGGTCGATGAAGGCTTGGCGCTTGTTACCCATCTGGAGGTAGGTTATTCCGCGATTATAATAGGCGGGTCCGAACTCGGAATCAAGTTTCAGGGCCTCGCTGTAACACTGCATGGCGGAAGTGAAGTCATGCAAAGAATAATAGATATTGCCCTTGTTGAACCATGCAAAAGCCAATCGCGGATCCACAGCCAATGCTGCATCATAATCGGCCATGGCAGCGGAAAGTTCTTTGGCCAATCCTCTCCTTTTCAATTCCGACTCTACAGAACCGTCCCCTTCAGTCGAAACAGGGCGCGATGACGCCTCCGCCTGCCGCACATACCCTCGCGCCATCAAAGCCACCGCGAACCTTGGATCCATCTCTATCGCATGTTCAAGGGCAACAATAGCGGCCTCATAATTCTTTAACATGGTCTGCGCCACGCCTAATGCTAGGTAATCAGCCGGACGACCGGCACCATCTGCTATTACACCATTGTAATATTCAACTTTCCGGAATATATCCTGAGCTCGTTCTTCTGTATCAACAACAGGAGTGCCGGGGGTAAGAATTACCTTTTCCTTAATATATCCGTTTTGATTAAAATCGTCAAGATCGCGGAAATAATTGGAAGTTGTCCTCAAAGATTTTGGCGATTCATAGAATGATAAAGAATAAATGGGTTCCGGTTCTACATTCATATCGCGGTCTTGCACCCTCCCCTTTATCTTTTCATTATAGGAAAGCTGTGGCGACTGTGAACTGCTAACCGTTACAAGCTGATTGAATTTCTCCATCACCTTGATATCACTTTCCTCTTCCTGGCCCACAAGTTCCTCATCCTCGCTGAATCCTTTGGTATTCGCTCCCGACGCGATCGTAGGACGGTCGAGTTGGAATTTTCTCGGATTCTTAACATATTTGCGTATGAGATCTTCAGCTTTGTTCACGTTCATAATAGCACCACGCATATCCCCCATCTTATGTTTTGCTTCGGCAATGGCATAATAGGCCGGATAGAAACGGGGGTATTTACGGGCAATGCTCTCAAATCCGCTGATTGCTTCCTTATATTCACCTAATTCAAGAAGTATCAACGCTCGGTTGTAAAGGGCATGAAAATTGTCGGGTTCAATCTTCAAGACCTCCTCAAGATCCCGTGCCGCACGTCCAAGGTCTCTCACCTCATAGCGCAAGAGGGCCCGGTTAAAGAGTGCAGCGGTGTTATAGGGGCGGAGTTCTATGGCATAATTATAATCGGCCATAGCGCCAAAGAAATCATCATTGTTATAACGCAGGTATGCACGGTTAAGGTAATAGTCGGCATCCTGAGGGTGCAGCTTTATCGCTTCATCCATATCCGCGGCCGCCTCGTCCCATTTTTTCTGACGCGAATATATTTCCGATCTCATGAGATAGGGATTAAGGCTTGCCGGAGCAAGTTTTATGGAAGCCGACAGGTCTTCAAGAGCCTTTACCGTGTCCCCTTCCAGCATTCGGAGGCGAGCGCGCGCCGTGATGCCATCCTCAAAACGGGGATACAGGCGCAGGAGTTTTGAAAAAGTGGAATCCGCTCCTGCAAAGCGTTTAAGTTCCGTTTCGGCCACCCCTTTATAGAAAAGGAAATACTTATCGTCGGGATTATCCTTGAGGCCTATGTTATAGTCCTCCACCGCGAGGGAATCCTTACCCAAATATTGGCGGGCAAACCCTCTTACTTTATAGCTTTCAGTCTTGAACTTGTTCCGTTCAATGGCAAGAGTGCAATCCTCCTCGGCACCCTTGTAATCTTCTAGATACAATTTGGCAAGACCGCGAAAGAAATAAGGATCGGAAAGATAAGGCTTAGCCTTTATGGCCTGATTAAAGTATTGTATAGAGAGCATATAGTCGTCCATCGAAAGCACATTGCGCCCGATAGTGATACATTGCTCCGCATTGACCTGTGCCTTGCCGGGGAAAGCAATAGCAAGATTCAAGGCAATGAATATGATAAGGTTTACGCTTCTCTTTAGTTTCACATTGCAAAGTTAAATAAAAAATCAAAATCCCTAAAGATATTTATTCGAAAACCCGTTATTCTTCACTTTCATATTCCTAATTAATTGTAATAAAAGTCTCGACACCGAGAGGATGCCGAGACTTCAGGAATAAAGATGGAAGCTGGTTTAGTGAATGCCTGCTTGTTTCTGAGTCAACTTATGATTATCTTAACATAATCGGGTAGGACAGAGAACCGACTTTGAGAATATAAATTCCCGATTCGTTTAGATCTATTCTCATCGGTGTTCCGGAATATTCTCCCTTGAAACATAATGCGCCATCAGCACGATAAAGAGCTATCTCATCCGCTCTATCCTCTTCACTTCCGGAAAGAATAATTGAGTGCCCCTGAATCAAGATTCGGAATGAATTTCCGTGAATTGCCGATAGTCCGGAACTTACATCATCCTGAATTTTAACTATCAAGACCTCCGCATTGGGATTGGTATAATTCACTCCGGCAGAACTACTCAGTTTGATTTTGTCAAACCTGACCTCCTTACCTTCAATATTCTCATTCTTGATTTTAAGCGAGAACAAATCACCTGAATCTCCCGCGAAGGGAGTGTTATTGAGGGAAAAGATTATGAGTCGGTAGAGATTAGGCCCAACAGAAGCCAACGTTGCAGTATGGCCCGATGCACGTTCCTGCAAAATAAGATCTGAGGAAGATAGCTCCACCCCTTCAGGCATGGTAATATCCAATTGCAACGCCACAATCTCAGCTTCATTTGTAAGCGAAGCTGTGAGAACATAACAGTCATCCACAAGTTCACTGCTTACGGAAAGCTCATTAGGACTATAGAAATTTCCTGTAACATTGACACTCTTTAACCGGTTATCGGGATCGTTGGAATAGATATTCATTGTCGTGGAAAAATCACCGAATTTTGGCGAAGTCATTGTTACAGGTATTACGGCCGACTGATATGGCTCGACCACCATCGGAAATTCAGCCCTGCATTCAGCAATATCATTTAGGAATCCTACCTTCTCGATTGTGAGGGGAACCCCGCTTGTATTGCGCAACGGATAATCAAAAGTATCGGTGCCGCTCAAAGGTACGTTGCCTATTTCAAACCGTGAAGAAGCAGAAAGGGTTGGCGAAGAGATTGTAACATATCCTGAGGTTGTGGCAGAAACCATGTTTTCGCCCCCTGCATTGCTTAGAATCACCTTTTCTGGTTGCAACCGATAACGTCCTGACCGCCCTGTAAGCTTCAGCTTGAAGGAGAGAAGTTCGCCATCGTCGCCCTCCACGGCCTCATTATCTACATTATAAAGTATCAGACGCAATTTCCGGTCTTTTCCAAAATTTGAAACCCCTGACAAACCGACAGCTCGTTCTGAAGGAGTAAGACTATCCTCTACATACTCCAATTCAGCCGGGAGTGTAAAGGTCATCTCTGTTCCGGTTATCGGCTCCATATTATTCATACGGACCGATACCGTTACTTCTGAATCTGATATCCCTTCAGCGTCCCCGACATGGATCTCATTTACAGAGAATGGAACCGAAGTAACCCTCACAAAAGGAGCACGACCTACCGAGTTAGATTCCACAGTGAAACGCCCGGCAATCTGCTTTGCACGAACCGTCGGAGAATAGGTAAGATGCAGAGTGGTGCTTCCTCCGGGAGCAACCGACTTTTCAGAAGCCTCTACCGATAGGCCGGGGATGTCGGTGGTTATGTCGTTAATGTTAAGGGTGCCGGTACCTGTATTGGTTGCCGTTACCCGCCGGGTATAGGTATCACGAATCGGAACTCTCCCGAAATCAATATCCGTGGCTCCCAATTCCAGTCTTGCGCCCTTGACATTAAGGCTGAACTTTTCTGCCGAACACGCAATGCGCTCTCCTGATGCATTGCTCATCCTGACTTTCGGCATCAACGTAAAATCTCCAGGATTCTCCCCAAGATTGAGAAGGATGCTGAATGCTTTCCCCTCCCCTGCCGGAATAGGCTGCAGGGAGGTGTTGAATATCACTGCCACCAATTCATCATTCCTCATATCCGCGCTTACGCTGTGGTTTGGAAGCCGGGTCTCAGATTTTTTGCAGGTATTGGGAAGAGCCGTAATCTCCTTTGGTAATGGGATATGAATTTCAGCGGCGACAATATCGGGGGAGTCAGTAGTCAGATTGACTGTCAGCTCTACATGACTCCCTACATCTCCTTCTATATTGCCGATAGTTACGACATTAGCCGCATGGAGTGCAGCGAAACTGCAGCACCATGCAACTAATGCGAATATTAACTTTCTAATCATAATCTGTTACTTCTTGATGGCTTTCACCGACTGAACACTCTTTCCGTCAACCTTAAGCGTAACGATATAGAAGCCGGAAGGTAATGAGGCCGTATTGAAAGATATTGTATGCTCTCCATAACCGAGTGCAGCACTCTTTCTCATTACTGTTGCGCCAGCAAGGTCGGTCAATGAGATTTCCACATTCCGGTCTTGCGCAGAGGTGATGGTGGCCACTACATTCAGCTCGCTGTCAAATGGGTTAGGATAGCAGTTCTTTATCTGCTGACCTACTATTGTGCTGATTCCTGAAGTGGAATTGTCAAGTAAGGCAGCTACCCGGTTACCTTTGGTATCAACAAGAATCAGATTCTCTATCTCCGCATCCCCGATTTCAAGAAGGGCCTGCTTACCTGTTCCGAGAGTCTTTCCGCTAAGGGAGAATGCTACAAAACGGTAAGTCTCATCATTCATCCAATCTGCTGTTGTCTCCATCCCTTTGAGTGCTTCGAGTGTCTTGAATTCCGTCAAGCCACGAGTCCCAATAAGATCGAGCTGCACACCTGCCAATTCAACCGGACTATCGACATAAAGAATACCCTTATCCACGGAATAAACAGCCGGCATATCTTCGAATGCCATGGAAGCTACGCTTTCCGGCTTCATGATGATATTAACAGTGCCGACAACATCAAGAATATCTATCTCTGAATCCTCATTCACATCCGCTGCATCAAAGATGAATGGTTTGGGTTCGCGACCCACCATATAGTTCACCTCCGTCACCACATCAGCAACATCTACATCACCCGAAGCATCCGCATCACCCTTTCCTGCTGCGCGAGGGGTAGCAGCAACAATCTTTGAAGGAGCATTTTCATCAAGGGAGGTACGTAGCACTTTGTAATAGTAGCAATAAGTCGTACCTGGCACTATGTCATAGTCAATCAGCTCTTCATCTGTAAGAAGATTTTCATTGATTTTTACCGGCTCGCTTGCCACTTCGTTTTCATCAAGGGTATAGCGATACATGTTATAGCCTAACATATCATCGAAATTCTCCTCCGGATTCTCCCAAGTAAGCTTCACCTTACCAACACCAGCTTCTGCAGTGAGCCCTGTGGACATAGCCCCGGCACTCTGAACGTTCACATGGAAACGGACATCCTCGATAGGTATCGGGAAGAATTCCTCATCCTCTGCATCGGCTACATAGATTGTATTGACTCCGTCAAAATTATCCTTACCCTTGATGGTGAGATAAGCTGTGTAAATATCAATCACGTCTCCATTCTCCATAGTTTCCGAACGCCAGCTTCCATCTTCTGCAATTGCAGTCTGAGTATAAGGTTCACGCACACCCATCGCAATCATAGGAGTCTTCTCATGATTCATCGGCTTGCTGAAATAAACCTCAAATTTATGCTTGCCTACACCAAGAGGGGGAAGAAGCTCATACTCATCCTGAGCATCATAATCGTTGACAACTACTTTCCAGACGATACCGGGGGCAAGAGGGTTAGGACGCGCTGTTATATCATTAAAGTCAAATTCACCATAAGTTGTAAAATCAAGGGAATTAATATCTATTATGGTCTTTCTCAATACATTTCTTGATGAAGACCCTAAATAGTTTCCATTAGATCCAGAAGTAATTGGTGTATTTGAGTAAATAATACCACTATAATACTGACTAGTCCGCCTTACTTCGTTATTTAATGAATTATTAAAACTATATTTATTAACAGCAAACATATATTCTTTGTACTGTCCATCATCTGAATTGTTTATTAAGTTACAATGATTTATTTTAGAACTAGAAATAAGCCATATTTCAGCGGTGTTATTGTAATAATTACAACTAGAAGCAAAATTACGGTGAATGGGATAGGATGCAGTGAGATGATTAAATATACAACGTTCAAAATTACCCTCAATACTGTATTGACCGTCATTAGCTTCAATTATAAAATTCTTAAACTCACAATATCTTAATGTGTCAGACGTCGAAAATACAATAGGTTTAATTATCCCTTTAGATAAATTGGCTGGGACAAATGATATAAACTCCTTTCTATTCCCATAAGTTTTAATATGTCCATCACATTTAATCGATACATTATCTTTTAGGTTAATTTTTGTTCCTCCTAATATAGTTAGTGTAACATCTTCTGGAATTGCTAAATTTCCTGTTACAATATAATGCTTATCCGGAGTTAATGTTAAATCTTCTTTCAAGACTCCACCCAATTCAACTCCATTTTCAACGGTAAATTCAATCTTCTGGCTGAGTGGTTCAGTAATATTATCACATGTCGCTTCGAGGACAAGACGAATAACACGTCCGTCTGCACAATTGGGACTTATCTTTACAAGGAATGGACTTTCAGATTCAACAGAGGCATAACTCGAAAGATTAGAGATTACATGAGCAGCCTCATTGTCAATAAACTCAATGATCTCCGGATCTTCAAGATCATGGAGGCGTAGAGAATAGGTTATGTTCCTGGCATTTCCCCAGCTGTTGCGGAAGGTCGGGTAAATCCTAATGGTTTCTCCGGCATCAGGGCGCCCGTCCCCATCCCCCATCTTAACGTCATCGAGCCGATAAGTTACGAGAGAGAGGGTTGGCTTACGGTCGGCATCTGTAAGGCTATAGGCACTGAATACATCCATATTCCCATTTGATGTGGCAATCAAGTCTCCAAAAAGCTCCTCCTTACTTGAGACTTCGCGACAACTCATTAATCGTGAGATTGCACCTGCCGCTAATGGACATGCCATAGATGTACCATTCAAAGATTTATATTGACCATTGGGGAAGGTGCTGATAATTCCAGTACCGGGAGCACGAAGTTCATAATTATATAAATCAGAAGGATATTTTGAAGTAACGGGCCCATCACAATCCCAGTTTGAGAATCCGGCTTTACTGCCATTAGGAGAATCGGAAGCTTCGACCCCCAACACAAATGTGTAAGCTGCAGGAAACGCAGGGCCATATGGGTTTGTACAACAACCATTTACATCAAAGCCTTCATTACCTGCAGCAGCAACCAATACAGCTTTCTGATAAGCCTTTCCTAAAGCATCTCTCTCTGCCTTGGAATGGGAATATCCTCCGAATGACATCGAAATTATATCGGCACCATTTGCAACAGCATAGTCAATACCCTTAATGATAGTGGCAACATCGCCGGTACCGTTGCTTTGAAGCACTGCGATTGGCATAATATATGCATCAGGGTTAGCACCTGTTATGCCGATTCCGTTACCTCCGACGGCTCCCGCAATACCGGCACAGTGTGTTCCATGTCCGTTATTGTCGCGCATACGGCCGGAGTTATTCACGAAATCCCATCCATGAATATCATCAACGAAGCCGTTGCCATCATCGTCGCGGTTGTCAGCGCCATTGGCTTCATGGCTGTTTGTCCATATATTGTCGGCAAGGTCGGGATGGGTGATATCTACGCCGGTATCAAGTATGGCGATTACAGGACGCTTTGTGGAGATGGTAGGCACATTCCAAAGCTTATCAAGTCCTATGGCTGAAGGGCCCCACTGCTGGGTATAAAGGGGATCGGAAGTGTAGCTTTCCGGTTCGGCACATATCTGAACGATATAGTTCGGCTCTGCATATTCTACCTCATTGAGACCCTGCAGTTCTGTGATAAGGGTATGAATATCCTGTGTCTTTGTTGCATCAAAACGAAGTGCATATAGTCCGGAGAGGTCGGAATCTGCCACCGGCTGTCCATTTATTGAACGGGCCTTCTGCTTTGCTACCTTTGATCCGGTAAGGGTCATCAACTGTTCAGCCTCCTGAATACCGTTGTCACGAAGAAGGGATTCAAGAGCGGAAGAGGAGGAAGATACCTTTCCTTTTGAAGCACGCAGTTTCACGGGGGCAGCTCCATTTCCTGCCTTCAGTTTCACGATTATCTCACCCTGTTTGTAATTCCATGAAGAATGACGAGGGTCATGGTGGTTGACTTCATAGTCTCCCGAGGTGTTCCGGGCTTGCACGCCAAAGCCCGAACCTAACAGCAAGCCAACGGCCACTGAGAGCATTAATTTTCGGTTCATGTTGTAAATAGATGTATGTTAGCGATTATGGTTTATTATCGCCTCGGTCATCCCCTCGTTGGCGTTAGTTTTTTGATTTATAAAAGAAAAGCGTAGGAATCTGTATCTGTTACCGTCCTACGAACTGAGGCTTCTCGCATTGCCTAATCTAAGTCGGACGGCAACGCAGAAGCCCACGC
>CAMWIH010000066.1 GCA_947174305.1 uncultured Porphyromonadaceae bacterium | reverse complement strand
GCGATTGGCTATTTGAACAGTCAAAGTAATTGTCAAACCACATTTGTAGAGACTGTTTGATTCGACAGGATGTATGCCCGGACGGGATGCATTCATTGAGCTGCTCCGCAAGAACGGACTCATGGTGCAGATAAAACGACGTCGCCATTATAAGACAACAGACTCAAACCATCATTACCGCTAGTATGACAATCTTATGAAGGACACAGTGCCAATGCGTCCCAACGAAATATGGGTCAGCGATATGACTTATGTCGAGACCGGTGAAGGTGTATGCTATCTGTCACTGATAACGGATGCGTACTCCCATAAGATAGTTGGCTGGGCAATCGGGCCGACACTTGAGACAATCTATCCGTTGCAGACATTGAGAATGGCTCTTGCAACCATTGATGACGAAACGGGGGCAAGACTGATACACCACTCTGACCGTGGATCTCAGTACTGCAGTGCCGCCTATGTGGCTGAACTGAAAAAGCGCAATGTAATGATCAGCATGACGCCAAAACCTATTGCCGGCAGGGTGCTCCTCAGCAGAGCCCGTTCCCTCTTCGGCTTCCAATAGTAAGGTTACAAAAAAAATTACCAACACGCTTTGCGACGTCAGGGAATTATGCTAAATTTGTCTTTGGAGGACGAGGCTCGCACTCAGGCAATAATGTGCTTTCTTTGTAAAGCAAATCAGTTCACAGACCCAAATCTGTAAACTGAATCAGTCAACCGATAAAAACGTGTAAAACGAAACAGTGAACCGTCACTGACGGTGTAAACCATATTAGTTAATCGTCCTCAAATCTGTCAATAATTTTTAGGGATAGTCACTATTTTTACTTATTTCATTCAATAAACACTTCACATTGGATAAAAAATATACTATTTTATCCAGTACAATGAATTTATTGGATAAATTTGTGATCAATGTTAAAGGGGGCTGGAATTAAATCCAATAGCTAATTGTAAGGTGAATTGTATTGAAATCTCTCATGTAGGAAGCGTGAGCCACGACCGTACGCTCGATGTTGTCGGCATGGAGCATATCAGTAAAAGATATGTTCTAATATAATTTGGTTATCTCATTGATGCCGTTTGCTTGAAGTATCAATTCTATGGTTCATGATCTGTTCACTATATTCTTTTGCCCATCCTATCAGACCTTCTAAATATGGAACCAAAGTATTTCCTATTTCACTTAATGAATACTCTACTGTCGGAGGAACAGTATTATAGGAATATCTTTCCACCAATCCATCTGATACAAGTGTGTTTAAGGTCGCACTCAACATACGTGCTGATATATCGGGAATCTCTTTTCTAAGTTCATTGAATCGTGTCCTGGGTTTCAGTGTGAGGGTATAGATCACGAGCAATCCCCACTTTTCAGAGAAGCGCGCAAGTATGTTGCGTATCGGACAATTAGGGTCAAAAGCATCGACCAGAGTGGATCTCTTCATTTTTTTCTGAAAAATTTTTGTTTCAAAACTATTTGAATTTGAGTAAAAGTAACATCAATGTTACTGATTTACAGCAAAATTTATAAGAACCATATCTCAAATTTTATTGTTATAACTGCAAAGATAACAAAAAGTAACTAATAATAAAAACAAAAACTTTATGAAAGATATTGTTCTTTTGGGCGCTACCGGCTATGTTGGCCGCGTACTCCTGAATGAGGCCCTTGAAAGAGGAGAGAAAGTAACGGCAATTGTCCGTAATGCCGACAAACTAAAAGATGTCACTAATCCCAATCTCACAATTGTAGAAGGTGATGTCACAGATCCCGCGGTTATCGTAAAGTATGCAAAAGGGAAAGACGCCATTATAAGCGCCTATAATCCCGGATGGGCTAATCCCAATCTATATGAGGATACTTTGAAGAACTATCCGAAGATTCTTCAAGGAGCAAAAGAATCAGGTGTTCCACGGCTGCTCATCGTCGGTGGTGCCGGAACATTGTTCGTAAAGCCGGGCCTTCGCCTTGTCGATACCGGCACTCTTCCCGAATCATGGCTTCCAGGGGTTAAGTCATTGGGAGAGTTCTATCTCAACACGCTGACGAAGGAAAACGATATTGATTGGGTTTTCCTTTCCCCGGCTGCCAATCTCGGTAATCTCGAATATGGAAAGAGAACAGGAAAATATCGTGTCGGTAAAGATGATCTTCTCGTTGATGAAAAGGGCGACAGTTTCATCTCTGTGGAAGATTATGCGGTTGCAATGATTGATGAGCTTGAAAATCCGAAACATCATAAGGAACGTTTCACAGTAGCATACTGATTATGGAAAAGGCCTTTGATTTCCTGAGAGAAAACAAGGACGTGGCATTTGGGACGGTTGAGAACAACCGCCCCAATCTGCGCGTCTTTCAGGTAATGCTCATTAAAGGGCATACGCTGTATTTCGCCACATCTCCGCGCAAGGAAGTTTACCGTCAGCTTACAGAAAATCCCGCTGTTGAAATTCTCGGTATGAAGGGAAATATTTCAGTCAGAATGAGCGGTGATATAAAGTTTGATGTTCCCGTGGATATTCAGAAAGAGATTTACGATACGAATACTATTCTGTCAGACCTCTATCCGAGTTATGACGCAATGGTATATTGCCGTCTTGATGTAAAGGCGATAGATTATTACGATCTGACGCCACGTCCGCCACTGCTTGAACATTATGACCTATGAATAGAGGAGAACGTTTAGACCTCCTGATCAACCGACTTAAAGAGGAACGCACTGAATACGCTCACCTGCCTATCCCTGACAATATCAAGGGATTCATACGGTCGGTCCGATTGTTCACACCCTTGAACCAACAATTAAGGATCGTCACTTACTCGCCTCATGCTATCGCAGTTGCCTTGAATGTGCAGAAGCAAACGGACTTGCATCCATAGCTTTCTGTTGCATATCGACAGGTGAGTTTCATTATCCTAACAAAGAGGCAGCACAAGTCGCGTTAAGTGCCGTAAAAAGCTTTTTCGAGACTCATCCCGACTCTACGATTACTACTGTGGTCTTCAATGTCTTCAAAGATATGTCCCCGTTTGCCCCGTGTGTGGCGGAATAATGGATGTGAATCACACTTCTTTCATACTATACTTTATTTAACAAATAATTTGAGAATGTTTGATGTATATGAATGATGGGAAGAGTCTCGCACAAATAGGCGTGTCAGCCTACTTGTTCTGCTCAAGCCATTTCAGACGGCGCGCATCAGGAAGATGCTTCACTTTAAATTCCTCGAATCTAACCTCAAAGCCTTCTCCATCAGGACTTGCACCCATCACCCCCACTTTCACCGGATGATTATCCTGCATCCAGGCATTACGCATCATGACATATTCCTTCCCGTCAAAGGAATAGAAAATCTCTATGGCATCCAGTCGTCTCACAGCCTTGATATATATCGACTCTACCGGGCGGTCAAGTTTGATCACGCTCCAGTCGCTCGTGTGGTGTGTCACCACTACGCTCAGATTATACTTTCCATCCACAAACTCGATACCGGCCTTGATGTAGTTCTCATTGTCGAGCCTGATCATTAATCCCGCCTGGTCAAACCGGGCTTTATAATCACCGGTAATCTTTACGGTTGCCTCGAACTCCCCTCCATACTCCCCATAATAGAAAGGAGCGTCATCAACCGTGAATCCATAATGAGAGATACGCCAATAATCAGTTTGTGGCGTCACGAACATTGATAGAGAATTATCGCTTACTTTCCAATTCTCAGGCTCATTAAACCATTGCATCTTATTCCAGGTTTGGGCCGACAGGCTTGAAAGGAAACCCATCAGCATTAGTATCATAAAAAACACTCTTCTCATATCGATTGCTGAGATTAATCCAATCGAATGCAAAAATACAAAAATATTTTTAAATATGAAATTCACGCAAAACCCTATATGTTTTAATAACAAAATTATGTTTGAACTGAGGTTCGACGAACAGACATTCGGGTATATCGAGAAATTAAAAATTTTTAAAAACGTGTAAAATTGCAATAAAATATGAAAAAAGATTGTAATTTTGTTTTTAAAACCAACAAAAAGGATTATATTTGCTCACAGAAATAACAGACGCATATCTCTAACAGGTTAAAAATCGGTTAGATTTCTTCGGAATATGCTGAATTTCTGCATAATACTTTCAAACTTCCTTGTTCCGAAGCAAGGCTAACAATGAACGATATGAGAAAAATTTACACTTTGCTTGCTTTGGCCGCGGCCACGGCATCAACCGGATTTGCCATGGAACAGGTTCCCGGTGCGGTTGACAAGAAAAGCGTCGTGCTTGAATTCAAATTTGACGGCGAGAATTCAAAAGTGGGGGGGGTATTTCTTGCACCTACCAATAGTGAGGAAGAAAATGATAATGGGGATTGGGTAAGCCATCCCTTGACTGAGAACATTGATGTCATCAGGGTATATCGAAGTTGCAGACCATTACTCGAATACAGTAAAGAAGTTGCCTCTTACGAAAATGTAGAGCCAGGAGCTAAAATTGACTTTGAAGATTCAGAAGGCCTCAAATTCGGATATGAATATTCCTACGAATTCCGTCCTTGCAAAATAAAAGAAGATGGTACCGATGACTATGAATACAGCTATGGTACAAATCCCTCTGTATTCTTCGGCATCTCTCCTGCTCTCCCAAAGCTTTCATCTGAACAGAACACAGAGGATTATACAAAAGTTACTATCACTGTTACTGCTCCTGACACTGATAAAGACGGCAACCCGTTCCCCGAAGGGTTCTATCTATCTAAAATCTATCTTGAAGACTACGTAAACTATAACGAAAGTTATGAACTGGACCCCATAGAGAATCCGGAGCCCGGTAAGAGTTATAGTTTGGATCTTACATTCCCGGAAGGTTCTTCAAAATCCATTTACGCAAAGGCTATTTCCCCTTATGGTGAGAGCGAAACAACTGCTGTCAGATTTGTTGTGGGCCGCGATGTGCCGGGGAGCCCTGCGAACGTACAGGCAGTGCGAAATGAAGATGGCTCCATGACCATAACCTGGGATGCACCGGAGGAGGGAAAGAATGGAGGTATTTTTGATCCATCTCTTACATATTATACAGTCTATCGCTCCCAAAATGGTTCTGATCCATTTGGTGATCCCATTGCAGAAAACCTAACTGCAACGACTTATACCGATAACTGTGAAGATCTAACCGAGCCAAAAAAATACTATTATTTAGTATATGCCGCCAATCAATTCGGTATAGGGGGTTATGATTACACCTCCGATTCTTACCTCATTGGTCCTGACTATCAGTTACCATATATAGAGCACTTCAACAGCGGCGGCTATTATAAGGAACCTGATAATATATGGAACTATAAAGGTGGATATCCACAAGTGACCAATATTGACTCTAATAAGGGCATCTCCGGAGTCAATGGCGATTATAATGACTATTACAACAGAGAAGGCTTCCTCAAGATGCAACTATATAGAGGAGAATATGAGGATGGCTCATCATACGAATCAGGCAAGATCGATTTCTCACAAGCTGAATATCCTGTGCTCACGTTCCATACAGTAGGCGTGTATGATAATTCCCATCGCATAAAGGTTCAGCTACAAGGTGCATCCGATTCTGAGAAATCAGATGTTGTGGATATCCTCCCCTCCGAAGGCGCAGTCGAGAATGAATACGTATGGAAGAAGAATATCGTGGCTCTTGAGGATGCTGTCGGCGGAAGCGCTTCCATCACCTTCTTTGCATACGGCCCGGCAGATGAAGACTTGGTTCATGATGATATCTTCATCGACGAGGTCATGATAGATGATTATCCCACCGTTAAAGAAATGAAATATGATATGGTTGACGGCAAATCTGTTCTTACCTGGACAGTTCCTTCAAACAAAAGCTTCGGTGAGCCTGATGCCTACGAAATCTACTTTGATGGCGAGGAGCCTGTGAAGATTGAACGCCCTGAAGCGACCGAAGGAGAAGAAAAAGAAATTGCACTACTGTCTGACGACAATGATGGTAAAGATGTGAATGTTGGGGAATGGACTCCCTCATACGAGTTCGATGCAGAGCCCGGCAAGGCATATTCAGTTAAGGTTAAGCCCCTCTATGGCGACATTCCTTCAAAGGAATCCGAAAACTATGAGTTTGTAGGAAACGTACCAAGTGGACTGACTGTTATTGGAATTGATAAGGTTTCTTCCGTCCAGTATTTCGATGTTAACGGTCTCCGTGTTGCATCACCGGCTAAAGGCCAGATTGTGATCAAGCGCGTTGAGGGCGAGAACGGTGCCGTTAAGATGCAAAAGGTTGTTTTCTAATCATAATTGCTTAATAACATCCCGAAAGTTATTGGCGGGCCGTCAGTGTTGCGCTGGTGGCCCGTCTTTTTCCTTAATTATATACTACGAATGCCTGACATTAAGAATAAATTATTGTGTGGAAGTCTTCTACTGTGTGGTGTGCTGTCATCCCATGCAATCACTGCTCGCCAAGGTTTCAGGCCATATATCCAGCCGGATGGTTCAACGCTGCAGGTAGAGCTACGAGGCGATGAATATGCCCACTGTTATATTTCCGACGACGGTTTCCCGCTTCTTTCAGTAAATGGAGAACTTCGCTACGCGGAGGTAAATGAGAAGGGAGAAGTGGCGCCATCATTGATGGCAGCAATAGCTGCTGAAGCTCGACCTGCCGACCATGTTTCCTTCCTTCGCGATGTGGATCCTCAATTGATTCTGGAGAAGTTATCCAGAAATGGAAAGAGTTTCATGAAGATGGTGTCGCGTAGCAGAGAGGATAGAGAAGATGAAGAGTGGCGAGGTCTGTTTCCCGGAACATTTTTTCCGGTGCGCGGAAAACAGAAAGCCCTTGTTATTCTTGTTGAATATGCAGATGTAAAGATGACTCTCCCGGATGCCGCTGATTATTTTTCAAGAATGCTAAACGAACCCGGATTCTCAGATTATGGAGCTACCGGATCTGTGGCTGACTACTTCCGCGAATGTTCCTCTGGAATCTTTGATCCCGAATTCGACCTCTACGGTCCAGTCACACTTTCGCAAAACCGGGCCTATTACGGCGGCAACGATTTTTATGGGCGCGATCAGCGTCCACAGGAGATGGTGATTGAAGCTTGCCGTCAACTTGAAGGCAAAGTGGATTTTTCAGAATATGATCGTGACGGCGACGGCGTTATCGATAATGTATTCATATTCTATGCCGGAGAAGGGGAATCTAACGGAGCTGCCGCTGAGACTGTTTGGCCGCATTCCTTTAATATTTCAAGTTATCCCGGAGGGCCATATCTATTCAATGGAGTTGTTCTCGACAGATATGCCTGTTCTTATGAGTGGGATATGGATCATCCGGATGGCGTCGGGACCTTCATCCATGAGTTTTCTCATGTGATGGGACTTCCCGACCTTTATGCCACTACCCTTGTCAACTCCTTCACACCCGGTCCATGGAGTGTACTTGATTATGGTCCTTACAATAACAAGGGACGCACCCCTCCCCTATATAGCGTTTATGAACGCAATGCCCTCGGTTGGATAGAACCGATTGCAATTGAAACGCCTGTCGATGCCACGCTATATCCGATTTCGACAAATCAAGGCGGCATCATACGCACGCCCCGGAAAGAGGAGTATTATCTTATAGAAAACCGTCAGAAAGAGGGATGGGATGAATATCTGCCAGGCCACGGAATGCTGATATGGCACATTGACTATGACCGGCAGGCCTGGGCCAGTAATGGAGTCAACAACAATTACGGTCATCAACGGGTTGACCTCATTGAAGCTGACTGGGAGGAAACTCTTGCCACCCGAGCCGGAGATGCATTCCCAGGTACAGCCGGCATCACAGAGTTTACTGATGATACAAAACCTTCAATGATTACATGGGAAGGTGAGCGTCTTGGCATTCCGCTGACTTCCATTACCGAACATACCGATGGTTCCGTAAAATTCAAAATATCGGGAGGTGGGACAACACTTTCTGCACCTGATTCCCCGGAGGTGCATGAGGCTGACTGCAACAGCATAACTGTCAACTGGGCTTCTTCTTTAGGCTTTGACAGTTATGTAATCCGCATTTACAATTACACTGAAGGTGAAGATGTAACTCCCTTTGGAAGTTGCCGTGCCATCCATGTCGGATCAGAGGGAACGGTTGTTATCAATGACCTTGAGGCAGACACGGAGTACCTTGTTACAATTGCTTCGCGCCAAGGATGGGAAGAATCCCCCGAATCCCTTCCAAGCAAAGTGAGGACAGCCCGACTTCCTCTCACTCAACGTGCAGTGGTGGCTCTTCCAGGCTCCGAACCGGATGCCTCCGGTTTTAGTGCCAATTGGCTTCCACTTGAGGATGCTGCATCTTATCTTATTGACATCTATACGAAAAAATCTGAAGGACCCTATGTTGAAATCTGTGATTTCTCGGGAGGTACAAAAGAATTGCCTGAGGGATGGGTCAGCGGAAGCGTCTCCTCCTATGCAAACGATGCTTATAGTGGCATAGCACCCCCTGCATTGAGATTGAGTAATGATGGTGATTACATCCGCACTCCACTGTATGCTGACGAAATAAAGTCGTTCAGTTTCTGGCATCGCGGGAATTCCACTTCAGAGGAAGACAGGATCATAGTGGAAGCCATTGCCGACGAAAGTTACATTTTGGTTGCCGATATCCCGGTTTCAAGCGATAAAGGAGGAACGATATTCTCAATAGATGAGTCGGCAGACTCTCCCATCCCTTCCGGAGCTGAATCAATGCAAATAAGCTATCTCAAAAAGGGCGCTAAAGGGGCCTTGGCGATTGACGACATAAAGGTCAGTCACGGAGATCGCAAATCCATAAATGAAGAAGACAGGATTATTGATTATCCAGCAGGAACCGGAGAATCGTGCCGGGTGTCGGGCTTAACCGGCGATACGGATTACTACTACATTGTCACTGCAGTCGGATTTGATGGCGAGCGGTCGTTACCTTCAGAAGAGATGGCTGTAAAGACCCTGCCTGTCAGCAGATTGTCTGAAAAAAATTCTGCAAGCAAACCGGAGGTTGGAGTGGCACCGGGGGAAATAATCATTACTGGTTCCGACGGAGAGATTGCGGAGATAATCGGCATTGACGGGGTGGTGGTCAAAAACACAAAACTGTCTGGCCGATGGCTTGTCAAGGTAACGCCCGGTATTTACATTGTGAAGATTGGCAGCAGTGTCTTCAGAGTCGCAGCCATCTGATCCAACCCCTACCCTATTAGAATTATTTTAGATGTCCGTACCGGTGTAAATGGTTTCAACCGGTCGGAAACAGAATCAAGAAACCTTATTTAACTATGATGAAGAAATCACTTACAATCGTTTCTTCAGTTCTTATTGGCTTGGCGGCAATTATACCCGCCGGAGCCCAGGTGGCGTCGAAACTTTCGGCAGCGCGTCCTGAAGGTAAGAACATCGCGGCGCGTGCAACTGCACGTCCGTGGAAAAAGCCGACCATAATGGCTAAGTCAAAATCGGCATTTGCTCCGAATCTGACTTCCGGGTTAGGCAAAGCTTTCTCGGGAAAACCGGTTGTGCTCCCCAAAGAGAAGAAAGCAGTGAAAAACTATGTGTCGGTTTCTGAGGATATGCCGGATCTTTATGGATGCGTCACATATCAGAACACAGGAGATTTTACCCCTGGATATTATAAGATCAACAAGGGGGGAACATCATTGGTTTTCTCCGGTCCCACCGCGAACTATGGGGCATTGGTTCTTGACAATACACTTTACACCTTTGACTATCCTGGGTGGGGAGGTTTCTACTGGATTCAGATTGATGGGTGGGATCTTGCTACAGGCGAACAAGTTGCTCACAATGAATTTGGAGAGATCACCAATCTTTGTCCTGGCGGAGCAGTTCAGGACCCGACCACAGGAAAAGTATATGCCTTGACATTCAACACAAGTGGCGACGGCTATTGGCTTGCTCAGCTTGAGATCGACAGCGAAGCTAATGTGGAGACTCGCAGGATAGCCGCCTTGAGTGGAAACTGGAATGCATTGGCTTGTGATGCCACAGGACAGCTCTACGGTATATCTTACACTTCCGTTGGTTCAGCAGAGAATATGACCACAACATCATCCACCCTGTGCAAACTCGATAAGCAGACAGGCAAGGTGACAGAGATAGGTATAACAGGAGAGCTGCCACAGACCATGGCCTCAGCGGCAATTGATCCAATAAGTGGCCGTATGTTCTGGAATGTCAACCCTGCAGACATGTCCTCTTGGATATGTGAAGTTGACCTTTCCACCGGTGCTGCCACACGTCTCTATCAATTACCGCTTGGTGATGCAATAATGGGTATGTATATCCAGCAGCCCCCCGCTGAGGATGGAGCTCCGGCTGCTCCTACCGACGTAGTGGCCACATTCCCGAAAGGTTCATTGGCAGGTTCTGTTTCATTCCGTGCTCCTGAAACACTTTACGACGGAACGCCGGCGTCAGGTTCACTTTCTTATCGTATCATGATGGATGGAGCCCAGGTTGCAAGTGGACAGACACAGTATGGTGCTGAAGTTACAGCTGATGTCACAGTCGAATCGGCCGGCAACTACATATTCATGATATATGTATCCAACGATGCCGGTGATAGTCCCGTTGCTAAAACTGAGCTTTTCATCGGCAATGGTGTTCCGAAAATGACGACTCCTCAGTTAGAGTATAGCGATGGAAATATGTTGCTATCATGGGAACCGGTCACGGAATCGATCGATGGTGGTTATATTGATCCCGAAACTGTTATATATTCTGTTACACGTTATCCGGATGGCAAGACGGTGGCCACTAATCTGTCGGCTACGGAATTTTCCGAACCGATTGCAGCCGGAAATAAGCTTGAAACATACTATTATTCTGTTAAGGCCGCTTATGCAGGATTAAACAGCGATCCCGTAAATTCCAACCCTGTTACCCTCGGATCGGTGGTTCCTCCCTACGAAAACAGTTTCAACGTGCCTGAGGATCTGGAAACATTCAACATAATAGATGCAAATGGTGATGGCTATTCATGGCAGATTGAAGGCGGTCGCGCTCAGATGATTTATAACAAGGAGATTCCTATGGACGACTGGATGATTTCTCCCGGTCTGAGATTGGAAGGTGGAAAACTCTATTTTGTATCTTTCGAGGCCGCAAGCAACAGCACTGCATTTGCAGAAAAACTCGAAGTTAAATGGGGTGCCGCATCCTCGGCCGAAGGCATGACAGAGATGCTGATCGAACCCACCGTGCTTGATTCTCCTATCTACAGAGAATTTGGTGCCTATATGGCTCCCGAGACCGACGGCGTATATTATGTTGGTCTCCATGGTATTTCCGACCCGGACAAATACTATCTTTTCGTTCGTAATTTCAAAGTTGGTGAGGCTCAGACTGCGGGCACACCCGGTGCAGTGACAGATCTTAAGGTCACTCCTTCTCCCAACGGAGAGCTTGAGGCTACGGTTTCATTCACCGTTCCTTCTGTAGGAATCACAGGATTGCCTATCACATCCATTTCCAAGGTGACAATCACACGTGGCAACACGGTCGTCAAGGAATTTGATTCTTCAGAAGCCAAGGTTGGAGTAAAACTTGAATATAAAGATGTTGTTCCCGTTGGTGGAACGTATGAATATGCTGTGCAGGCATTTAATGAAGATGGCGACGGCTTGATTGCAACGGCATCTGTATTCATCGGTGTTGGAAAACCCGCTGCACCACAAGACGTTGTGCTTAAGGAAGAAGGCAACACCGGGCGTGTCACAATCTCCTGGCTCCCGGTCGATAAAGATTATGAAGGAAATCCGATAAACCCGTCGAAGGTAAAATATGTAGTATATAAGTATAATGGACAAGATTGGGAACCATTTACAGAAGAACTCACCACCACTTCTTATACTCTTCAGGCTGTTCCGGTAGGTCAACAAGGTTTCGTTCAGTATGCAGTCTTTGCTGTTACCGACGGAGGCCAGGAGGGTACAGTCAGTGAATATCGCCCGGTTGGTAAACCTTATTCTTCAGTTCGCGAAACATTTGCCGACGGAAGGACCCACTACCTCTGGGGTGTATCTTATATTGAGGGTGGAACTTGGGAAATATCAAAGGATGAGGATTTCACAAGCATAGAATCAGCAGACGGAGATCAAGGGTTTGCATGCTTCAGCGGTGAAAAAGTAGATGACACTGCCGGAATGCTTTCCGGGAAAATCAATCTTGCCGCAATGAAGAATCCCGGATTCTCCTTCCGCACGTATAACATATTCTCCGATACTCCTGACAATAATGAGATAACACTTTATATCCGTGAGTCATCCGCTCAGGAATGGACAGAACTCCGCACTGTTATCGTCAACGACCTCAATCCCGGTGTTCCCGGATGGCAGAATGTGATTGTTTCCCTGGCCGACTACGCGGGCAAGACAATCGAAGTCAGAATCCAGCCAACTGTCAAGGTCTATACTTATGTTCTCATCGACTGCATCAGCATAGATAATCACGAACTCGTGGATCTTGAGGCAAGATCAATCTCCGCTCCGGCATTTGTTCCGGCTGGAGATAAGTTTGACCTGACTGTCAGTGTTGCCAATAATGGCCTGACAGCGGTTGATGATTTCACAGTCGAACTTCAGGCTGACGGCATTACCATTGATACACAGAAAGGAGAAAGCCTGCCTTCCGGAGGAATTAAGACTATGACTTTCCCATGCACGATGGGCGTTTTGGCCGTTGATCCCGTTGGATATGTTGCGATTGTAAAAGCCGATACAGATGGAGTTGACACTAACAATACCACAGAAACATTCTATGTCGAGCCCAAGCTTAGCACCCTCCCCGCTGTAGATGACCTTAAAGCTGAGACTGTTTCGGATGGAGTATCCCTTACTTGGAGCGAACCCGATCTGACACAGGCTCCTGCCGAAAAGACAGAGTTCGACTTCGAGGATGGTGACTCTTTCGCGATGGAATATGAAGGGTGGACATTCGTTGACGTTGACAATAGTCCAATCGGAGGATTCGGTGAAATTGATTTGCCCGGCATAGAACCGGGGGAAACCACAGCCGCCTTCTTCGTGTTTGATAATTCAGGAGATGAGTTTGGTGTTGGATTCGACACACATAGTGGGAATATGTGTCTGGCAGCAATGTTCCGTTATGATGATGAACAGGTTGATGACTGGGCTATTTCTCCCGAGCTTTCAGGAAGCCGTCAGACCATCTCATTCTATGCAAGAGGATATTCCGGCACATACAGTGAGACCATGGAATTCTATTACAGCACAGGTTCCACAAACCCTGCTGATTTCATACAGATTGGAGATGCAATTGAAGGACTCCCCAGAACCTGGGATCTCTATGAATTCGATGTTCCTGCCGGCGCCAAATATTTTGCAATTCGCAGCTGCGCTACTGCCGGGTTTATGCTGATGCTTGATGACTTCACCTTCGAGCAAGCCGGTAGCAAGCCAATGGAGCTCAGCATTGTCGGATATGATGTATATCGTAACGGTGTGAAACTTACTTCCGAACCAACTGCCGAATGCGAATATGTTGATACTACAGCTGTGGCTGACACGACTTACTCTTACGTCGTGGTTACGGTATATGAGGAAGGTTTCTCGGGCGCATCAAATGTTGCAAGCAATGACACTAATAGCGTTGCCTCAATTTCCGGTGAAGCTGTAAGCGTAATTGCAGGGAAAGGCACAATCACAGTTAAAGGTGCATCCGGAGAAATGTTATCCGTAGCATCTGTTGATGGACGTATTGTAGCTCATAGAGTTGCATCAGAAGTTGAGACTGTTTCCTTACCTGCCGGTGTTTACACTGTAATGGTTGGTGATAAGGCTGTCAAGGTGATTGTGAAATAAACTTTTAAGAGATTATTTTTCTAATAATAATGGAGCTGAGTCGGATTCCGGCTCAGCTCTTGATATTTAAATAATTTTTTCACAAAATTTTTATTGAGATATTTGTA
>CAMWIH010000065.1 GCA_947174305.1 uncultured Porphyromonadaceae bacterium | reverse complement strand
TTGCGCCATACGAAGGTATATTTGTTGGCCTTGGATTCTATCTTGGTGCCATCAACATACTCAACATCGAGTGTTATGAACCCTCGCTCGGCCAACAGCAGAACAACCTGTGTGAAGATGTTGCTGATTTCGTTCTTGACGCGGTTGCGGAAGCGGTTTATCGTCACAAAGTCCGGACGTTCCTGCGCCGCAAGCCATATGTAATGAATATCGCGCTGAACCTGACGCTCTATTTTGCGGCAGGAATAGACGTTGTTCATGTAGGCGTAAAGGATGATCTTGAGCATCATCTTCGGATGGTACGGGCAACGGCCTTTCTCTTTATACAACTTCCTGAAGCCCTTGAGATCAAGACCTTCGACTATGCTGTCAACAATACGCACAGGATCGTTCTGAGAAATTTCCTCATTTGGATCTATTGTCAGGAACAACCTATTGTTATTGTAAGATTTTGTATGTAATTTTGTATGCATTTAATTGTTTATATGTCACTAAGTTAATAAAACTTCTTGACATGACAAAGCCCCGGCTTGGGAAAGTCAGGGCTTTGTTTTATGTTTTTCAACATTTTATGAAAAGAGGCTGTGCTTTTTGACACAGCCTCATTCATAGGATATTTCTTTTAGTTATGTTTTATAGTCAATGTGCCTCCTTCAGACCAATTATTTTGATTCTTCATAACAAAGGTGAAAGTTACATTTCCTCCAGTTCTAAGAGACATATTACCACCATCTTTCCAGATGCCAATATTATATGTGCCATCCGTTAAATTAGTACCTAATCCACCAAAGGTAGCCCCAGCGCTCCAACTATTGTCTGCAATTTTGAATTCTCCTGTGGACATATTCGATACAGTTAAGGTAAATGTCTTATTATCAATTGTACTAAACTGGTAGTCTTCTTTAGCACTCCAATTATCTGTCATCCCTCCTCTTATATAGAGGTTTGCTTTGGTCATTGTAGCAATCTTGGTATATAGTTTAGCAATGCCAGGATATGTTGAAGTACTAAATGAAGTCTCTTCCTTAAATGTAGTACTGAAGTCCTGATCTGATTTATCATTTGTAAACTGATAATGATAATCACTTACTTCCGACAAATTACCTTGAACCTCGATTTCAGTGTAGTAATAGTCTCCAATTTCTTTAGTAGTATTACCACTCCATATATCATTATTCCAGTCCGTTGCAACTAAGCCATTACTCTTCAAATTAAGCAAGGTATAGTCAGAGCCCTTGGCAATGGCTATTGCATTACCAACTGATGAATCACTCTTGAGCCAACGGAATCCAACTTTAGGATAAGTGGGTTTTTCTGCCGGAGCAGGAGGAGTAGTGCCCACGCCATTCCATACAGTTACATTAAGGGTCTTTGTAGTGGGGTTGTATGACTCATATCTTACTCCCACTCCACTTGTGGTAGGCCAAGTAACATAGTCGCCGTATGCATTAGCCAAAGCTGAAGAATTATAGAAGTTATGACTGCCCACAACTCCTTTGAGATAATTTTCATTTATCGTCTCGGCATTTGCATCAGTGTAGGGAATGAAGAGAGTTACTTGATAATACCCGTTGGAAAGCTCTTTAGCTTTGTAGAACCCTGCTGTCGATTGTTTCCCTGTTCCAGTATGAGAAATTGCGGCATCCTGCTTGTCTCGCAAGTAGAGATAATCGTAAATTTTATCATCCTTAACAAACCTTGGGAATTTAATCACAATCTGAGCCGCCTTCTTTGTACCCTTACCGAGCCATTTTCCATTCTTTGCTCCAGGTGCCGGTGAACTCGTGCCGGGAGCATAACGCTCGTAGGTATCACCATGCTGAAAGAGGATTCCATCGCGATTCTGCTTGTGAGCTGTCAACTCGGAAGCCACCGGAGTACCAACGTAAGGTTTATTAGACGACACTGAAGTCTCGCTCACCATATTCGAGTGGGTCACATTACCCTGTTGGTCGCAGATATTGAAGATAACACGGAGTTCAACATCAGGATTGGATTCATAATCATAATACACTTGCTTCTGGAAGTGTTTCGATACAGTGAGAGGACCGGTTGCACTCGTAAGCATATCTGCGGAATATGGCACAACCTGTTCACCCGGCCAAGATGTTATCCATGTCTTCAATCCGGTTGCCTTATTATAAGCATATAGAGCCACATGGGTATAACCCAAAACGTTACATTCATACATTTTTGCACTGGCATTATTTCCCGAGCTAATTACGGGGCGCACAGGCATATAAAGCGTTCCATCGAAATTAAGTGTTGTGGAAATCATGTTCATTCCCTGGAACATCGCTACCTGATAATAGTTACCGGATGACTGAGTAGAGGTTATATAATAACCCGACTTATTACCTCCGGCAAAATTATTGCCTTGCTTGTAGCGCGCACAAGGGAAATATGCACGGATGGACTTAGGAGCGGAATCAATCACGCGGTTATTTCGATCCACCTCTTTTGAATTGAATGAGAAAGAGGGGGCCGTATAGGCTGTGCCTCCGGTTGCATTGTTAGCAATAACAGTGAACTCCTGCTGTGAGAAGATAGCCTCGAAGTTACCGCAAGATGGTACACTCCATCCTTTTGGCATCTGACCGGAAACATTGGTCCTCGCCAAATATGCACCTTCGGCACCTTTTGAGATAGGCCAAACACCAGTGAGATATGAGGAATTGTCATGCACTGCCATACCTGAGGAAGTTGCTCCCAAGTTACGATCGAGCCAATGAGAACCGGTGGATGGTACGGTGAACACCTCATAATATCCCCATTTGCTATTAACCTTATGGAAGAAACCGGTATGGTAAAGGTCGAGGGTGTATTCTGAATCACCCACTTTCAAGATTAGTGCGTCGCGATATACGGCATAATCATAATTGCCAGAGGTGGTGCAAGTCACTGTCCAACTGGTTGAAGAGCTTATTGTACCTTCCTCGGGTCCACTTATTGTTACAAGACCAGACGGAATATTTGCTGACTTGATTAGCTTGAAAGCACCGGAAACTTTTTCAGTGTTTACCTTCACTGTATAGGTATATTTAACAGCTTCGTCATTAGGCATCGGGATATGAAGACCCTCATTACGGATGCGGCCTCCGTTATTATCCGGGAAGATGCCATAGCAAATGTCATCGCCGTTTGCAGAGCCGGCAGTCTTGATAAATTTGCCGTAATTGCCGATAGTTCCATTATCGGTTGAAGATGCTCCTGAGATAGCAAGAGAAATAGAAAATGCATCTGAAGTGGCATTAAAGCCTTCAGGCGCCTGTTGCAGGAATAGCACATCACGCACCATCGTGGCGCGGTCTTTCATCTTGAATCTATAGCGACACTCACGATCTGTTCCATTATTTTCATCTAAAGAGACTGTGAATTTAGCATTATACCATTTCAATCCATCTGAGCCGTGTTCTGTCTCCTCAGTGATCTGCGGAGTGCCGAATTTCATCCATGCCGGTTTGGTTATGACATTACCATTCTCATTTATGCATTCATATTCAAGCATCTCAGCAGCCGGAATGGTTTCCTTATCTGAGTAGCGGAAACGCACACTAAAGGTTTGCTGAGGATTGCCGTTCACCATCACGCGATTTCCTGCAGAATTTATCAAAATTGTGTCACCTACGGCAAGTGCATTCTCACCATCCGACACCATTGAAGTAATCTCTGCATTCTTATCTTCGAATGTTACAGAGAGGCCACTGGGATTATTGACCGCCTCATCGAGAGTTTTGCTACCAGCAGACCCTACGCCTGAGATTGTCGCTTTCCAATACTGGTTGGCAGCCACTCCATCCACAGGCACAGCATAATAGATGGGATCGGAAGTATATTGAGCCACATTTCCATTCTCATCGAGTTCTCCTTCCTGATAGTGACCACGCACAATCATTAATACCTGGGTAATCTTAGGATTTGTCGAGCTTATATCTTTCGCCAACGGGAAAGTGCGCATTGTTAGCGCGGAGCCTTTCTTCAACGAACCGGCGACTGCACTTCCGCTATAGATATCGTCCCCTGTCGGTGTAATCCAATCAAGATCTGTCAGGCTTGATGCCTCAGCGGGAGCCGTTTCCACTGTCCCGACAATGTCTCCTGTTGCGGACGACTTCTGATAGAGTGCCACGCCGGTGACCTGAAGGTTATATGCTTTTTGGTCTTTACCTGTAAGGTTGATAGAGAGGTCTATCTTACCGTAAATGCGTTTTAGCGGGGTTGATTTAGCAGAATTGAGAACCGTTCCCGGCTCAACACTTCCAACATTTATCATGGGAGTAAAGAGCACTGCATTAACATTAGAAGCAGAGGGAGCATCCCATTGAGATTCCTTGGTAAAGATAATTTTTGAAAGGTTATCCTCATGCTTATCCGCAAGTGAGCCGGCCTCCCATGCGGTAATCTCATCCTTGGCGTTGGCAAAGAAATACCAATGGCCTGTCTGGTCGGCAATCTGGTCGTAGGGTATCGAGACCGCAAACACATCATTGGTTTGCTGGTCTTTTCCGCTGCCATCAATCTGATCATCCTCTATAGTGATTACCTTACTGAATGTCTTGTCAGATTTAAATGTAACAAGCGTAAGATTTTTGATCTCAGTGGATGGATCGCCGGAGCGTGTGCTTGCATTGGAACGGTCGAAATCAGCACGGTGGAGCGTAATCATCACCTTGTCGCCGTCAACCTCCTTCCCTCGCCAAGTGAACTCATCAGATGCACACCCTCCTAAAAGGAGGAGTGCACCGGCTAAGAGCGTTGAAAATTTATATCGTGACATTTGTTACTGTTTTTGTTAGTTATTCCTTATTAGGTTGAAGAAGATTAGCTGAAATACTTACTCCGGTTTATCGTCGGTGAATTCATTAGTCCACGTCTGGTTACCTGCACCTTCACCTGTTATTTTATCCTTGTCGCAAAGGTACCATGCCTCCTTATCAGGATAATTAGGCAGGATCACACCGGGCACATCACTGTCAGGGAAACGACGATTGCATTCACCATGGTTATCAGATTTTACATCAATAAACATGAGATACGTCTTACCAGGTTTCGCAAGGAGAGGCAGATCCACATACCACCAATCTTGGTGAATTTTGGATTTCTTCATAGCCACACCGGGCCAGAGGGTGTTGATAGAAGGTTCCTGGGCATAACATGCAGCGCAAACCATCTCTCCAATAACGTTATCGCCATCTTTGTCAAACTGAGTTCTCCAACCGGGCATCAAATCAATATTATCATAATACTTATCTTTCACCTCATTGGCCTTATAATCATCCGGAGCTCCGGCACCATTTTTCCATACACCGAAACTATACTTCTGCTCACCATATCCGTTTGTTTCGAAGTAGTCATTGAGGTATCCGGGAACAGACCAGTCATTGGTGACTGAAATGCCCGAAGTCGTAGGATCAATTACTCCCCCGAATGGAATCCACCCCTTGAAAGTGAGATTACCGGAGAAGGAATATTCAATCCAGTCGGTTTTCCTATCCTTTTCCATTACGGCCACGTCACGACCTTCCACCATGTCATAAACTTCGAGTGGCTGGTAAGCATACACATGGACATTGTTCCACTTAACGATATTATTATTATCCTTCCAATTTATATCCTTGAAATATACACGATACTTCGTGGGGATAGGGACAATCCTAAAGTTGGCGACCTTGGAAGTGGCTACCGAACCCACATGGCTCGTTGCCTCAGCCTTCAGGTTCATGGTGATTTCAGAAGAGAAGTATTTAGGATTAGTCGGATCCTTGATGGTTACAATGATTCGGCCGCTACTCGGCAGTTCCATACCTTCGCCATATTGCTGTATTCTCACTCGCTGATCCGAGAGGCCGGTGGCTATGCTCACCCATTCCCCTTCATCATTCTGCTGCTCGAAACTTATAGTAAGGGCATTTCTTGAGGTATTATCACCGTTAATTGCCGCTGTAAGACTGGCAATAGATAGCTTAAGATCCTTTTTATTGGTTGCCCAATAGAAATATACCGGATATTCCGGCTCGTTAATAATCTGGCTTACGCTGACAGTGCGAGTGGCTGGAGTAAGAGTAAGGAACTCCGAAAAGTCCGCGCTCTTTATATCCACGCGCTTGCGTAAGTTACCGGTCTGAACCCAGAATCCCTTTCCGGTAACATTGGTACTTGTCTCAGGGCATTTAGGGTTGATGCTAACCTGAAGCATATTCTCCTGGTTGGGATCAATTGATACAAGGAAATAAGGGATTCCGGTTGTGCCATAAAGGTCGCTCTCAAACTTGATGGCCGGAGAGTTAGTGTTATAGCTCAGATAGTAGGGCTCGGCTCCCGAAACCTTCGGAATTTCAGTAGTTCCCAAATCAAGGAAAACAGTACCGGCCAAAGAGACATTCAATGTAGCAGGATCCCATGAGATATTCTCAAGAAGCCTATACACCACGTCTCCGGCAGGAGACACATAGCCTATTATATCATAGAAATGACCACGGGCCAGCGAATAGTTTGATCCGCTCTTCTCTCCTGCAATGACATTGAACACATTATCCTCTGAAGTGGTTCCGTTATCGGATACCTTGCTCTTCTTTGCATTCACAACTAAGGTTGTCGCGTTAGCCTCCGCTTTGTCGAGCGACTCGGGAAGATATGCAACTGTTTGGTGTGTATAATGTAGTTCCGGCTCGGTATTTTTTGCCACGTTTGCATTAAATCCGGTGATTGGCACGAGCTGGCTCAAAGGATCATCTGCATTGGCATTCCCTCCGTTATACTTTCCACGCCATTCCTCAAGATACTTGCAGAGTTTGTCATCAGTGTCGAAATATTGTCCTGGAATGCTCGGCCACTCATAGAACTGCGAGCTTACGTAAGCATTGCTCACGTTTGCCGGATCGGCACCCTTATCCGAAGCAGTGGGGAAAGCAAGCGATTTCTTGTAAAGATTATTGACCGTTATAGGGTTTCCAGCTTTCATGTCAAGATAGTAGTTCTTGCCGAAAGATTTACCATAAAGCATTGTGAAGCGGACCTTTGCAACGCAAAAATTAAGATTGGCTGTAATTTGTTTTGTTTTGCCGGTTTCCACCTTTATGCCGGTGGTTGAATAGCTCATCGGGAGCGCACCGGGCTTGAACGATCCTGTGGCATTCAGCTCAATCTTCTTCACCTTGTCCTCAAGAGTCGAATCAGTGGTTGACGCTTTCAGATAACTCAACAAATCCGTACCCGGATTAATGTTGGCAAGAAGATATATGTCATAATCTGCAGGCGCAAGACGCAATGTATATGAGGAATATATTCCATTCACCTTCGTGGGTACAGTCACCCCAAGATCTGCAAAATAGTGTTTGCGTGTGCCACCTTCAGTGTAGAATGCCACCAAATATAGGCTTGATATGCTCGCTTCGTTTGCCGCGAGGTTATAATCTTGATCAGCGCGTGTATCAGCCTCTCCACTTTCCGAACGGGTGGCCAGCGACATGCGTGTGTCGGGCACAAGAAGCTGAAGGGCGGTCTCACCGTTATCCACAACGGGCGCAAATGGCTCATCGGATGCGCAACCGCTAAGGAGCGCTACCACGGCAATTATTGACAGGAGTTTACGTATCATGGATGTTATTACTTATCAAAAATTATTAAGTTCTTCAAGTCGGCGGTGATAGTTCCAGTTTGTTGGCACCTGCACCTCTATGTCGATATCCCCTTTCCCATCCTCCGGTGTATCGCTGGGATTGTAGGGATGAGGAAGTTGGGTCACGCCGGCGATGCGCAACACATAGCGGTGCCCGCGCACGGTGGCATATTCCATATCGTCAATCTTTCCATCAGTAGCGGCATCTGACGCCTTATCTTCTCCTGCAGGGGCTATGTTATCGGGAGTTATACCGCCATGGCGCACAGTCTTAAGATAACGTACCATATAACCCGATTCCTCATTCTCCTCAGCACCGACCTTGATGGTCTCCCATTTCACGAGATGCCAGTTGGCGCCTTTGTGCTTTTCAGAATCATATTTCATCAGACCCGACTGATAAGTACCATCGTCAAAGTAGGCCAAATCCGGATGTGATGCCCCGTCAATAAATCCGGCTATATCGGAAGGTGTGTCGGTGGCTCGCACCAGCTTGGCGGTGAAGACCACGCCGGTTGCTCTATTGAGCGCAACATCACCCTTGGCAGGGACATTCTCAGTGACATAACATATATGTTCCGTGCTGCCGGAGGGAATCGTGTAACGAGTTGAAGTCACCTCTTGTAAGGCGGCCGCCGGAGCGGTGTATGAAGTGGCCGGAAGCGCACCATATAGCGTAGGGCTTGCAGGCGACTGCACGAGTCCGGCCGGCGTTGACAACACGCGTTGCACAAGGTAGGTCTCTTTTACCACATTCACCGGCTGCATGGAAAGGAATTTGACCTTGACATTATGCTTCTCCACCTCATACTCATTCTTTTCTGTGCCAGGGTTATAGTCGATGGCACTCATCATACGAGTTAGCGTCACCGTCCCGGTTGAAGTGTAGGGATTATCCTCGGTCCCTTTTCCATCCTCTATCATGACAGTAGCACAGTCAGCGGTGCTGACAGCAGCCATAGGCATTCCCTCTAACGGCAATCCTTTTCGGGAAAGATTGGAGAACTCAGTGAGGTTATAATTCCATTTTATATCATTATGAGCGGCCGCAGTTGCTTGCACCGAGGCATAGCTCAAGGAATTTAGCATTCGGGCATTAGCCACCACGCGAAGACGATAGGTCTTCCCGGTTTCAATGGGAGATGCGGCATCAATACTGGCCTTGATGTTCATAGTGCTCTTCCCGGTGGGATCCACAAATCTCTTGGTGTTCATGTCGCCGACCCCGACGGCCTTGATCACTTCGTTTCCGTCAGTGCCCTCGGTGAGATATACATTCACACGGTCGATGTCGGAAGAGGGGTCCGAAGGGTCATCAATCATTGCGCGAGTGATATTATCCATGGAGATATCGAGCGATACCCAGGCAGACCGCACAGTGGCGGGAGATTCCGGCTCATGGTTGTCGGAGGCACATGAGGCTCCGGCAAGCGCAAGAAGCGGCATCAGAAAGTAGGCTGAAGAAATTTTCATGGTGTTTCCTTCTCTTTTTGTTTTGACTTCTAAAAAGCCGGATTAAAATTCAAATTTATTATTCACAATTACCCAACCGTTGATTGAGACCTTCACACCGGTGTATCCGTTGCCGGGATCAAGATCGGTGAGCTGCACCACCCAGTTATCCTGTCGATCGAGATATTCCCTCATCTCGGCGGCTGGAAGCTCCTGTTCCCTTGCCTTCTCGAAGAGAGGAAGGAGTTGCTGCGTCAGAACAAGGGTGCCATCAGGAGCATATACCCTGAGCACTGTCGGGTTCTGCTCGTCTATAATAGAGAGATCGAACTCTTCGGAGATGCACGGCACCTGTTTCCCATCCCCATACGAAAGGGTCGCCATCGTCTTTCCGTATGGTCGGTAGGTCACCGGGGTAGCCTGCTTGGCGATCTTTCCGTCGTGGCTTATCACTGCGTTGTCGGCAGTGATGGTGGCGGTGTAAGCACCGGCAGTGATAGGCACATCCTTAGTGGCCATCTCTACAGTGATGTGGTTGGTATTTTTAGTCAGATCCACCTCAACCGGAACATGTGCCCCCTCTAAATTCTGCATTGAGAAATCAGCAGTGGCCTGAAAATGGGAATGGAGTGGTGAGGCCGATTCTGTAACGGCCGCACGCGTTCCCCCAAGTTCCGACACGAGGTCAAAATAATTGTGAGTCTGACCGGCATCGAGGTTGAAAGCAAACGAGGATTCTTCACAGTGCATCCCGCCGAAAGCTATCAGATGATAATTTCCTTCAAGCAATGGGATATCAACATTTGCTCCATCCGGAGTATGTGTTGAAAGATAATTGCCATCCGCGTCATAAATCAAAACGCGGGAACAATGCACATCACTGTCATATCGATCCTGACCCGCCATATTGCGAGTGTAGCGTAGGCGTACTTGCGCGTTATTGCGACAGGGCTCAAGGTCTTCGAAGACGCTGCACCCAGAAAGGAGGCCTGTGGCACCAAGTAAGGCTACGCAAAGCGAGTGGTTAACAAATTTTAGTTTCACGAATTTTCAGGTATTTAATTTAGTGCCCGGCGACGGTTTCACCCCCCGCCGGGAATTTTATTCCGAAAGTATCCACAAGCCGAACCGCGAGGGAAACTTTTCCGGTTCATTTAGAATATGAATGAGTTGTTATTTATAACCCAATCCTTGATGCTTACGTTAAGGTCGATCCACTTGGTATCCTCAACAATGATAGGATCTGGTATGAATTCTCCGTCATGACCGATACGTCTGATATCTTCAAGATCCATGTTGTAGAGTCGGTTGCGGCGAACGCGATACTTACAGCAGTAATCCAAATTTTCATCCTTGTCAACATTATTGAAAAGAGGATGAACATAGTAACAGAGATATGAACCATCAGCCTCAGGCTCGAAGTAGTCGAAATCTTTTGCACGGAGGGCATCAATGGTGATACCGGAGCCATCTGTGCCACGGAGTTCATTAAGAGTGTTCACAACATAGGGACGATTCTCGTCGCTCATACCATAAGGAACAAAATCAGATTTCTTAACATCGTCGAGAGTACCTACAATTTCTCCATTATATACAAAAAACTTCTTACCACCTTCAGTCCAGCCCGGATACTCGAATTTAGCGCGGAAGGCCATATAGGTAACGTTCTTGTAAGATACGAGCTTCTTGATCTCATCTTCCGCCATATCACTTTTGGCAATGCCATCAATGGCACTTTCAAATCCATAATTGAACTTAGCAGGCTCAGCACCATAATAAGATTTGAGATTCGTCACATAGTCGCAGCTCTTCATCGGAGAACAAGTTTGGCCATACCAACTTCCGTGAGGAGTGACAAGGTGACCTATGCGACCAAATACCACTGCATCGTCAGCTGTGCCGCTTGGAGACATGTGACGGAATAGATAAGACTCATGGTTAACGTGCTGCAAGCCGGCACCGGTAACGGTAAATTTAGCTTCCTCACCAGCTTCATTAATAGTGTAGGAGTAACCATTTTCATCTATCTTAAGGTCGAAACGAGCTGCCAGACGAGTGAGAACAACCTTATTATTAACATTGAGAACCCATGCGGTAGCATCAGAACTACCATTTTGAGTTTCGCTTTCTGCATCGTAGGCAGGAAGGGAAACCTCTATTTCATCGTCATTAGACATATAGAACCATCCGGCACGACCCAAGTTATCTCCGCTGCCCCAAGAATCTTTCTTTACGGTGGCAGAAAGATTGAATTCATTCATTACGTAGCCATTCTTCGCAGCGTTAGCAATTATGTAAAGCTTATACTTCTTATCGGCTTTGCCTGCATTATCGGTAAGGCTTTTGAAATACTCCGAAGCCACAGGGAAGGAGATGGTAGTTTCTGATGAGCTTCCGTCGAAGCCTACATTAAAGGAACGACCCATAATGACATTGTCGCTGTCATCTACAAGATAAAGTGTAGCAGAATCGATAACACGTTCCTCTCTATCACCCTTTGGCTTATCGTCAGACTCAGCACGAGTATTAGAATTGGCAGCCACATTGATTGCGATGTAACGGTAATCGCCATTGACTGTTGAATCATCCGGATTTACAACCGGGGCATCATTGGAGCAGGATGCGAGTAGGCCGAGAGCCACCACGCCTGTTGCAAGAACGATTTTTTTCATGTTTGATTTGTTTGGTTAGTGGGGATTTCTCCCCTACGGTTAATATATTTTATTTTTTATTTATCAAGATTTTAAGGTAATAAGTTTTTCCGATATTTAAGAAGCATTTCGGCTCTTAATATATAGTGTGTTCTTTTGATTATTACCGGTTACCAACTGTAATTAGTTAAGCTGGTTGCAAAATTAAGTATTCATTATAATTTGGCAAAATATTACCTTTTAAATTTATCAATGCAGGTGTTAAATAATGTTAAAAACACAGCCCTTGGCTTTTTTCGTACCAAGGGCTGTGGGTTTAAGCTTCTTTTCAGATAAGTTTACAGTTTCTCCACTATAATCTTATCCAGGATAGCATGATTGGTCGCGATGTTCATGTTTTCATCTTCGGGAAGATAGATGATTCCCAGGGTGTGGCGCCCGGCTTCCATCGGCACAAGCACGCTGTTGCTCATTCCCCAATCGTTCCAGTTGGCTACGCCACGGGTAGGCATCACCAGTGTGCCCGCTTTCGCGCCGTCGAGTGTGAGGGTGCGTATGGCCGCCTTGTTCTCCGTATTCACAGGGCCGTTGCCGTTTGCATAACGAAGCGATACTGAATACCAACCGGCCTCCGGAACTTCAATCTCTACCGCCACAGGAGCAGATTCGCGATCCACCTCGACGAATTTTCCGTTGGATGAACCTTTCATCGTTTCACCCGGTTTATAGGAAACCTCTTTCGAAGTCATGGCCGATGCGTATCGGTCGGTCGGGAAAAGGAGGTTCATACGTTCGCGGTTGCTCTTGGGCTCGGAAGCAAACGACTGTGTGCCGTCACCTGCCACACCGATCACCTGCCATTCCCCGGGTTCGGTGGTGGCGTAGCTTGTCTCGCGTGTCTCGGCCACAACCTTCCCGTCGCGAAGCACGAGATACTTCCCTATATATTCAATCGGGTTCCATTGCAGGAGATTCAGCACGGGAACGCCATCCTTTGCCAATGATTCGTCGTGGGTGAGCCACGCTATGGGAGTGAGGGGAGCCTTGCTGTTGGCAACGCGGTTGAGGGCCATTGCCGGGATCGGCTCGTTATCCAGCTCCACCGCTATCTTGCAAGTGCCTTTGAGCTTTGATGCCGGAATCACGGCATCCGGATTAATCTCCTTGCCGTTTAGAGTGAGTTTCTTCACTTTGGCACCGAAACCTTTTACCGTTATGTCGAGCTTCGCCCCGCGATAGTTCACATTGTCTAGCGAACGTGTGCCGGCAAGGGTCTGAGGCACGAAAGGAGCAATCCGAAGGCCATCCTCCTCGAAATGGATACCGAAGAGAATGCGCATTGTTATGCCTAAGTTGCCCGAAAGCGACCATAACATATTCGAGGAGTTAAGCTCCGTGAAGTAGTCGCCGTTATCGAGATTGAGGTTCTCCTTATTGGTGGCGAAGAGAGCCGCGGGGCGGAACACGGAACCTATACCTTCGAGCGTGCCGGCTTCATTTCCGGCCTTGGCCTGCGCTAATGTCCAGTAGGATGCCACGAAAGGCCACAGGGCATTATTATGGTAATTGGGGATATCAGAAATCTGGGGATAGAACACCGGGGGGCCGAAGGGTGTCTGCGGGGCGCGCTGCGACATCTCCTTCTGATGGTCGGCGGGAGCCACATCATAAAGGATGGAGAGAGCGGCGCCTAAGCTTTCGTGACGGGGATTCAGAATCTTGCTGTCACGACCGTAGGTGTACATTCCGTAATAACCTTTGTCGTCCATCCAGAATGTCTTGTCGATATTGGTGGCTAAAGCGGTGGCTTCAGCATGGAACTTTGCGGCCTCCTGCTTCTTGCCCAATAAAGCGGCCATACGCGAAGTTGCCTCCAAGGCGGCGGCATACATCACGTTGGTTCCCATCGCCTCGCTTTGCGATATGTCGGCGGTCTGCATCCAACGCGGATAGCTCTGCTCGCGCCAGTCGATAAAGGAGGTCTCCCCTTTCACCAATCCTCGCTCACTCATCACCGTCTTGGAGTCTTTTTCAAGGGAACGGACCGCAATGGGATAAACGGTCTCGAGCCATTTCTTGTCGCCTGTGACCTTATAGATCTCGTAAGCGGCAAGCACCCACACCATACGGTCGGTGGAGATGGGCCACGCACCGCCCGAGCCGGTATCCTGGATTATCTGTCCGCTCTTGTTAACCTTCTTCATCAGCGATATCATTGATGCCTCGGGTTGCAGTGAGGCCATGGATAAGATAATGGAGTAGCTTACGTCGCGTGTCCATACCCCTGCCCATTCCTTACCTGTGCGGAGGGTGGTGTCGGGCTCCACATTATTCACCATCTCGTCGAGACCCATATTGAAAATTGCCTCGTGAAGCCGGTTGTCGGTGGTTAGCTTCGGATAGGCGCTAAGATCGTTCTTGCGCTTCCAGGTCTGTTCCACGGGCATAAAGTAGCCGGGGCGCCCTTTGTAGGTGGAGCGGATTTCATCTCCGCTTTCGGCCCAAGCCTTAAATTCGTTCTGATAGACAGTATCACCGACCCATCGGTAAGCATCGGTCGAGACAATGGTTCCTTGCTCTTCAGTCGCCATCAATCCGGAAGCGGATCCGGCCATGGCGATGAGAAGGAGGTAGATTCCTTTATGATTCATCAGTATGGTGGTTTTAGGTTTTAAG
>CAMWIH010000064.1 GCA_947174305.1 uncultured Porphyromonadaceae bacterium | reverse complement strand
GATATGCACCGTTTGCGGTTACATAGCAGAAGGTGAGACAGCTCCCGAAATCTGTCCTCAGTGTAAGGCTCCCCAGTCGAAGTTCAAAGAGATGGATGAGGATTCGCTCTTGAAATTCGTTACTGAGCATGAGATAGGCGTAGCCAAGGGTTGCGACGAAGAGATGATCAAGGATCTTAACAACCACTTCCTCGGAGAATGCACAGAGGTAGGTATGTATCTCGCAATGTCACGTCAGGCTGACCGCGAAGGTTATCCGGAAATTGCCGATGCCTTCAAGCGTTATGCATGGGAAGAGGCAGAGCATGCCGCTAAATTTGCTGAGCTCCTCGGGGATCACGTCTGGGACACCAAGACCAACCTCGAGAAGCGTATGCATGCTGAGGCGGGTGCAAATGAGGATAAGATGCGCATAGCAAAGAATGCAAAAGCCGCCAACCTTGATGCTATCCACGACACTGTTCACGAGATGGCAAAGGATGAAGCTCGCCACGGTCGCGGCTTCAAAGGTCTTTACGACCGCTATTTCAGTGGAAAATAATTTGAAAAAACATATTATTCTTAAAAGCTGTGCTCATTGCACGGCTTTTTTTATGCTTTCGCCACCGAGGATTTTATTCTGCAAATTATTTTGACTAATTTTGCATCATGGCACGAATTTTGGCTATTGATTACGGACGCAAACGTTGCGGAGTCGCAGTGACCGATTCCCTCAAGATTTCAGCAAACGGGCTTCCCACTCTCGAGACCCCTCGCCTCTTGGCCTGGATCAGAGAGTATGTGAACCGGGAGGAAGTGGAGCGCATACTGATAGGTGAACCCAAGCAAACGAATGGGCAACCGTCGGAAAGCATGAGGTATATAAAGCCTTTTGTGGATAAATTGAGAAAAGAGCTTCCTGAAATTCCGGTAGAGATGGTTGATGAGCGGTTCACATCGGTCATAGCCCACAGGGAGATGCTTGCAGCCGGATTCAAGAAATCTGACCGTCAGCGCAAAGGATTGGCAGATGAGATGTCGGCAGTGATCATTCTTACATCCTGGTTAGATTCCCATTCTTTCTAAAGCCACCTTTTTTCTTTAATTTGGAATATCAATAGGGATATTCTTCCTATTTTAAATAGAAAATTTTTTACAATGATACAGCCTATATATATTTATGGTCATCCGGTGCTTCGCAAGGAGGCGGAAGACATAGAGCCGGACTATCCCGGCCTTCAGAAACTCATCTCCGATATGTGGGAGACAATGTATAATGCAGATGGCGTGGGCTTGGCTGCACCGCAGATTGGGAAAGCCATTGCCGTGATCGTTATCGACGGCAGTGTTTTGGCAGATACTTTCCCGGAATGTGCCGACTCGAAGATGGTTATCATCAATCCGGAACTGGAGGTGATTGAAGACCAGCCGGAGGTGGCACGTGCAGAGGGGTGCCTCTCCCTGCCGGGCCTTTCAGAGGATGTGAAGAGGATAGAACATATCCGCCTGAACTGGCTTGACGAGAATTTTGTGGAGCATGAACGCGAATTCCGCGGCTTCCTTGCAAGAATAATCCAGCATGAGGTGGATCATCTGATAGGAACGGTTTACACCGACCATGTGACCTCTATCCGCAAACAGCTTATCCGCAATAAATTGAACAATCTTGCCAAGGGAAAGGTGAAATGCGATTACCGCACAGTTCATAATTAAACGACGGCAGGATTTTTCTTAATCACCATAACTTTATAAAAAATGGCAGACGATAAAAAAGTAATATTCTCGATGGTGGGGGTAAGCAAAATCATCCCTCCGCAGCGACAGATTCTAAAGAATATATATCTTTCATTCTTTTACGGAGCGAAGATCGGCATTATCGGTCTTAACGGTTCAGGAAAATCAACCCTCCTGAAAATAATCGCGGGGATTGACAAGAGCTATCAAGGTAATGTGGTCTTCTCCCCCGGCTACAGCGTAGGCTATCTGGAGCAGGAGCCGAAACTGGATCCTGATAAGACGGTTCTCGAAGTGGTCCGCGAGGGTGCTCAGCATGTGTTCGACCTCCTTAAGGAATATGACGAGGTGAACGAGGCTTTCGCTGATCCGGAAGTGCTTGAAAACCCCGACAAGATGGATGCTCTCATAGCCCGTCAGGCAGAGATTCAGGATAAGCTCGATGCCTGCGACGCATGGAACATCGACAACAAACTCGAAAGAGCTATGGATGCCCTTCGTTGTCCGCCCGACGATAAAAAGATAGCAGTGCTCTCGGGAGGTGAAAAACGTCGTGTGGCTCTCTGCCGACTTCTTCTCCAACAGCCGGATATCCTTCTTCTTGACGAGCCGACCAACCACCTTGACGCTGAATCTATCGACTGGCTCGAACAGCATCTGCAACAATATCCCGGCACGGTGATTGCAGTGACTCACGACCGTTATTTCCTTGATCATGTTGCAGGATGGATTCTTGAGCTTGACCGCGGGGAGGGTATTCCTTGGAAGGGTAACTATTCCTCTTGGCTCGACCAGAAGACACAACGCATGGCTCAGGAGGAGAAACAGGCCAGCAAACGTCGAAAGACTCTTGAACGCGAGTTGGAATGGGTGCGCATGGCTCCCAAAGCCCGTCAGGCCAAGGGTAAGGCACGTCTGTCGAGCTATGACCGCCTGATGAATGAGGATCAGAAGGAGCGTGAAGAGAAACTCGAGATATTCATCCCTAACGGCCCACGGTTGGGTAACAAGGTGATTGAAGCTGAACATCTTGCCAAGGCTTACGATGATAAAGTTCTTTTCAACGACCTTAACTTCACACTTCCGCCGAATGGCATCGTTGGCGTGATCGGCCCGAACGGTGCCGGAAAGACCACCCTTTTCCGTCTGATTATGGATCAGGAGAAGCAGGATGCAGGAGAGTTCCATGTGGGAGAAACGGTTAAGGTGGCATACGTTGACCAGAATCACAAGGATCTTGACCCGGAGAAGAGTGTGTATGAAGTGATTTCGCAGGGTGTTGAATCATTCAGGATGGGTGGTCGCGACATGAATGCGCGGGCATATCTCTCAAAGTTCAATTTCACTGGGGCTGATCAAGAGAAGAAGATTGGTGTACTATCGGGTGGCGAGCGCAACCGACTTCATCTTGCAATGGCTTTGAAGGAGGAAGGGAATGTGTTGCTTCTTGACGAGCCGACCAATGATATCGACGTGAATACACTCCGTGCATTGGAGGAGGGTCTGGAGAATTTTGCCGGCTGTGCAGTTGTTGTAAGCCACGACCGTTGGTTCCTCGACCGTATCGCCACACATATCCTCGCATTTGAGGGCGACAGCAAGGTGACCTTCTATGAAGGTTCCTACTCCGAGTATGAGGAATTCAAGAAGAAACGCGACGGAGGGGCGGATACTCCGCATAGGATTCGTTATAAGAAACTGATGTAAAATATTAAGGTGTGTCAAATCTTGGTAGTTTGACACACCTTAGTATTATTTGAATCATTCCCCCACTCTTTGCTGAATTAAAAACTATTATTATCTTCGCATTATGAAAAGCGTGGCCGAAGTAATAAAATATTCGGAATTCATCTGAAGAGTTTGAAAAAATATTGCAAGAAAAGATATTAGAACAGCATGAGAGCTGACTAATATCTTTTTTATTTTGTGTGAATGGAGCCCTACACCAATTTTCCGATCCAGCTGTCGCGGTTGCCGGGGAGGAGATCGATCACGGGAATCTCTATCATGGTGTAGCATCCGGGCTGGAGACGCTCTGCGGCACGGGCGCACGCAACAAGTATCTGGGCAGTCAAAGCCGGGTTGTTGATGGCCATATCGAATGAGAAGCGTTGGCTCTGGGTCTTGCCAGATACGCCTTTGCGCTCCATGTGCACGCCATGGCCCATATCCTTCAGGGCATCCACACTCTCAACTTCAAACACGTGGGTCTCATCGCTTGCGAAATAAGGGTCTGCCTTGATCGCGGACGCCACATCCTCAATCTTATAGCCGGGAAGGAGCTCAACATAGACCATGCGGCGGTGAATCCCTGTGCCTAATGGAATTGTCATTGATAGAGCCTCTTTCACTCCCTCTTTTGATTTGACAGCTACAGTGTGCCCCATGCTCATGCCGGGGCCGAAATTGGTATAAGTGATCCCTTTGGGAGCTATAGCCTCAAGCAGGGTGCGCACCACTGAATCACTTCCCGGATCCCATCCCGCAGCAACTACACTGACAGCACCACCATCCTTGGCTGCCTTATCAAGTGTCTTGCGGAGAGCCGGAATCTGACCGTGAATATCGAATGAATCAACGGTATTAATACCTAAGGAAAGAATCTCTTTTGCATATTCCTCAACGCTGCGTGTCGGAGTGGCAAGTATAGCCACGTCAATCTTCCTCACCTCCTCAAGCAGGGCGGCAACAGATGCCACAACAGGAATCTCTGCCGGAATGTTATCCCTTTTAGAGGGATCACGACGAACAACACCGACAACTTCAAAATCGTCTGCCGCCAAAGCCGCTTCAAGCGAGAAACGGCCAATGTTTCCATAGCCTACAATGGCTACCTTAATCTTTTCTGCCATTCTTAATAATATTTAAGTTTCAATTCTTATAGCGGTACAAGGTTATAGGAGGCCGGCGAAATCGGAGTAACGACATCTTATGACCAATAACCCAAATCTCTCAACTCTTCAATCGTGAAAGAGAAGGAGTTGTGAAAGTAATTTAAACTTTCAATAATTTTACACCGCAAAATTAGGATAAATTTTGTAATTTTGCATCCTGAAAAATAAATAAACAGGTAATATTTCTTAAATTTATCCATGGATTGGCTAATTGATCTTCTAAAACCCTACAACGAATCATTGGCAGCCACCATCATCCTCTACTCATTTGTGATTTTTGCAGGTATCTACTTGGGAAAAATCAAGATTTTCGGAGTATCTCTTGGTGTGACTTTCGTGCTTTTCGTTGGAATCTTCCTGGGTCATTTCGGTTATGTCGTCAATGGCGACGTTTTACATTTCCTTCGGGAATTCGGTCTTATCTTATTCATCTTCTCCATCGGTATGCAGGTCGGCCCCGGGTTCTTCTCATCTTTTAAAGAGGGAGGAATAAAAATGAATGTCCTTGCAGTGAGCGGAATCCTGATGAATGTTGCCATAATGCTGGCAATATATTTCATCCAAGGAGGTGCAGAAGGCAGTTCCTCTATCTCCCAGTTGGTGGGTGTGATGAGTGGGGCGGTGACAAACACTCCCGGACTCGGTGCGGCGCAGCAAACCGTGTTGCAGGTGAATGAAGCGGCTCAAGACGTGAGCCAGCAGATGTCGATGGGATATGCCGCCGCGTACCCTCTCGGAGTTGTCGGAATCATAATAACCATGATTCTTCTTAAGAAAATTTTCAAAATCAACACTACACAGGAACTTGCGGAACTTGAAAACGATGAGAAAGCTTCTGCACTTGCTCCCCACATGGTGACATGCAAGGTAACGAACGATCTTATCAGCGGGCTCAATATGCAAAAACTGCACACCCTTATCTCATGTGATTATGTGATTTCCCGAATTGAGAAACCTGATGGGAGCGTGATCATCCCCACTTCCAAAGATGTGGTGGAACTCGGAGACCTCTGTCTGGTGGTGTGTTCGGCACAAGATGAGGAGATATTTACCCGTTTTCTCGGTCCTATTGTGGAGAACAAGAATTGGGAAATGGAGAATGGACCCGTAGTGTCACGTCGCATCGTCGTTACACAGACAAACTATAATGGTGTCAAGTTAGGTTCGCTCCGTCTCCATTCCGCTTACAAATTGAATGTGACACGCGTGAACCGTGCCGGTATCGATCTTCTCGCCACCCCGAGTCTCCGGCTTCAGATTGGCGACCGAATCACTGTGGTAGGAAAACTTGACGACATTCATCACCTTGCCTCCAAGCTTGGCAACTCAATGAAACGGCTCAACGAACCCAACCTCATCACAATGTTCATCGGAATCTTCCTTGGAATTATCGTGGGGAGCATACCGCTTCAATTCCCGGGAATGTCGGTGCCAATGAAGTTAGGCCTGGCGGGAGGTCCGCTTGTTGTTGCAATCCTTATCGGTGCTTACGGACATAAGTTCCATCTTGTGACCTATACCAATTCTTCAGCAAACCTTCTGTTACGGGAAATCGGCATCTGCCTCTTCCTGGCATCGGTTGGATTAGCGGCAGGAAAGGACTTCGTTTCAACGGTATTCAATATCCAGGGAGCCACTTGGGTGGGATATGGATTTATCATCACGGTGATTCCTTTGATTGTGATAGGATGTATAGCCAGAGCAAAATATAAGATTAACTATTTCCATATAATTGGTATGATGTCGGGTAGTTACACTGATCCTCCGGCATTGGCATACGCCAACAAGGTTGCCAACAACGATGCTCCGGCAGTGGCATATTCCACGGTTTATCCGCTCACGATGTTCTGCCGAGTCATTGCGGCGCAGCTCGTGATACTATTCTTCCTGTAGAAGTATAATGATTTAATAACAAAAGGAGGAACCGAAACATCGGTTCCTCCTTTTGTTATGATGACTGACGGGGCACAGCCCCGAGACTGAAACGGCTTCGCGACAATTTTCTGCCAATTATCCGACAGCTTCTGAGATATGCGGACACAGACTATTTATTCAAATCTCTTTATGAGACAAGCTGATATCGACTATTTATCAAATCTCTTTATAAATTTGAAAATCGTATCATAAGCGGCATCTCTTACCTCCTTGCGACTGAGGATAAGATCGTGAAGGCCACTGTCTATGGTGCATACCATCCTCCGGTCTGCCTGCCCCATCTTCATTCCCCGTTTCTGAAGCATAAAGGGATCAAGAACGGCATCGCCTGTCTGGAAATCCGGCTCCCAATTGCATCCATCAATCTTGCGGCTGCTATGCATCACTAAAACAGGGACTGTAATTTTACTTGCCTTCTTCATCAATTGTGACTGGGCATGATTGATGGCTCCCACCCAACTATATGTCACAGGAGGAGAATATACCATCTTCCAGTCAGTATTATATTCCCATTCCCCGTGATATTGCTTCAGAAGACTGTAAGCATATCCATCACAATGTCCTTGTTTAATCTTTGAATTTTTTGAGAATTTGCTCAGAAATTCAATCATCGGAGCGGCCACATTACGCATGAATGCATTGAAGTTCCATTCTATGAATGGGCTATCAGTCACCACTCGGTCAACACCGCAATCCTTCCCTTTCATTGCAGCTAAATAAAGCACGGTCAAACCACCGGTGGAGTGTCCTCCGAGTGTAATGTCTGTATTTCCGTCCCTGCGAATCTGATTCAGTGCGGAATCTATGTCGTCGAAATATTCGGTCTGCTTCCTTATATTGAACGGATATTGCCATGGTTCCCAGCTTCGGCCATAACGGCGTAGGTCAACGGCGTAGAAATTATAACCTGAGTCAACAAACCTCTCCCCCATCTCCTTTTGGAAGAAATAATCGTTGAAGCCATGCACATAAAGGAACGCTTTCTTGGAACCTTTATGATTCAGTTTCCTTACGATTGTTGAACGGCATGGGCCATCGAATGCTTCTCCCTGATTGACATATCTTGCTTCATATCCTTCGAGGATATCCTTATGCCAGGTGGTGTCGGTGGTGGGAGTGACGGGACCGGTATATTTCTCCGGGAAATGCCATTCTGCCGAGGCTATTATTCCTATAGCCATGAAAATCAAAAGCAATAACGGTAGTTTTTTCATAAGTATTGAAAATTAATCAAAATTAGCAGAATCGTTGAGTGTAAAATAAAAGCCGGAATCCCGACTATCAATATAACATCGGGATTCCGGGGTTTTGTTCATCTCATATTAAATTCTTAAGAAGAGCTACGGTTCCTCCTTATGAATTCTTAAAATGGTCGGCCTCCTCCGAAGCCACCCGGAGGACGGTTGCCACGCGGACCATCCCCACCGGGACGTTCACCATGCTGACGCTCTCCGGGAGGGGGACCGGGCATATCACCGAACTCACCTTCCGGTCCGTTTTGCACTGCTTTCTTAACTGTGTTAAATTTCCAACTTATCCCAAACATCACGTAGCGGGTGAGGTCATTATAGCGGTTGTCGGTAATCATGTTGGCACTAACCGAACGGCTAATGTTTTTCTTCTCACCAAGTATATCGTATGCCCTCACTGAGAAGGTAAGGCTTTTATCTTTCAACACGCTATATGAGAGTTGGGCATTCCATAACCATGAAGAGGTGTTGAAGCCTCGTGAATAACCGGTTGACTTATCGAAGGCTAAATCGGTGGAAATATTAAGCCCAAAAGGGAGGTATAGCGACGCGTCGGTGGTGAAACCGTATGTGTGGGTGTATTGGTTTCGCTGCTGTGGAAGGGAGTTGGTTGCCATACTGAATGAATACGTAGGATTGACCGACATCTGGAAAATATCGCAGGAGAAGGTCATGCCAACATTCGGAGCCAAACGTAAATTACCGGAACGGTTGAAATCGCCGTTGATATAACCTGCCATATTGTTATAGCTTGCCATCATCCGGGCGGAATAACGCCACTTCTTATCGGGTAAAGGCTGGTTTATCATGAACATTCCCATCACATTCATATTGCCATTGGCGTTGGCATATTCAGTGCGACGGATACCTGTCTCGGAATCTGTGACAGTGCGAGAAACCACAACATTGGTCGAGTAGGAGCCACGCAGCATCGCCACCATCGATTGCTGAAGATCCTGATTGTAGTTATTGTAATGCATACCCACAGATTGCGTGAAGGAGGGTTTAAGGTCGGGATTACCGATAACTATGTTCATAGGGTCTGACACATCCATCACCGGTTGCAACTGAGAAAGAGAAGGCGCATTTGTATTAGCTCTATAGTTCACACGCAAGGAGCGGGTCCTGGAAAATTTATACCTTAAATTGATATATGGAGCAACGTTCCACACCCAATGCGCCGGCACATTACGCTCCGCCATAATGAGGTCGGTGCTCTTGCTCATTGATGGAGCCACCACCACCCCTGTCTCGAGGTTATAATCCCTGGTGACTTTCTTGTAACCCATCCTTAACTCCTGATTCATGAAACGGTTGCGGAATCGGTTTGAGAGGGTGGCATCCGGTTCTATTCCGGAGGGAGCCTCATCAAGATCACTCACTCTGAAATTATCCAAATCTTCGGGAGTCGGAAGATTATATGTGTATTTGTCGGCATCGTTGAAACGATATTGCAAACGGTAGGAGAATTGAAGGAAGTTTCCACGAGCCACATCCCCTATCGGCTCAGTCCACGTGAGGCGACCCATTATAGAGTTGTTCCATTGGTCATTATCGGAGAATCGATAAAGGAGGGATTCATCATCCTGAAGATAATATTTGATATCATTCCAGGAGGTTGTTTTCTGTTTTGTATCGGAAAACTCATACTTTACCTGTGCGCTGAATGCCCTCCCGGGACGTGATTTGAATTTATGGTTATATATAAGATCACCACCAACGTTGTAGCTTGTTCCATGGTTGAAATGGCTGTTTTCGTTTAGATTCACTTTGGTATGATTCGTGTCGCCAGCAAAGAGGGTATCCGTATCAAATAATGTGGAATTACGCGAGTTGAACGAAAAACTTGGCCGGAAATCAATTGTGTTATAATCGTCTATGTTCCACTCCATTCTCAGATCACCACGCAAATTGTGTCCTTTATCGCGTGAAATGCTATGTTCACACTGATTGCTGGTAGAGTCGGCAAAAAGATATTGCTTGTCGGTAAATGATTCCGCTTCACGGTCGGAATGAGTATAAAAGATGTTACCGCCAACCCTGAATTTCTCAGATTTTCCAACATTGAAGTTCACTCCGAAGCGTTGAGAGGTATTGATACCTCCGGAGGGTCCGAAGTTCATGAATCGTCCTCTACCGCTGTCGGAGAAACCGAGATCGTTGATATTGTTGGCACCACCGACAAAAGAGATCTGATTACCACTCGTTGTAAACGTGGAAACATTGAAACTTCCCTCATATCTTCCGTCAGTTCCATAACCTCCGCTTATGGTTCCAAGCCAACCGTTCTCCATCGATTTCTTGATGGTGAGGTTTATCACGGTCTCCTCTTCTCCGTCGTCAACACCGGTGAGACGTGAGAAATCACTTTTACGGTCAATCACCTGTACCTTGTCAACAATATCTGAAGGGAGGTTCTTGGTTGACATACTTGTGTCGTCTCCAAAAAATTCCTTGCCGTTTACAAGCACCTTGGTTATGCTCTTACCGTTCGATTGCAATGTGCCATCGCTTCCAACCTCCACACCGGGAAGTTTCTTTAGCAAGTCCTCAACCGTGGCATTGGCGTGCGTTTTATATGAGCCGGCATTAAATTCGAGAGTATCCTGCTTGGCCACTACAGCCGCCTTCACACCTGTAACAACAGTTTCCTTCAACATAGTGGCCTCCTCGCTCAAAACCACGTTACCTAAATCTGCCTCCGGAATTGAATCGGAGATTGTGAATACGCGTTCAGCGTTATCCATTCCTACCATAGAGATATTGACGGAATAACGCCCATCATTGATGTCTGAAAATTTGAAAACGCCCTCGATATCAGAAACTGTAAGCTTCCGGTCTGTCGAGTCAGGAAGGTCAACAAGCTTAACCGTGGCGCCGGGAAGTGGATTTCCGTCTGAATCGAGAACGGTTCCCGTGACGACCGTGGCATATAAACCAACGGCAATCGAAGAGGTAATGAGTAATGTCAGTATAGTCTTTTTCATAATGGAAAATCTGGGAATCCAAAACCTGTAGAAAATATTGCGATTCCGTTAAAAAAATGATGCCAGTCAAATTACCGACATCATTAAGACCCTAACTGACGCTGAAAGTTTAATCATTAATTATTCCCGGCGCATCCACTTTACCTTATATGGACTTTCAGTTGTATCCTTAATTACCAAATAATTATACAAGGAATAATTTTTTTAGGTTTATCCAATTTTATTTTTTCAATATAATATGTTAACATATTTCCATATCCAACAAAATTTAGAATATTTATTTTGTGAATTATATTTATAAGCTTCCTGCATGGATTAATACATACAATTATGATATCTCAAAAATAAGCACTATATTTGTGTGGAAGAAAAATTTATGAATAATTTATGGAAACTTACTTAGAACCAACAAAAGCAGAGATTGAGATGGGCTTTATCGCCTCATGCATAGAGAGTGTGGCGGATTATTTAGGGTGCTCTTACAGGGAGATATTTGAACGCATGGAACGTGTTGGTCTAATTGATAAATACATATATCCGTATTACGATGTGCTTCATAAAGAGAGTCGTGAGAATCTAACTAAAAGTCTAATTGACACATTAACAAATTGGGAAAATGCAGCTTGAAAAAAATATAATAGAGGTATATCATGCCGGCACAGATAGAATTGAGACACCGGACTGCTTGAAAGGAAGAAATAATCTTGATTTCGGGCAAGGATTTTATGTAACCGATATTTATGATCAAGCTATTAACTTGGCGAGAGCTCGATCAGTTGAACGAAAGGTTCCGGCAAAACTAAATATCTATCATTTACATAGGGAGGAAATAATGAGTAATGGGAAAAGTTTGATTTTCAACAAATATAATGATGAATGGCTGGATTTCATTGTTAGTTGTCGGTCGGGAAAAGATATTTGGAAAGAATATGATTACGTGGAAGGAGGAGTTGCAGACGACCGTGTCATTAATACTGTAAATCTTTACATTCAAGGATTTATTTCAAAAGAAAGAGCCTTACAGAATTTAAAGTACCTTAAACCCAATAATCAGATATGTATCCTTAATCAGGATTTACTGGATAAATACTTGAGTTTTATTGATTGCTTAGATTTAGAAAATCATGGACTACTATAATAAAGATTTGATAGATACACTTCGTTGGGGAAGAATAGGGACAATAACGTGCCATATCGCTAAGAAATTGAATATATCTCCTCTGGAAGCCTTGAAAAAATTCTACAGGAGCCTGACATGTGAAAAATTTCACAACAGAATGACCGGACTCTACTTATATAGTGATTTATATATTGTAGATAATTATCTGGCTGAAATTGGAATGACACAATAAAAAATGTTGGTCAGTTCGCTAACCAACATTTTTAAGACTCTTGACTACCTATCTGATTCAACAGGTTTTGGTTGTTATACTAAAGTATTATTTTAACACAACCTTTTTAAACTCTCCATTATATTTAACAACATAAATACCTGGGAGTATTTTTCTAGTGTTTTCTATTCTAATGCCATTTAAAATGTATATCTCAGCATCGGAAGATAACTCAGAGAGAGCTGACTGAGAAAACACAGAATCAATTCCTGACATTGACGCAATCTCTATTGCTGGAGAAACCTCCTGAATCTGATAATTTCCTTTATCATCATAAATTTCAATTTTGAGATCAAACCAGCCTGTATCAGATTTGCGTGTAATGCCTGACGCATTTGCCATATAAAGCTGACCATAGGAAGGTAAGAACGGTTCATCTCCAACTGCTTTAACTTCCAGATCAGTCCATTCTTCTTCAGAATGAGGCTTATATGCAAGCTTCACCCTTGCTAACGGTGAGTATATCAAATTATAGGTACTCCATACACCGGCTGAAAAATATATTTCACCTTCCGCAGTTGCAAAACGATCTGTAACTTTTCCTGAGTGATCCCGGAACTGAAGATGGGTAACTGTTGGAGAGGAATATACATCATTTTCTTCTAAATGGACTATGCATTTATTAAGACCCTGCAGATCATCAACCATCATATTGGAGTTTTCAATCATATAATCCCACGTTCCAAATTCTTTCCATTCATCCGGAAGTGTCCAATCTTTATATATCTGACTAAGCTCTTCCCATGAGGAGCAAACGGTCACTCCATTCAGATCCATTGTAAATTTATGATTTAGAAGATCTATTGAACGGTTCTCCCCATATCTTCCAAAAAAATCATAACCAATCTTATAGTTAGGCTTAATAAAAAGAGTTATCGGACAGCTTCCTCCAAATATGGGATTCTGTTCCGGTGCTAATGCATATTGAGTATAAAAATTATATATTAACGGATTATCAGCAGCTAAAGCAAAATTGCTCATCTCTGTAGAGGTTGAATTGGCTGGAGTTAGTAAAGTTTGATATTGCCAATAGTTTTCCAAATGACCTGCAGCCGGTGCGACTATCCCATATTTACCAGATAGACTGGAACTCTGAACGTATGAATTAAGAGGATATATTGAACAGTCCTTTATTATTTCGTTATATGTTTCAGGCGCGGAAATATGTGTAGTAAATTCAGTTGGGCTATTACCATAACATCCTGAGAACTCATGAGATACTTTCGAATTATTTATGTAGAACATATATCCCGAACTTAGACCTTCAAGTATAAAGCCCTCATCTGGGTTTGTGGAAGAATCAAAAAGTGATGGATGAAAGACGGAGCAAATCGAGCTAAAGTTAGTATAGTCGTTTGTCACTTTCTGTGGTTCACAACCTTTGGCAACCATCGGCATTATATAGTTATTGCCAGATTGTTTCATTGCCGTAAAAACCTGATAAAAAGAAAACTCTGTCGTATTGTTCGTCCATATGTCAAACTGATGTCTTGAATCCGAGAAATTATTGTCTTCATCAAGATCCCATAATCCTACATTTCCAAAAAATGTCATGACACTATGACCATTGCGATGATAAATACCCAAAGTCTGCTGGGCATCGGCACAATTGCCCGGAGATAATTCAGTCAACGTGTTCCAATCAATCCATGGATGCGGAGTCTCCCCATCAGGAAGTCGAGGGTCAAAAACAATGTGATTTGTTGCTTCTGCCATATCAAAGTCTATGGTCATATTCTTGTCAACCGTAATTCCCTCTTTGATTACACAAAAAACACCATCGTCTTGAGAGCTTGTCATTGTAATAAAATCAAATTTTCCGGCAGGAAGATTCCAGGGAAATATCATGACATCCTCCCCCATCTCCATTATAAAACATGAATACAGAAGCATTCCCTCCTCAATCGCCCCACCACAAGGGACAGCAAATTGAAGGCCATATCGAAGACTTTGACCTGCCTCCCGATCATATATGATATTGGGAGTAACCTCATACATAGTCAACTCTTCTGATCCTTGGCAAGTTTGAATCCGTTTCTTTAATTTGTCAGGGTTCACATTCTCTCCATTAAGAGAGGTTTCAAATGATAGATTTCCTTCACCTTTAATGATTGGTTGCTCAATTCTGACTTCTCCTCCCACTTTCTTCTCAGCCAGCGACTGAGGCAAATTGGGAATGGAATAGCCTGCCCCAATAGTAAGCAGACAGAAAGATAAAGACAGTATAACTTTTCTCATACTGGGATTTGTTTTTAGCTGTTATGAATAAATTTTTCACATCAGCAGTGAATACTTAATTTAATGTCATTGATACTACACCGGTGATTATCTTCGACATGAGGGCAAATTTATCTCTTAATGATAGTAGATGACAATTTTTTTAATTTATAAA
>CAMWIH010000063.1 GCA_947174305.1 uncultured Porphyromonadaceae bacterium | reverse complement strand
AAAATTACAACCCAACTGCAACCTCCAAAAGGTGTACTTCAGTTAATGCTTACACTTATACTTCGGATCTTATCCTATTTCAATGACCATTCCACACCATTCTTGGTGTCTTTCACATTGAATCCGAGTTCAGACAATTTGTTCCGGATAAGATCGGATGTGGTCCAATCCTTAGCTTCCTTAGCGTTTTTCCGGATATCCATAAGCAAATCAACAGCCCCTTCATACGGCTTTAAATCAGCGGTTCCTTCCTCAGAACCGACCCTGATTCCAAGTAGCTCAACGAGCATGATATCGAATAGTTTTTTAAGCTTGTCGATATCCTCCGCGCTCAGTGTCACGTTTCCGTCAGTGGCCGAATTTATGATCTTGCCGGCTTCAAAAAGGACAGCAATGACCATCGGAGTGTTAAGGTCATCATCCATGGCTTCATAACACTGAGCCATGAAATCGGGCAGTTCCACAGATGATTTCTCAGCGGGTTTCAGGTTCTGCAGACGACGATAGATATCCGACATCTTCTGCAACGCCTTCTCGGCCGCCTGCAGCGCCTCATTGGAGAAGTCAACGGTAGAGCGGTATTGAGCCATCAGGATGAAGAAACGGATCACCATCGGTGAATAAGGCTGAGTCAGGAGAGGGTGCGAGCCATTGAAGAACTGTTCAAGGGTTATGAAGTTGTTGTATGATTTCCCCATCTTCTTGCCCGCAATGGTGATCATATTGTTGTGCATCCAATAGTTCACCGCCTCATGCCCCTGCGCCGCGACGCTCTGTGCAATCTCACACTCGTGGTGTGGGAACATCAGGTCGAGGCCGCCGCCGTGAATGTCAAATTTCTCGCCAAGATATTTCTCGCCCATCGTTGAACATTCAAGATGCCATCCGGGGAATCCTTCGCTCCATGGAGAAGGCCAGTGCATGATATGCTCAGGTGCTGCTTTCTTCCAGAGGGCGAAATCGAGAGGGTTGCGTTTCTCCTCCTGACCATCGAGAGTGCGCGTATTGTTCTGCATTTCCTCGATGTTGCGTCCCGAAAGCTTACCGTAATTGTGGTCGCGGTTATATTTCTCAACGTCGAAATATACCGATCCGCAACTTTCGTAAGCATAGCCTTCATCAAGAATCTTCTTGATATATTCTATCTGTTCAATTATATGACCCGAGGCGTGAGGCTCGATGCTCGGAGGAAGCACATTGAGGGCCTCCATATCCTTATGGTAGCGGTTAAGGTAGAACTGCACCACTTCCATCGGCTCGAGCTGTTCAAGGCGCGCCTTCTTGGCAATCTTGTCTTCGCCTGAATCGGCATCGTGTTCAAGATGACCGACATCAGTGATATTCCTCACGTAGCGCACCTTGTAGCCAAGATGTTTAAGATACCGGAAGAGGGTGTCGAACGTGATTGCCGGGCGGGCGTGACCGAGATGGGCATCGCCATATACGGTGGGACCGCACACATACATACCGACATGCCCGTCGTGAATCGGCTTGAAAGGCTGTTTCACGCGGGCAAGCGAGTTGTAGATAAATAAATTGTTATCTTTCATATTAATTGTTACCGGCGGCAGCGCGAGGCATGATTTCGCCGAACTGAGCTTCATATTTCTTGATGTTGTCGGTGAGGGCGAAGAGAAGCTGTTTGGCATTCTCCGGGCTCATAATCACGCGACTTACAACAGGAGCCTGGGGCATTCCGGGAGCGGCAAAGATGAAGTCCATAAGGAATTCATTCGGGCCGTGACCGATCATTGCGAGGTTGCTGTACTTGCCGTCGGCCATATCGGGACGGAGCTGAATCTGAAGCTGGTTTTTGTTTTCTTTATTTTCCATTTTTATTACGATTTATAGAATTTTCTTTTCAAATGCCCGTTTTTGGGGCTTTCTTTTGCGAATTTAATAAAATTGGGCGAGATAATCAAATTATTTCCACAATCTTGCCATCGGCCATATTGACAACACGGTCAGCAATCAGGGATATGGAGGGGTCATGGGTCACGATCACGAAAGTCTGTCCGAGCTCTTGACGGAGCCGGGCAATCACATCGCATATCTCATCGCGGTTCCGCGAGTCGAGACTTCCTGTCGGCTCATCAGCAAAAATCACCCCTGGGTTATTGATGAGGGCCCGGGCTACTGCACACCTCTGGCGTTCACCCCCCGAGAGCTGGGCGGGCTTATGGCGAAGCCTTTCCGACAAGCCAAGCATGTCAAGAAGCTCTGCGGCACGCGTCATTGCCTTGCGTTTGGATTCTCCGGCTATTCGGGCAGACAAGGCCACATTCTCCTGTGCAGAGAATTCCGGAAGCAACTGATGGAACTGGAAAATGAATCCTATGTTCCGATTGCGAAATTCCGACAGCCGGCGGTCGCGCATTGAGGTTATTTCGGTGCCGTCGTAGCTTACTGAGCCGCGATCGGGGCGATCGAGTGTGCCGGCAATCTGCAGAAGGGTGGTCTTCCCCGCGCCGCTGGGTCCGACAATCGTCATGATTTCATGATCCTCAACCGTCAGGTTTATGTCGCGGAGCACTTCCAGCTCTCCGTATGATTTATTGATTCCTCGCAGTTCAATCATTTTATTTTATCCGCTTTGTTATTTCTTAATACCCGGTCTGGGTAGGCTTAATATCCGGTCTGGGGCATCCATGTGCCTTTGAAACCTGTTTCCGCCACGGCATTTTCAACTTCACGGGCACGGGCCTCATCATCAGGCACACCGTGAAGTTCCAGAACTTTATCTGAATTTTCGAGGTCGAGCGACCAATTCTCGTTAGGAAACTTGCTCTGAAGATGGTTCAGGATAGTTGTCTTGCATCCTGCACACTTTGCATTAGTCTTGAATTTCATAACTTTATCTTATTTAATCTTAAAGAATTTGTAACAACACACACTGATGAAAGGGCCATGGCGGCAGAGGCGAACATAGGATTAAGCATAAATCCTAACGGGAAGAGCACACCTGCGGCCAGAGGAATACCGATCACATTATATATAAACGCCCAGAAAAGGTTTTCTCGTATAACCTTAAGGGTGGCACGTGCCAAGCTCACGGCTGTTGGAAGAGCAGAAAGCCGGCCTCCCGTTATTGTGAGCTGAGCTGTCTCAATGGCAATGTCCGAACCGCTTCCCATTGCGATTGAAACGTCGGCCTCAGCCAAAGCCTGAGTATCATTAATTCCATCTCCGGCCATAGCCACCACTTTCCCTTCCTTCATCATCCGGGCCACGAAATCTTGCTTGTTGGAGGGGAGCATCTCGGCCTCCACCGTTGTAATCCCTGCACGCGATGCGATATGCAGTGCCGTGGCTTTTTTGTCACCCGTCAGGAGTACGGTGGTGACGCCCAGACGCTTCAGCGAGTTGATTGTGGAGAGGGCATCTTCACGAAGGGTATCCTCCACACGGAAAAGCATAAGCAACTCCTCATCGGAATACACACCGATTACTCCCGATCCTTCCTCAAGCCAGGCGGCAGCTTTTCTTGAGACTGACGCGTTCCCTGACGCCTTATCCGGTGAAAAAGCACCAATTTCATATCTTTTTCCCAAGGCCAGGCACCTTATACCTTTACCCGGAATATATTCAAACTCTTCGGGCGCTTTCGGCTCAATCCCTTTTGCAGACACATATTCGCATATCGCCTCCGAAAGAGGGTGAATACTGTTTTGCTCTGCACCCGCCACGATGGAAAGCAGAGTGGTGGTTTCTTTATCAGTCAAACCTGTGGAAACAAGGAGATCCGTAACACGCGGATGCCCTTCTGTCAGTGTGCCTGTCTTGTCTATTGCAAGCATATTCACCTTTGCAAGCCTCTCGAGAGCGGCCGCATCCTTAACGAGAATGCCATTGCGCGCACCGCGCCCGATTCCCACCATCATCGCGGTAGGTGTGGCAAGTCCCAAAGCACAGGGGCATGCAATCACAAGCACGGAAATGGCCGCTACGATTCCTACAGGAATGAATTCCCTTCCTATTGCCCACCACACAAAGAAAGTGATAATGGATAATGCCATAACCGTAGGAACAAAAACCGAGCTGATCTTATCCACAATGCGTTGCACCGGAGCTTTTGAACCTTGGGCTTCACGGACAGCACGGATGATCCGTGAAAGCTCAGTGTCTGAACCAACTTCAGAAGCTCGCATGATGAAATTGCCGAGTCCGTTGATGGTGCCGGCCGTTACCCGGTCGCCCGGTTTTTTCTCAACCTTAACAGGTTCTCCGGTCAACATGCTTTCATCCACTCCCGAAACCCCTTCTGTTACAACTCCGTCGGCAGGTATCTTCTCTCCCGGACGAACCGCTATCAGGTCGCCGCTTTTAATTTGAGAGATGTGTACCACCTTCCTCTCCCCATCCGGTTCGATTAGCATAGCTTCAATGGGCTGAAAGCTCATCAGGGCTTTCAACGCTATCCCGGTGTTATGACGCGAACGCGTCTCCATCAACTTCCCGGTGAGCACGAAAGCGATGATCATGGCCGAGCCTTCATAATATAGGTCTGCATTAAGACCCTTGGAGGTCATGAATTCCGGGAAGATAGTGTTGAAAAGAGAAAAAAGGAAGCTTACAGATGTAGAGACAGCAACCAATGAATCCATGCTTGGTGCTTTTGAAAGCAAAGCGCGGAAACCGCGTTTATAGAAACCGGCCCCGCATAGCATCATCACAGCCAAAGCAAGAGCCATGTAAAGCCACGCGGCTCCGGGGAAATGGATATGAATCATGCATAGCACGGAAAGAGGTATGGTCAACACCCAGGCAAGAATAGTCTTGCGTTTCATTGAAATGTATTCCTCTTCGTCTCTTTTTTCCTTCTCCTCAACCGCCTTTTGCTCCGATTTCTCAATGATCATATCATATCCGGCCTTGCGGATGGCTTCCGCAACTTTCTCGGGAGAAGTGATCTTCGGATTCCACGAGAGCGAGAGGGAGGCATTGGCAAAATTAACTTCTGCAGAGGTCACGCCGGATTGAGACTGTGCAGTCTTTTCCACAGTGTTGGAGCAGACCGCACACATCATACCGGTTATAGGAAAGATTCCGTTCATAATAAAGATAATCTCACTTTAAAATTAAACTTTCCCCGTTACCCCCCCCTCTCAGAGATTCCTGATCCTCCATTCCGAAGGATAGAGATTGTTTGCCCTCGTGCCTATGTTTTTCACGAACCCGAGAGGGAATCCCTTGAATTTTACAACCACAAATCCCTTGCCAATTTCAGGGGAAAGGCGCAAGGCCTCGTGGCGAAGGTAGGAGAGGGCAGAACCTTCATCCAATTCAATCTCCGCAAATTTTCCGGTTGGAAAAGCTGTGGATAGTGCCCATTGTGAACATGGAATCATATCCCGGCCTTTCTCGATTTTTTCAGGAATGCCATCGGCCACGACCTTTACATTCTTTCTCAACCAGTCTTTAAGCTTGTTGAGTGGCACGGTCTTTTCCTCCGTATCGATCTCCTTGCGCATCACGGCAACAAATAGCCCTTCACCACGGGTATGGTGAGGCATAAAACGGAAACAGGGATAAGGAGTCTCTATTCCCGACATTATTCCCCATTCCTCCGGAAACCCCGGATTGAATGGAACCATCCCTTTTTCCTCCACCAGCCATTCCACTTGTTCTTCATTCTCTTTACGGTTGAATGTGCAGGTGGAATAAATTAGGAAACCTCCCGGCTTCAACATTCGGCATGCATCTTCCAAAATCTCCCGTTGCAGGGAGGCGCACTGCCCGATAAGTCCGGGGCTCCATTGGTCGCGAGCCATCTTCTCCTTGCGCATCATCCCTTCTCCCGAGCAGGGGGCATCTACAGCCACAACGTCAAACCCCGCTCCTCCTTTTGCCAGCTTGTTTACCGGCGAATTGGTGATCATAATGTCAGGATACCCCCATTTCAGAAGATTCTCCTTCAACGCTCCAACGCGCTGAGGCGTGAACTCATTTGCCAGGATGAAGATTCCGTCGGGAATGGCATTTATGATTGAAGTGGTTTTCCCTCCCGGCGAGGCACAAAGGTCGGCCACGGCAGGAGTGTGGGAGGTGTCGAATGCCATAGGGATAATCCCTTTCATTATGGTTTCATAAATCATTGAGGATGCATCCTGCACATAGAAAGTGCCCGCATGCAGCAACGGGTTGAGCGTGAAGCGGGGACGGTCTGGCAGATAGTAGCCCGATTCACACCATTTCACCCTCTCCAATCCCTCATATCCGAGAATGGAGGGTTCAGACAGCTTGCGAATATTGAGCTTTATGGAAACTTCCGGTTCCATATTCAGAGCATCAAGAAGGTTATCGGCTTCTTCGGGCAGGAGTTCTTGAATCTCCTCAACGAATCCCTGTGGCATTTCGGTGGTCATATCGGGTTTTAGATTGAATAATGAAGCATCCTAATTAGAAACTTAGCAAAATTAACAAAAATAAGCAAACAAAGGAGTGCAGATTTGGTGAATATTTCATAAATTTGTAGTATGGAACTTAAACCTGCGTTATATCTGATACCGGTCAATATTAGTGAAGCCCCTCTCGACGACGTGATTCCCTCCGGGAATCTTGCCGTGGTGAAGTGTATTCATCACCTTATAGTAGAGAATGTGAGGACAGCGCGCCGTTTCCTGAAGAGGTGGGACCGTTCGTTCGACATTGATTCCATCACGTTTTATGAACTCAACGGCCATACAGATTTAAAAGAGATCTCCTCCTATCTTGATCCTTTGCGGAAAGGAGAGCCGGTGGGTGTGATGAGCGAGGCCGGGTGTCCTGCCGTGGCCGATCCCGGTTCGTCGGTTGTTGAGATTGCACAGCGCGAGAAGCTGCAGGTGGTGCCAATGGTGGGACCGTCGAGCATACTTATGTCACTAATGGCCTCCGGGTTCAATGGTCAGGGCTTTGCCTTCAACGGTTATTTGCCAATTGATGAGAAGGAACGCCTGCGTGCCTTAAGGGATCTGGAATCTATTGCCGGGAAAAGGGGGCAGACTCAGATTTTCATAGAGACGCCATACCGCAATAACAGGATGGTGAAGTTCCTTGCCGACAATCTTCGTGGCGATACCCTTTTATGTGTGGCGTGCGACATATCTGATCCTCAGAAAGAGAGTATCATCACACGCAAGGCCTCCTTATGGCGCAACTGTAAGGAAGATTATGACAAGCGACCGGCAATTTTCTTGATTCACAGGGAAGGAGGCGCACGCTGATGGGTAAGATAATATTCAATCATCCGCGCATACCTTTTGAAGAATTTGCTGAAGATGAGGATTACAATAAATCTGCGGATTCTTTGAAGGAACCCTCGGCCGATGGCAAAGGCACCAAGACCGGGGAGGTGAGGATAAAGGAGCGTAAGAGAGCCATGCCCGGACGCCGCCCTTATTCCGACCTGAATACTAACGACAAAGCTGCAGAGGAGGAATTTAGGGCCGACAAACGTCTTTACTATGTCTCTTTCGGCTCGGGCTCGAGCGGTAACAGCTGTTACATCGGCACATCAAAAGGGGGGATAATAATAGATGCCGGACTTAAGGCGGAAGAGATTGAGAGGAAACTTCTGGAAAACGGCATACCGATGAGTAATGTGAAAGGTCTTTTCCTTACGCACGACCATTCGGACCACGTGAGGTATTCCTATAACCTGTTGCGCAATCATCGTCATATCCGTCTTTTCTGCACACCGCGCGTGCTCAACGGTATCCTGAGGAGACACAACATATCAAAGCGAATAAAGGAGTATCACGAACCGATTTTCAAGGAGATTCCCAAAAAGGTGCTCGATATGGAGATAACGGCATTTGAGGTTCCTCACGACGGCACCGACAACATGGGATTCTCCATAGAATTTGGTGAGAAAAGGTTTGTACTGGCCACTGATTTGGGAGCTGTGACCGAAAGGGCGCGTCATTATATGAGCCGTGCGAATTATCTGGTGATTGAAGCCAACTATGACCCCGATATGTTGCGGTTAGGCCGTTATCCTGAATATCTGAAGGCGAGGATTATGACCGAACGCGGCCACATGCAGAATGAAGCCACCGCACAATTCCTCAAGGAGATAATGAATCCAGGATTGAAATATGTTTTCCTATGTCATCTTTCGCAGGATAATAACACTCCGGCCAAGGCGTTGAAGGCTGTGCGTGATGCGCTCGAAAGCGCAGGTCATATTGTTGGCAATGCAGAGGAAACTCTATCTGACAGGAAGGCTGACGTTCAGCTTATGGCTCTCCCTCGGTTTGATTCGAGCCGTTGGTTTGTTTTCCTTTAATTAATGGGAGTAATGCCACGCTAACACGCTAAAGCGAGGCATGGGTTGTAGCGTGAGTAATGCCACGCTAATGCGAGGCATCTGTTGAGCCGGAAGTTGCGGTTATTGTCATAAGCGGTCCCTCCTGTCCGGCAGGGGTGAGCGCAGTGCGGGTCTCAAATAGAATGTACCCTCCATCAAAATGATAGGCCAAAATATTCTCGGAATCATCTTTCTTGAATGCCGAGGCATCAACTATGTGTGTCTCGTCAAGCCCCAGACTTTGGGTAATGTAATTTTCAAGTGCTTGAGGGAGAAGGTCGCCCAGATAAAGGTTCCTGATGGAAACGGACTCCGGCGATTCCACTTTTATCGACCATAATCCCGGGGCTCCCTGGATATCGGTATATATGGGCCTGCCGGTTCCATCCGTGAGAATCCCGTCATAATTATAATCGATAGAGTCAAGCTGTTCCCCTTGATGAAGGGCATCTGCAATGCTCTTCAAGGTCATTGCGATATCGTTATCGGCGTGATAAACGTTATCTTCGGAAGAATATAAAGAGGTATCTGCCTGTGAATCTGACGAGCCATCGCCTCCCGAACTATTCCCTTTACCGCACGAAAACAACGATGCGGACAGTGTGAGGATTGCGAGAATGAATGGCGCTTTTCTCCGAATCAGGGTTTCAAGTAAACCCGAAAACAAAGTTTCCATAAATTTGAATAAACAATCGGAATTAAATTGCTTACTTACCTAAAAGTTGATTAAACAACTTCAAAAACCATATTAGAGATACGGTTTCTAAAACGGGTGCAAATATATCTAATGTTTTTCAATTATGCGAATAAAAACAAAGAAAAGTTAAGGGGATAGGCTATAAATATACTTCCGGGCCACTCTTTTCAGTGGTCCGGAAGTAAATGGAGCCCTGGTAAGTAAATATTTGGATTATTTGAGGTCGTTAAGGAGCGACTTCACGGCAGTCTCAAGCTGTCGGTCACGGCCTGAGGCAATGTCTTCGGGAGTGTTTGCCACCTTGATATCCGGTTCGAGCTGGGTGTTCTCGAGAATCGTACCATCCTCGGTGCGGAAGGCCACCACGGGCACCCCGAACAGAAGATCGGGATTCTGCAGGTATATCCAGTTCACGCTCGACATCGTGCCTGGCACAGGCATTCCGACAAGTTTTCCGAGTTTCTTATGCTTATACACCCAGGGTGTGCCATGGGCATTGGAGTAGTTGGCTTCGCATATAAGCATTACGCTCGGCTTGTTCCAACGACGCGAGGGCATTTCGGAAGATTTCTTGCCATGAATCTCCTGAGTGAGATACTTGTCTCCGCTGAAAAGAACCTCGATATCCTCGTGCAGACGACCGCCACCGTTCCAGCGTGTATCGATCACTATACCCTCCCTGTCAACAAACTTTCCGAGAAGCTTGGAATAGACCTCACGGAAAGATCCATCATCCATGGAGCGAATATGCACATAACCTAAGCGTCCTCCCGACAGGGAATCTACCTCGGCTTCACGAGCCTTTACCCAACGGCGGTAAAGAAGCTCATTCTGTGCGCCGGCAGTTACCGGAAGAACCACCTCATCCCATTTCTCACCTTTGGTATTGCTGAAAGATACGAGGGTCTTTTTGCGGGCAAGTCCGTTGAGGAGCTTAGTCCAGTCATCACCTTCCTTTATCTCCTTGCCGTTGATGGCTATGACGCGGTCGCCGGCCTTTACTTTTGATGTGGCACGGTCAAACGGGCTTTTCTCCAGAACCTCAGTTATAAGGAGACCATCCCCTTTGGCATTCAAATCATAAAGAAGACCTAAGGATGCGGTGGGATCATTGGCTCCCTCAGGATAGTAACGCGCACCCGAATGTGACACGTTAAGTTCCCCTAAGAGTTCGCCCACCATATCGGCAAAGTCATAGCCATTGCTTATATGGGGGAGGAAACGACGGTAGTTCGCAACGTATGCTTCCCAGTCAATAGGCATTTCGGGGAGATAGAAACGTTCGCGGGCCTCATTCTCCACAAAATCAAGCATCACTTCGCGCTCCTTGTCAGGATCCAACTTCATCTTTGTGGAAATGGAGACATTTTTCATATCGCCACCTTTGGGGTTGAATTTCTTTACGGAATTTCCGACAAGGAATATGTTGCCTTCCGAATCAGGCACCAGTGAGGTGGATTTGGCGTCAAGTTTCTTAACCAGGGATACATCTCCCTTACGAAGCTCCTTCTTCCATAAATCATATCCTTGTTCAAAGGCTGAGAGATAGTAGAGGTTTTCCCCGTCGGAAGAGAGGATGAAGTCGCTCAGCTGTGAAGAATTGGGAGTGAGACGAACGATTCGGTCGGCCAGCCCCTCGCGTTCGAGGTTGACTTTGTTCTCCTCCTTGACCGGTTCCTTATCCTTATCTTTCTTTTTATCCTTTTTCCCCTTTTTGCCTGAGTTATCCTTCTCTTTCTCGGCATCCTTCTTCTGCTGTTTCTCCACCTCTTTCAGAAGCTCGTAATCCTCTTCGGAGAGACGGTATTTATCATAGCTCTCCTTATTGAGGAAGGCCATCATAACGTCATATTCCGAACCCCATGAAGCGTGGTTGCGCATGCCGTAACGTTCGGAGGCAAAAAGAAGGGCATTGCCGTCAGGGCTCCAGCGAGGCTGTTGGTCAAAATAGCCTGATTGTGTCACCGGGATGAAGTCGCCGCTTTCAATCTCAACGATAGATATGTCGCCGTATGGTTCATGTAAAGGATTCATCACTTCAAGAGCCAGGAACCGGCTGTCGGGCGACCAGTCAACCGTGAAGCCTCCTGAGCGGTAATTGGTGATGTTCCCTCCATCGAGTGCAGTTATTTTCTTTGAGGCAAGGTCAATGACACGTAGCTTTGTGCGGTCTTCCACGTATGCCATCTTCTTCCCGTCAGGAGAGATGTTGGGGAAAGAGCGTTCCACTCCATCTTCCGGGAAAACAGCCTCCTCATTAATTAAAGTTGCATTTGAGAAGTTGGGATCATCAGCGCGTGCGATAGTGGCCTTGTAGATATTCGATTTGCCTGAACGGCGAGATGCATAATATAATGATCGACCGTCAGACCCCCACGACAAACCCTCCTCAATGGCAGGTGTCTCGGTTACCTGTTTCACGGAAGGATATTCAGTGGAAGTTACAAACACTTCTCCTCGCTTGATGAATGCCACCTGTTTGCCATCGCGCGATGGCATTGCTTCATCAGCTGAACTGATGGTCACAGTCTCCTCTTCGGCCGGGGCGAACTCGGGTACCGACACATTCACTTTCCGAGCCTCTTCGCCCGGATGCATGGAATATAACTCTCCATTATATGTGAATGCCAACAGGCCGTTGGCTCCCGCACTCAGGAATCTCACCGGATGAGAAGTGAAGGAGGTGAGGGCCTTTGGTGTAGCAGAGCCTGTGAGGGGCATAGTGTAAACGTTGAAGCTTCCTCCGTTGCGTTCGCTGAGGAAATAAATGTTATCCTGACCTGGGATGATAGCCGGTGAACGGTCCTCTCCCTCTCGATTGGTAAGGTTGGTATGCTTCCCGGTTGTGGGGTCGAAAAGCCAGATATCTTTGGTTACGGAGGAGGTGTGATGCTTGCGCCATTTATCCTCCAACCCCTTTACGTCCTCATAGAGGAAGCGTCCGTCAGGAAGGACAGAGATATTGACAGCCGGGGTAGGCAGCACTTGTCTTACGGACCCTCCCTTCACCGGCACGGCATATAGTTCCGAAAGAACCCTGCTCGGAAACATCGGGCTGTTTGCCGGATCTTGAATCTGGGCAGAGAAAAAGATTTCCGACCCATCGTTTGAGAAAGCTTCCGGTGTCTCATTGGCTGAGTTGAAAGTGAGCCTGGTGGCCGCTCCTCCGTTGGCCGGCATGATATAGATATCCTTTCCTCCTTTACGGTCGGAAGCGAATGCGATTTTGCTTCCATCGGGCGACCATACGGGAGCTGATTCATAGCTTGGATCTGTTGTGAGGCGGGTGGCAGCTCCACCGGAAGAGGAAACTGAATATATATCACCCTTATATGTGAATGCAATTCTGGAACCGTCGGGAGATATCTTTACATCTCTCACCCACATCGGGTTGATTGCGGAAGCTGAAACGGCCGCCGCCAAGAAAGCGGCAGCCGTGATATAGGTTTTCATCATAAAATTTGATATTGTAGTAAGGTCGAATTTGTTATTGAGTCACCCTTTCGAGCCATTTCACCATGCCGAGCATAACGCTCATTGAGATTGCGCAGACTCCCAAGAAAACAGCCCATGCCACCCAGATGGGGCATGCGTTATAGATGAGCGGGCCAATCCAGAGGAGAAGGTTGCCGATAGCAGTGGCACCTAACCAAAGACCCTGGCAAAGACCCTGGAGGTGTTTGGGGGCAACCTTGGATACGAATGAAAGGCCGAGGGGGGAGATGAATAGCTCTGCCACTGTCATGAAGAAGTAGTAAAGGATCAGTACCCATGGTCCGGATTTGACTACATCTGCACCGGCAGTGATCAGTGCGCGGAAATCTGTGCCGGAAGGATAGTGCATAACGAGAGAGTAGATGGTGAGGAAAAGATAACCGATGCCGGCGATTCCCATACCGATTGCAATCTTGCGCGGCGTGGATATCTCCTTCCCTCTGCTTGAGAGAGAGGAGAAGATGAGCATGATGATCGGTGTGAGGACGATAACGAAGAATGGGTTCACTGCCTGCCAGATTTCAGGTGCTACTGTGGATGTATCCACGAAGTCACGGGCAAAGAGCGACATTGAAGTTCCGTTCTGATGGAAAGAGAACCAGAAGAATATGGCAATACCAAGCACTGCGAAGAGTGCATACATTCTCTGCTTGATCTCTTTGGCCATTGCCGACTTCTCTTCGGCAGTATAGGAAACAGCCTCCTGTTTCTCTTTCTTGACAGGAGTGGGGAGTCCCTTCTTGGTTGCAATGAAGATGCAGAGAGAAATGAGCATTGCCGCTACGGAAGCGATGAATGAATAATGGATACCCGTATTGAACACGTTAAGATATTCCATGCAGAATGCCTGGAGGTCTTGCATGTTCTGAAGTCCCTGGGCACCTACTTCGGCGGCATGTGCGCTGACGAGGGCGTAAAGCTCGTTGATATTTTCCATGGACATCCCGTCGGTGACGCTTAGCACCTGATGAGCCATTGCCGGGAATGATGCATCGTATGTCATGCCGTTGACACCGAGCCACCAGCTGCGGAGCATGGGTGCAACGAAAGGAGCGATGAGACCTCCGATGTTGATGAACACATAGAAAATCTGGAATCCTGAATCGCGCTGTGAAGCGTAGCGGGGGTTATCGTAAAGCTGACCTACAATGGCTTGCAAGTTGCCCTTGAAGAGGCCGTTACCGAATGCGATGAAGAAGAGGGCCACGCAAGTGAGCGTGAGGAGCCACGAGGTGTTTTCGTTGGTGGCGAGGATTGGGAAAGCAAGGACCACATAACCGAGGGTCATGATTACAAGACCCCAGATAATGGTGGATTTGTAATTCTGGGTTTTATCGGCAATAAGACCGCCGACAAGGCTTAACACATAGATGCCTGCGTAGAAAAATGAATAGACGAGTGTGCTTGTTTCTTCCGACAATCCGAACTTGGAGCATAGGAAAAGCACGAGCACCGCGTTCATAATGTAATAGCCGAACCGTTCGCCCATATTACTGAGGGCGGCGGGAATCAGTCCTTTAGGTTGATTCTTGAACATAGGTTACTTCTGATATTATGGTTGATTAAATAAAAAATTCAGATATGTTTCACGTTCCGGTTCAATTCCCGGATTTATGTTAGTTTTGGGTTGCCTGCTTTGCCTTATAGGCAAGTGCGTAATTATGAATCTGCTTCACCATCGACACCAGTCCGTTTGACCGGGTGGGGGAGAGATGTTCCTTTAGTCCTATCTTGTCGATGAAATAGAGGTCGGCTCCAAGAATCTCATCGGGCGTGTGGTCGGAAAGCACCCGGAGGAGGAGAGCCACAATCCCCTTTACAATCAGTGCGTCGGAATCGGCTTCAAAAATGAGTTTGCCTTCGGCATCCTCTTTAGCCTCTATCCATACTCGGCTCTGACAACCTTCTATAAGGTTTTCGGGCGTTTTCATTTTTTCAGGAAACTCAGGAAGCGTGTTCCCAAGGTCGATGATATAGGCATAGCGGTCCATCCAGTCGGTCATTCCGTCAAATTCCTCTATGATTTCCTCTTGTGTCTGATTAATGGTCATTACAATTTCAGGTTTTGAACTCATTTTTCACATCAGTCAAAAAAGTTCAAA